>JBBPZZ010000021.1:0-14562 GCA_038198445.1 Rubrobacterales bacterium
ACCCTTCAGGGGTTGCTGACCCGTCTGGCGGCCAAGATCGCAGCTTACACCTGCGGGCAGCATCTCAACGTCCAGCTCGGTCGGCCTCTGCGTCATCTGGCGGATCTTTTGGTTTGAGAAGTTATGCATCACTCGTCTAAGTGTTGCTCGTCCTTGCGCGGCTACTCACCTTGCCGATCTTGATCGTCGCTCTTGCGGGCCTCTTGCTTTTCGGCTACGGGGTGATCTTTTACCTGGGGCGTCTCCTTTTCTTCCGGCGGCCCGTCTTCGAGATGGGTCCCGAGGGGTTTGTCGACAGGACTTCCGCCGTGGGCGCGGGCTTCGTGCCGTGGGAGGAGGTAGAGTCCGTGGTGCCTGGAGCCTTCGAAGCGCACCCCAACATGACGATCTTGACGATCCAGGTCAAAAATGAAGAGAAGCTCCTGGAGCGACAAAACCCCGTGAAGCGTTTCATCATGCGAATAAACCGCAAGTACTTTACCGGCGCGGCGATCAACGTATCTCTCGTTGGCTTGCCGATCTCGGAGCGGCGGATGCTCGCGGAGATCAAACCCCACCTGAACCCAACGGCCCAGCGGCTTCTGGCCGAATTTCAACCGCATGAGGAGGCAGGCGGGGCGACGGGCGGAATCACGGACTCCGGGAGCACGCCGGCGCGTACCGCACTGCGGATCACGAGGGCGATAAGGCGCGGGGTCGTGCTCTTCGTGCTCTCCATGGTCTACTACATGATCACAGCCGGGCTTGTGGGACTTGGGGTGGCATTCACGTGGAACAGCCTCGGACCGGGGCAGGCCTCCGAGCTGGCGCACCCGGTAGCTGGGGTGATCCTGTTGCTACCGGGAATATTGTGGTTCATTTTCTTTCCGCGCCTCATAAAGAAGATGACCGGGCGAGAGCCCATCTCAAGCCCTTACGGCGGGTTCTGAGCCGGAAGCCTTCGGTGATCGGGACATTCGTGAAGGTGATCTGGAAGGTGATAAAGGGTCTCCTGAGTGTCGTAATCGTTGGTTTCCTGTACCTCTTATTCGCGGGCCTCTTGCTTCTAGGCGGAGTGATGGCGTGGGATGGGATAAAGGGCGTTGTCGGGGGGCACGTCAGTTCCGTGGCGCTCATCTTCGTGGGCGCGATGACCGTGGCCGCTGCCTGGCTCGGGGGTTCGCGGGTGATCTCCTATGTATCACTCAGGCTCACCGGCGTGGATGACATAAAGGACGGCGGGTTGTGAGACTCCCGGTGCTTCGTCACCAGCTGCCGCTATCGCGAGTTAGCGGACGACCGGGTTCCTGGCGAGCACGATAAGGTGGTCGCTCGTTGAGGTGAACGGCCCGCCGTCGAACCCGCCATAGACTGCCTCGACCTCAAAGCCGGAGGACTTCAGCATCGACTCCAGTTCCGTGCGATCGAAGATCCGGATCTTCAGTTCGTGTGCTCGTCTATCCTGTAGTCCGTCGCCGGTTCTGTGTATCTCGTAGATCAGGCTCATCTCCATGATCCGCGATGCCGCATCGTGACGTGTAACGCTGAAGCGGTCGAGCCGACCGTCCGGCAAACTGCGGGTAAAGTCGTGCTGCAGCTCCGGGCCACCGGGAGGGTCGAGCAACTCCTCCGGCGAGAAAGCGGAGACCTCGATGCCCAACAGCCCGCCCGGCTCCAGATGCTCTCGTGCGTTACGCAGAAAATCCAGCGCGTCTTCCATCGAGGGCAGGCATAGGAACGAGTTAAACGCGCAGATTGCGAGCCCGTAGCCCCGACCGAGCTTCGCGCTCCGCATGTCGCCGACGGTCCACCCGGCGGCGCTGCTCTTCTCGCGGCCTTGTCCGACCATCCCCCCGGAGACTTCGACGGCGGTTACTTCGTGGCCCGCGTCGGCGAGGGGGATGGCGATGCGTCCGGTGCCGGCGCCCCATTCGACTACCGGGCCGGGTTCGCGCCCGGCGAGCGCGAGCCAGAAGCGTAGATCGTAGGTATGGACGTATTCCAGATCGTAGAGGTCGGCGAGAGGGTCGTATTCGTGCAGAGGATTCTCCTTGATCCGGTCCGGTGAGGATATAATAGCCGGTGACAATTCGCCTAGCCGTGGAGGTTTCCCTTGGGCACTATCCTGATCATAATTCTCGTCCTGATCTTCGTTGTGCTCGTGATCTACGCTATCTCCGTCTACAACGGGTTGGTGCGGCGACGCAACGAGACCGAGGAATCGTACCGGCAGATAGACGTTCAGCTAAAGCGACGATACGACCTGATCCCGAACCTCCTCGAAGGCGTGAAGAAGTATTTCCGCCAGGAGCAGGAGGTCCTGACCCAGATCACACAGGCCCGCTCGCAGGCGATGCAGCCGCAATCTCCGGGGGCGCAGGCGCAGTCGGAGGCCCGGCTCTCCGGGGCTATCGGGAACCTGTTCGCGGTGGCGGAGAACTACCCGGACCTGAAGTCGAACACGGTGATGCTGGACTTCCAGGAGGAGTTGTCTTCCACGGAGAACAAGATCTCCTTCGCGAGGCAGCACTACAACGACTCCGTGCAGAGCTACAACACCAAGATTCAGAGCTTCCCGGCTGTCATCTTCTCCCGCGCGATGGGCTTCACGGAGAAGGAATACTTCGAGGCCGTCGGCCCCGAGCGGGAGTCCGTGACGGTCTCCTACGACTGAAGGACGCATGGATCAGGGAACTTTCCGGGACCGAATCGCCGCCAACCGGCGCAATAGCCTGCTACTGATCGCGGGCTTCCTCTTCTTCGTGGTCGTCTTCGGCTACATCGTCGGGTACGCCTGGATCGGGGACCCGGTCGGTGCTCTGTTTGGTCTCGCCCTCGCCCTCGTCGCCGGAATCGTCTCCGGCCTCATCTCCTACTACGGCGGCGCGGGCATAATGCTCGCCGCGTCGCGGGCGAAGGAGATCACGCACGAAGACGCACCCGTCCTCTTCAACGTGGTCGAGGAGATGACGATAGCCTCCGGCCTCCCGATGCCGAAGGTCTACATAATCGACGACACCGCCCCGAACGCCTTCGCCACCGGCCGCGACCCCGAACACGCCGTCGTCGCCGTGACGAAAGGTCTCCTAGACAAGCTCGATCGCGACGAATTGCAGGGCGTAGTAGCGCACGAGATGGCCCACGTCGGGAACTTCGACATCCGCTACTCGATGCTCGTCGGCATCCTCGTCGGTACGACGGTGCTCATCTCCGACTTCTTCCTACGTAGCCTCTGGTTCGGGGGTGGCAGGGGCGGAAACCGCCGCGGCGGAGGAGGCGGCCAGGTACAATTGATCATGATGGTCGTAGCGATCTTATTCGCGATTATCGCCCCGATCTTCGCCCGCCTACTTCAGCTCTCCATCAGCCGCCAGCGCGAGTACCTCGCTGACGCCACGGCCGTACAGATGACTCGCAACCCCGCCGCGCTCGCCGACGCCCTGCAGAAGATCTCTGGCGACCGGGAAGTCCTGGAGGTCGCCAACCGCGCGACCGCCCATCTCTACATCGCCAATCCCATAAAGAAGTTCGAGAAACGCTCGAAAGGACTCTTCTCCACCCACCCGCCCATAGAAGATCGAATAAACATTCTGCGCTCGATGGAGAGCGGCGGAATAGCCGAGCCCACTGGCTAAAACTCGACGCCCTGTCGATAAAGAGTTACAATACTCGCCGTTGCATTGCCGGATGGTGTAACGGCAGCACGAGTGACTCTGAATCACTTAGTCCAGGTTCGAATCCTGGTCCGGCAGCTCCCTTAAGAAGTTCTCGGCCTGTTCCTCACCGTAGGCCATCATCTCCTGAATGAACGACGGGCGGCGGTCCAACTTGGAGGCGGCGTCCAGGGGGCGAAGCATTTCGATCCGCCGCACCTCGATGGGTTTGTAGTGGTTCTTGGGAAGGCGGACGAGCAGGTCGTTTATCTTCTCGATGAAGCGTATCTCCTGGTTTAGCGAGAGGTTGCCTGAGAGCTCGTTACGCCGGTCCATTATGTCTATGACGGACGTTGGCTCTTGCTCCCTCCTCTCCGGGTTTATCTGCACGATCCAGATCTCGTCGGGCTTCTCCTCAACCGGACGATCCGCCACGAACTCCCTCACGGGCGGGTTCTGAGAGAACAGACCATCCCAGTACACCCCGTCGCCGATTCGCACGGCACGGAACAAACTTGGGATGGCGGCCGAGGCCAGGATTGCCTCGACGCTGACCTCGGCGTCCCTGAAGACTTTGAACTTCCCGGAGAGGACGTCGACGGCGCTGACGAGCAACCTCGGGCTGGAAGGCTTTACGAGATCCTCCAGCCTCTCGAAATCGACGTGGTCTTCTAGCATCGTACGCAGGCGGTTCTGGGCCACGGAGGGATAGAGGTACGGGCTGATCTCGGGTATGGCGACGCTCCCTTGCAGCCGGCTGGATTCGACAAACAGGTCGTTCAGGACCATGTCCCAATACGAGTTGGCCGAGTTCTCCATCCAGAAAGAGTCCAATAACTCGACGGCCTTGTCGGCTCCGTCCGTGAGGAGCGCGTACCAGGATAGAAGCGCGCAGATGGCGCCACCCGAGGCGCCGCTCAACGCCACGACCTCGTAATTGTCCTGCTTCTCCGTAAGGAGCTTCTTGAGCACCCCGGAGGTAAAAGCCGTGTGACTGCCGCCGCCCTGGCACGCAACCGCCACATGCCGAATCCCGTTCTCCATCGTCACCTCCTCTATTCGATATTACAGGAGAATTTGGGGCGCCGCGCCAGACTGGCGACGATCGACTCACCACTTCGAGAAATGCACCCGGCAGGAGGTAATAGACCGTTGGAATTAGTGAGTCTTCGAGTATCTTCCGTGGGTGAAAACCGCACGCACATATCGCCGCCGCCGGTTGGGCGCATTGCTGGCCGTGATGGTCATGGGCTGGGCGCTATACGCCGGCTCCAGCGCCGGGGCCGAGTCTCCTTCTGGCTCCTACACCGTAGCTCCTGGAGATAGCCTGTGGTCAATCGTGGCGACTCATTACTCTGCCTCGGAAGACCCCAGGCCGAAGATCGAAGCCATCCGCGAAGCAAACGGCCTGGAGGGAAACGAGATCAAACCCGGTATGAGCCTGGAACTTCCCCCAACCGAATAAGCGCCAATCCTGGATCCCAAGACCATTTGTGGGCGTACGCGCGCTTCCGGCGCCTGACTATACGAAAGATTTAGGACAGCGGATAACGGCGGAATTACGCTGCCTGGATGAGGCAAAGATGATAAAGTCCCTCCTATGCAAAGGGTAGTCGAACATAGGATGGAGAAACTACTACGCAAGCTTAAATCAAACCCGGTAATACCCGCGGTTCGCACCGAAGGAGAGTCACTCGAAAAGGCTCTCTCCGGCGACCACCCGGCGATCTTCGTGCTCGGCGGGGATATCTTCAAACTCACCGGTAAGATCGAGACAAAGGAGCACCGGCCGCCGGTTTTCGTCAACGCGGACCTGATAGGTGGGGTCGCCGGCGACGCGACCGGCATCGGGTTTCTCTCTGAGCACGTGGAAGGCGTCATCTCAACCAGCCGCCGCGTAATAGAGCTGGCTAATTCTACTGACCTGATCACGATCCAACGACTCTTCGCCATAGATGCGATGGCTATGGAGCGGGGCGTCAAGCTCATCAAGCGGACCAAACCCAAGTTCGTGGAGATACTCCCCGCTCTGGCTTACCCGCGTATGGCGTCCGGCTACTCCGAACTGCTGGACCGTCCCGTCCTGACCGGGGGATTTGTCAGGAGCCCGGAGGAGGTGTCGTTGATCCTCGACTCGGGCGCCGTCGGCGTCTCCAGCAGCCACCAGGCGCTCTGGAAAGGCGCGCTTGACTCGAAAGTAAGGAACTGATGTAATATGCGGAACATAGATCTGTAGCGTAGGCCCGGAGATAAAAAGAGCGCCTCGTTCGGAACCGTGACCTCTAGCTGAATAGGCTGGGTACGTTTCGTGCGGGGCTTCTTGTATGTGAGGGTAACGGAAAGGACCCAGACACGCCGGGCAAAATGATGGGGTAGGAAAGGACCCCGGCGCGACAGACGACGATTACGGGGAAATGGAGACAGACTAGTGAAATTGAGTGTGGCGTCTTCTCGCGGCTTCTCCTGGTCCCCGGTGACACCCACGTGGACCCGCCGGCCTTCGCAATCGCCACGAGGGCTGCCCTGAGGGCGACCGTGACGTGAGGATCTTTGGTGGCGGGGTTTAGAAACCCGTTGGAGCTATGGGAAGGGGCATTAGAGAGAATAGACCGAAACGATCACGAGAATCGGCGAAAGTCTTGACGGGAAGCCCGGCCAGGAGCAATCCTAACGGCCAGGCAGCGGAAAGGGGAAAGAGATGGCTGACGGACAGTACCTGATGGGTATTGACTTTGGGACGGGGGGCGCGAGGGTCGGTATCTTCGACCGCGAAGGGACCGCCGTGGTGTTCAACAGCGTCGAGTTCGGAACCAAGTTCCCGCGCTCCGGCTGGGCGGAGCAGAGCCCCGAGGATTGGTGGTCGAGCCTGGGACAGGCGTCGAAAGGGGCGCTGGAGCAGAGCGGTGTATCGCCCGAGGATATCGTGGGCATCTCCACGGACGCGACGACCTGCACGGTCGTAGCCATGGACCAGCAGGACCAGGTGATCCGCCCGGCGCTCTTGTGGATGGACGTGCGGGCCTCGGATCAGGCCCTCAAGGTGGAGGAGACCGGCGACCCGGCGCTGAAGTACAACGGCTACGGACCCGTCTCCGCCGAGTGGATGCCCTCGAAGGCGCTGTGGCTGAAGGAGAAGGAGCGAGAGACCTACGATAAGGCAACGCACATCGTCGATTGCATAGACTGGTTGACGTTCCGCCTCACCGGTGAGTGGACCGCATCCATCAACACCGCCAGCTTCCGCGCGTATTACGACCGCGACGCGGGTGGTTGGCCGGAGAGCCTCTACGAAGCCGTGGGGCTCGAAGACGTGATCGAGAAGTTCCCCGAGAGGGTTCTCGACATGGGTACGGCCGTCGGTGGTCTTACCAAGGAAGCCGCCGAGGCGATGGGCCTAAAGGAAGGCACGCCCGTGGCGCAGGGCGGCGGGGACGCCTTCGTGGGCGCCCTGGGGCTCGGGGTCACGGAGCCGGGCAAGATGGCGCTTATCACGGGTTCGTCGCACGTCATAGTCGGGCAGGCCGCTGAGGCTCACTATGGTCGGGGATTCTTCGGATCGTACACCGACGGCATAATACCGGGTCAGTACAGCGTGGAGGGCGGGCAGGTCTCCACCGGCTCCATCGTCGCGTGGTTCAAGAACCAGTTCGCCTCGGACGCGGCGGCGCGGGCCAAGGAGCGCGGCGTGGACGTCTACGAGGTACTCAACGAGATGGCCGCGGAGATCCCGATCGGCTCGGACGGTCTCATCGTCATCGATTACTTCCAGGGCAACCGCACCCCGCACACGGACCCGCTGGCGCGAGGCGCTATCTGGGGTCTCTCGCTCGGACACACGCCCGGCCACATCTTCCGGGCGATCCTGGAGGGCATCTGCTACGGCACTGAGGATATCTACCGCACCATGCGCCAGCACGGGTTCCAGCCGGGAGAGGCCGTCGTGGCGGGCGGTCCCACCAAGAGCGAGCTTTGGATGCAGATGCACGCCGACGTCTCCAATGTTCCCGTCTCCCTCACGAAAGAGAGCGAGGGGCCGGTGATCGGGTCCGCGATGCTGGCGGGAGTGGGGGCCGGTATCTTCGAGGACATCCAGGCCGCCGCCGACGCGATGGTCCACACCGAGCGCACCATCGAGCCGAATCAGGAGGCGCACGAGGCGTATAAGTTCTATGTGGACCGCTACGTGGAGACCTATCCGCAGATGAAGGAGTCCATGCACAACATGTCCCGGCACGAGGCGAGCGTGGACAAGTCGCCTGTGGCGGGGGAGTAAGCCATGATCGGGGCCGTGTTTCACGGCCCCGGCCGGCTTGAGGTCGGGGAGGTCTCGACGCCCGAGATCTCCCCGGACGAAGTCCTCGTGAAGGTCGGGGCGAACACCGTCTGCGGCACCGACGTGCGTATCCTGCGAGGTGAGAAGACTCGCGGGATCTCCCAACCCGTAGTTCTCGGTCACGAACTGGCCGGCCACGTCGCCGAAGTCGGGAACAACGTCGAGGGCTACGAGGTGGGAGCGCCGGTGGTGATGGCCCCGGCGATAGCGTGCCTCCACTGCTTCTACTGCAAGCGCGGCATGGAGAACCTGTGCCTGAACAAGAAAATCATGGGCAACATCGTGGACGGTGGACTCGCCGAATACGTCCGCATCCCGGCGAACGCGGTAGCCGCGGGAAACCTCTTCGTGGCGGAAGAGGACCTGCCTTCGGAGTACCTGGCGCTCGCGGAGCCGCTCGCCTGCTGCATCAACGGCCAGGGCAACTACCGGGTGGAGATCGACGATGCTGTTTTGATCATGGGAGCCGGGCCGATAGGACTCTTTCATCTGCAACTCGCGCTCTTGGCCGGGGCGCGCACCGTGATCGTGAGCAACCGCTCCGAGGCGCGCCGGAACTTCGCCACCGAACTGGGCGCCCACGTAACCGTGAACCCCACGAGCGAAGACCTCTGGGAAGTAGTCGCCGAGCACACGGACGGGCTCGGGGTGGATGTATCCGTGATCTGCGTGGGGATGCCGCAACTCGTGAACGATGCCCTTCGCGCGACGCGCAAGGGAGGACGGATCAACGTCTTCGCCGGGCTCGCGGGAGACGGATGGGCCGAGGTGGAGGCGAACTTGATCCACTACAACGAGTTGGTGCTCACCGGAGCCTCCGATTCCCGCCGCCGCGACTACGACGCTGCGCTGCGGCTGATCGAATCGGGACGCATCGACGCGGAGCGAATGGTTACACACCGTTTCCCGCTCCGGGATACCGAGAAGGCTATCGAGACCTCCGCCGGCGGCGAGGGCATAAAGGTGGCGGTGATGCCGTGAGTAGAGAGAAGTACCGCAGGGAAAGCGTAACGCCGTCTACCGGTGAAAGGACATAGCCTTGAAGAGAGTGATATTGAACGACCCCACGACGTTCAAGGATGACATGGTCGAGGGGTTCCTTGCGGCCTACGGAAGGTACGTGAAGCGGGTGCCGGACGCTTCGGGGGTTATGGCCGTCGGGTCGCCCGTGGAGGGGAAGGTATCCGTCCTGATCGGGGGCGGTTCCGGACACTACCCGGCTTTCTGCGGGGTGGTCGGCCAGGGCTTCGCCGACGGAGCGGTGATCGGGGACATCTTCACGAGCCCATCCGGCGAACAGGCTTACCGCTGCATGAAGGCGCTGGACGGCGGCGCGGGTGTCCTCATGTCCTACGGTAACTACTCCGGCGACGTGATGAACTTCGACATGGCCCAGGTGCGTTGCCGCGGCGAGGGGATGGATGTCCGCACGGTCATCGTCACCGACGACGTGGCCTCCGCGCCCAAGGGCAAGGAAGAGGAGCGGCGCGGCGTCGCCGGCGACCACTACGTCTTCAAGGTAGCGGGCGCGAGCGCCGCGCGCGGCGACGACCTGGACGGCGTCGAAGCGGCGGCCCAGAAGGCAAACGCCGCCACCCGCAGCATGGGGATAGCCTTCGCCGGATGCACGCTGCCGGGCCGGACCGAGCCGTTGTTCACCGTCGAGCCCGGCACTATGGAAGTCGGCATGGGCGTCCACGGTGAGCCGGGCATCCAGACCGCCGAGCTGTTACCGGCGAGCGGTATCGCGGAGCTTCTCGTGGACGCGGTGCTGGGAGACGCGCCAGCGGGCGCCGGGAGCAAGGCAGCCGTCATGCTCAACGGGCTCGGGAGCACCAAGTACGAGGAGTTGTTCGTCCTCTTCCGCGACGTCAACCGGCTCCTCGGGGAGAACGGCGTCGAGGTCCACAGCCCGCTGGTCGGGGAGCTCGTAACGTCTCTGGACATGGCCGGATGCTCCCTCACCCTGATGTGGCTCGACGATGAACTGCAAGAGTTGCACGACGCGCCGGCCGCGACCCCCGCGTTCTCACAGGGCAGCATCGAGACGCCCCACGCAACGGGCAACGGTACGTCCGCGGCCGCTGCCTCGTCACCCACCCCCGCATCCACCACGGAGTCGGAAGATGGAGGCGAGTTTACGGGGAGTGGCGCGGTCGCCCTCGACGCTCTGGAACGGGCATTGGACTCGCTGAAGAGCGCGGAAGACGAGTTGGGCAAGCTCGACGCGGCGGCGGGTGACGGGGACCACGGAGCGGGCATGGTCCGCGGCATGACGGCGGCGGTAGAGGCCGCGCGCGGTGGCGGGGGAACCGCCGGAGGCGTGTTGATGCGTGCGGGGACGGCGTTTTCGGGGGCCGCGGGAGGCGCGTCAGGGGCGTTGTACGGAGCCTGGATCACGGCCATCGGACAGTCTCTCGGGGACGAAGAAGACCCTGGCTCCACGGGTTTGCACGAGGCGCTGAAAGCCTCACTCTCCACGTTGGAAGAACTCGGCAAAGCCAGGCCCGGCGACAAGACCATGATCGACACGCTGGACCCGTTCGTACGCTCCCTCGGCGACGCAGCCGGGGAAGGCGTCTCGCCCGCCGACGCCTGGGAGCGGGCGATTCCCGCCGCCGAGGAAGACGCGGACTCGACGGCGGACATGATCAGCACCCGTGGACGGGCCTCGAAGCTCGGAGAACGGAGTCGCGGTCATAAAGACCCCGGCGCGGTCTCGATGCTCTACGTGCTGCGGGCGGCGGGCGGAGCGCTCTCGGAGAAAAGATGAACCCATGAACTATCCGGCACTACGTTAGGAAGGGGAAGCGATGGCGCAGAGAGACACACAAAGCTCCACGGCGGACCTCAAAGTCCCCGAGAGACTCTACGATGGCTACGTCTTCGACCTGGACGGCACGATCTACCTGGGCGACGAGTTGCTTCCTGGAGCGAAACGCCTGATCGAAACCCTGCGCGACAACGGCAGGAAAGTCGTCTTCCTCTCCAACAACCCGACCAAAGACCCGGAGATGTACTCCGAGAAACTGACGAAACTCGGTCTGCCGACGCCGAAGGAAGAGACCGTCAATACCGTCGTCACAATGACGCAGTGGCTCCTCCAGAACCACCCCGACGCGGTCGTCTATCCCATCGCCGAGGAGCCGTTGAAGCGCTCGCTAAAAAACGCTGGGATAAAGATGTCCGAGGATCCGGAGGAGATCGACATCGTCATCGCCTCCTACGACCGGACGTTCGAGTACAAGAAGCTCCAGATCGCCTTCGACGCCATCTGGTTCCATCAGCGGGCGAAGCTGGTTACGACCAACCCGGATCGCTACTGTCCGTTCCCCGGTGGACGGGGCGAACCGGACGCGGCCTCCATTGTCGCGGCCATAGAGGCGTGTACCCAGACCAAGTGCGAGGTCAACACGGGCAAGCCGGACCCGATCATGCTGCAGACCATCACGGAGATGGTCGGACTCGACCCGGCGGAGTGCGTGATGACCGGCGACCGGCTCTACACCGAGATCCGGATGGCCCTCGACGCCGGGATGCCCTCCGCCGTGGTGTTCACCGGCGAGACGACCCCGGAAATGCTCGCCGGTGAGTCGGAGGAGAACCTGCCCGACTTCGTCCTCGACCGTATAGATAAGTTGATACCGCCGAAGATGTGGGAGGAGCTTGGTTGGGGCGATGAAGACGAGTAATCCCGCTGATTAAACGGGCATTGGGGCGGGTACACGAGTTGGAAGAACGCCGGGGAAGATCGGTGGGATGACCGCAACTGAACCGGCGCACTCTCCGAAAGTGAACGGAGGCAAAGTATGAAAGACGACAAGATCCAATCAGCCCTAAAGGGCGCGACGGATACGCAGAACGTCACCATCGGGACGGACGTACTCTCTTCGGTGAACGACCTTTTTACCGAGAGCTTCGGGGACGCGAAGGCGGTCGTCGTCACGGATGAGAACGAGTTCGAGGTCGCGGGCAAGGAGGTGCAGCGGATCTTCGAGGAGGCCGGACGCGAGACCGTCGAGCCATACGTCTTCTCCAGCGATCCACCCCTGTACGCGAAGTACGACAACATCGAGATCCTGATCGAGGCGTTGCGCGAGCACGACGCGATCCCGGTCGCCGTCGGTTCCGGGACGCTCAACGACATCGCCAAGCGCGCGGCCCACGAGTGCGAGCGGCCTTACATGAACGTCGCCACCGCCGCCTCGATGGATGGATACACGGCGTTCGGCGCTTCTATAGAGTATGAGGGCGCCAAGCAGACCCTGACTTGTCCGGCCCCGCGCGCGGTGCTGGCCGACGTGGGCATCCTGGTGAACGCGCCGGAAGATATGACCGCCGCCGGGTACGCTGACTTGCTCGGCAAGGTAACTTCCGGGGCGGACTGGCTGGTCGCCGATGCTCTGGGAGTCGAGAAGATCGACCAGAACGGCTGGGACCTCGTCCAGGACCACTTGCGCGGGTGGATCTCGAATCCCGAAGAGTTGCGCGAGGGCGACCAGGAGACGATGGACGGCCTGATCGAGGGCCTCATCATGTCCGGGCTGGCGATGCAGTCGTACCAGTCCTCGCGGACGGCCTCCGGCGCGGAGCACCAGTTCAGCCACCTCTGGGAGGGCGAGGGTCTGGGCCGCGACCGCAACCCGCCGCTCTCGCACGGCTTCAAGGTCGGGGTTGGCTCCATCGCCATCGCGGCTCTCTATGAGCGCATTTTGGAGCGGGATCTGACGAATCTGGACATCGAGAAGATCAAGAACGAGTGGCCCTCCGCGGAGGAGGTCGAGGCGAAGGTGCGCGCCGCCCACAACCCGCCGCTCGAAGATCCCGCCGTCAAGCAGGCTCTCGCCAAGTACCTGAACAAGGACGAGTTGGGCGAGCGGCTTGAGTTGATCCGGGAGGTCTGGCCGGACCTGCGCGAGAAGGTGAAGGAGCAGTTGATGCCGGCAGCGGAGTTGCGGGAGATGCTGCAAAAGGCCGGATGTCCGACGAGCCCCGATGAGATCGGGCTGAGCCGCGAAGACTTCAAGGCGACGTACCGGCGGGCGCAGATGATCCGCAGCCGCTACACCGCCCTCGACCTCGCCAACGAGACCGGCATCCTTGATGAGTGCGTCGAAGAGCTGTTCGCGCCGGGCGGCTTCTGGGCCGAGTGATGAAGAGATACAGGACACCAACGAAGGCGATACCCGCGGGGTGATGGAGATGTAAGAAACAGAGTACGGTTTCGGGACATCATCTTCGAGACTGAAGAAGCGATCAGGGTCTCGCTGCTAGAGGAATCGTTCAGCGTGATACTTTTGTAGGTAGAGCAAGCTATCGAGGAGATAGAGATGAAGATCGGGATAGGCTCAGACGACGCGGCACTCGAACTGAAAGGAACCCTCGTCGAGCGCCTCAAGGAACTCGGCTACGAGGTCGAGGACTACGGGATTAAGGAAGGCGCGGATTACCCTGACGTGGCCGTCGAGGTTGCGGAAGCGGTCGCGCGCGGCGAGCATGAGCGGGCGATCCTGTGCTGCGGTACGGGTCTCGGGATGAGCATAACGGCGAACAAGGTCCCCGGCGTGCGGGCGGCCCAGTGCCACGACGTGTACTCGGCAGAGCGGGCGCGGAAGTCGAATAACGCGCAGGTCCTGACGATGGGCCAGCGGGTCATAGGCCCGGAGGCGGCCAAGACGGTGCTCGATGCCTGGCTGGCGTCGGAGTTCGCGGGAGGGTCGTCGGCCAAGAAGGTCGAGAAGATGGAGGAGATCGACCGCCGCTACCACGGCAGCACCGCGTAGATGAGGGTCAGGAGCGTAGGATGCCCCGGCGTTTATGGCGCCGGGGCTTGAGTCTCATAAAGACCAATAGACCAGGAGGCATTTTGGATCTCAAGACAGAGACAAAGGTAGCGAAACGTTCGATAGACACGGTGCGGACGCTGGCGATGGACGCCGTGCAGGCGGCGGGCAACGGCCATCCCGGCA
Organism: Rubrobacterales bacterium; assembly: GCA_038198445.1. Classification (GTDB taxonomy): domain Bacteria; phylum Actinomycetota; class Rubrobacteria; order Rubrobacterales; family Rubrobacteraceae; genus JACDDK01. The sequence continues at coordinate 13,935 of JBBPZZ010000021.1, forward strand.
CCGCGATGGCGATGGCACCGCTGGCTTACACCATCTTCACGAAGTTCATGCGCCATAATCCTGAGAACTCCGGTTGGAAAGACAGAGACCGTTTCGTCCTCTCGTGTGGACACGCTTCGATCCTGCACTATTCGATGCTGCACCTGACCGGCTACGACCTGCCGCTGGACCAGATCAAACGCTTCCGCCAGTCGGGCTCTATTACGCCCGGACACCCCGAGCACTTCCTGACGCCCGGTATCGAGACGACCACGGGACCGCTCGGACAGGGCTTCGCCAACGGTGTGGGAATGGCGATGGCCGAGCGGTTCCTGGCCGACCGCTACAACCGCATCGGGCACGAGATCGTTGACCACAGGATCTTCGCTATCTGCTCCGACGGCGACCTGATGGAGGGCGTCTCGAACGAAGCCGCCTCCCTGGCCGGACAGAACGCCCTCGGAAAGCTCGTCTACTTCTACGACGACAACCGCATCACCATAGACGGCACGACCGCCATCTCCTTCGACCGCGAAGACAAGGCCAGGCGCTTCGAGGCGCAGGGCTGGCACGTCCAGCACGTCTACGACTCCGAGGACCTGGAAGCGCTCGCCGAAGCGACCCAGAACGCCATAGACGAAGAAGAACG
>JBBPZZ010000022.1:0-17366 GCA_038198445.1 Rubrobacterales bacterium
CGCTCCGGCGCGAGCCCGTAATCCCTCGCGAGGACCGACGACGGCTCATCCGAGACCTCCGCGGCGAGCTTCCGTAGCCGCTCCACGGTCAGGTCGTCGCCCGTGATCTTGAGCATCGCCCGCGCCGAGCCCCCAACCGCCACGACCGGCACCTTCGACGCCAGGCTCCAATCCGGCACTATCTCCTTGACGTGCTCGTCCAGAGCCTTTAACTCTTTCTTCTTCGGTGGATCGTTGCTCACGTAGCGCTCCGTCGTGCGGTTCGAGCCAAGCGGCAGCGAGACCTGCATCAACGGCCCGCTCGACGCCTCGCCGAGTATGATCTGGGCGGAGCCGCCACCGAGGTCCACGACGAGCGCCGGTCCCTCCCACGTCTTACCGACCGCCGAGACCGCCCCCCGAAAGCCAAGTTCAGCTTCCTTCTCACCGGAGATTAGCTGCATCTCGAGCCCCGTGGAGTCCGCGACCCTCTTGGTAAGCTCCGGGCCGTTCTCGGCGTCGCGCACGGCGCTCGTGGCGAGTATCACGGACTCGGGTGCGCCGTTGAGGTCGGAGATCTTGGCGAAGAGGCTTATCGCATTGGCCGCCACGTCCAGCCTCTCGTCCTTTATCCGGCCGGTCTTCTCCACCCCGTTCCCGAGCCGGGCGGAGACCTTCTCCCCGGTAACAGGCAGCACTCCGCCGTCCTTTATCTCTCCGACGAGCAGGTGGATCGTGTTCGACCCCACGTCTATTACCCCGTGCCGATCCAAACCTCCACCCTCCCAACTGGCGCCAAAATACGGCGTGAACTCTTACACTAACCATGATACATCTTCAGACTAACCGATGTTATATTCTGGATATTGAGAACTGCTTTTTACCCGGAAAGTTCGTCGGCGGTAGACCAGGAACGAGGCGCGCTATCTCTAGAAAGAAAGCCTCCAAGAAGGCGAAGACAAGAGAGTCGGGCGGGGCAGTGGTCTCGGCGAGAGAGAAACCTTTGGCGAAGGTCCGCGACTACGACTCGCACGTTCTCGTATGCAAGGGGAGCGACTGCAAGAAGCGCGGCTCGAAGGATATCCGCAAGGCGCTAAAGACCGAGTTGCGCGCGGCGGGCGTCAATGGAGACGTGCGGGTGGATTCCGTGGACTGTCTCGGCCTCTGCAAGCATGGCCCGAACGTCGTCGTCCACCCTTCCGGTACGTGGTACCTCGGCCTTACGGAAGATAGCATCCCCGAGATCGTCGAGAGCCATCTGAAGAACGGCGAACCCGTCCCGCGTCTCGCCGCCGAGGTTCGCCGGCGCAAGAAGACAAGAAAGTAGCCTGGCGGGCGGGGATCAGGCGACGCTCGTTAGCTCGGCCTGGACGATCAAACGCTCGTTGTAGTTCGGTAAGGTGCAGGTCTGGAGGCTGACGACGCTCTTGCCGGGTATGGGCTGCGTGACGCCGTAGTCGCTCGGCAAGACCCTGAACTCCCTGAAGACCGTATACGTGTAACGGGTCCCGTTGGAGTCGGTGAGGATTACCTGATCGCCGTTCTTGACCTTGTCGAGGTCGTAGAAGACGAGGAAGCTGCCCGTCCCGGCGTATCCGAGCCTGTGTCCCGCTATGTAGACGTTCGACCCGGTCTCCCATGGGAACCCGGTACCCTGAACGTGGAGAGAGCCCTTGTTCATGGTCGCCTCGTCGCTGGCGACGGAAGTATAGACGGGCAGGTCATGTACGCGCTTCATGGCGGGGACGGTCAGCGTCATGTCCGCGTTGCCGGGCGCTTCGGCCGGAGCCCCGAAAGTCGCCCTCCACACGCTCAGGGCAGCGGTCACGGGAGATCCGTTGATAAAGAGCGCGTAGCCGATAAAGCTGATGCCGGTGAAGATCATGAGAAAGGCGATGAAGCCCACTACCATCTTCCCGGCCCGCTGCGGCTTGTATTTTTTCATAGTCTTACCCGCCCCCTTTGGCGCTTTGCAAGGTTGGTACAGCGAAGCCTACCAGTAGAAAGTGACATAACGGTTACAGGATGTCATTGTATAGGTAACATTTCCAGGCGTCGAAACGGGCGAGCAGGCCCGCCCATATACGCCACACCGTTTCTCCAACTGCGATTTTCTGTATAATGCGCCGCGTGAAAGTAGGGGTGCCCAAAGAGATAGCGGAAGGCGAGAACCGGGTCGGTATCGTACCCGAGACCGTAGAGAAGCTCGTCAAGGAGGGCTTCGAGGTACTCGTGGAGTCCGGCGCGGGCCGCGACTATAACCTGGACGAGAACTATGAAGAGGCCGGAGCGAAGATCGCCGAGAGTGCCGAAGAGGTCTACGGTGAGTCCGACTTGATCGTCAAGGTCGCCAGACCTACGGAAGAAGAGATCGGTCACATGCACGAGGGTCAGGCCCTCGTCTGTTTCCTGAACGGTCCCCAGCATCCGCAAACCGTCAAGAAGCTCGCCGACGCCGGGATCACCGTGCTATCCAACGAGGCCATCCCCCGCACGGGCGTCGCCCAGAGCATGGACGCGCTCTCCTCGATGGGCTCCGTGGCCGGCTACAAGTGCGCCTTAATAGGCGCGGACACTTTGGGCAAGTACGTCCCCATGCTCTCCACCGCCGCCGGGACCACGAAGGCGGCGAACGTCCTGGTATTGGGCGTGGCCGTCGCCGGGCTCCAGGCCATCGCCATCATGAACCGGCTCGGGGCGGAGGTGTTCGCCTACGACATCCGGCCCGAGACCAAGGAACAGGCCCAGTCACTGGGCGCATCGTTTATCGACTCGGACGACGAGAAAGATGACGGCGAAGAGGAAGACGAGTTCGTGGAGTACGAGCCCCAGGGCTTCAACAAGCTCATGACTTCTCTAGGCTTCTACTCCTTCGCCGAGCCGCCGAGAGACCAGTACATAGTGGAGGGCGAGGAAGAAGACTCGGAGGATGAAGAAGAGGAAGATGAAGGCTGGTCGAAGGAGAAGCTGGAGGAGGACCAGAAGCTTCTGCGCGAGCGCATGAAAGAGATGGATATTGTCATAACGACGGCGCTCGTTCCGGGCAGGAAGGCTCCCAAGCTCGTGGACAAGGATATGGTCGAGAGCCTGAAGCCGGGTAGTGTGATCGTTGACCTCGCGGCCGAGAGCAGCGGCAACTGCGAGCTTACGGAACCGGGTGAGACCGTCGAGCACGAGCAGGTAAAGATCGTGGGTCCCGTGAACGTGCCGAGCGCGATGCCGATACACGCGAGCCAGCTACTCTCACGCAACATGTTCAACCTCATAAAGCACATCACGGAAGATAAGTCCGAGGACAAGGAAGAGAAGCAGCCCGAGCTGTCGCTTGACTTCGAGGACGAGATTATGGACAAGACCTGTATCGCTCACGACAGCGAGATCCGGGACGAGTCCACCCGCGAGGCGCTGAAAGAGTCCCAGGACGCGCCTCAGTCTGGCGGTTCCGGCGAGAGCGAGGCGAGTTAGGGTGCAGATACTGCTTACGCAGCTCGCAATCTTCATCATCGCGGCCTTCCTGGGGTTCGAGTTGATCTCCCGCGTCCCCAACCTGCTGCACACGCCGCTTATGAGCGCGACGAACGCGATCCACGGCGTCATATTGGTTGGCGGCATGATCACCCTGGCCTCCGCCGAGAGCCCGATCATTAAGGCGGTAGGTTTCATCGCGGTCTTCTTCGGGGCGGCGAACGTGGTGGGCGGCTTCTGGGTAACGAACCGGATGCTCGGGATGTTCCGCCCGCCGGTTAAAAAGGTCAAGAAGAGGAGAGAGGGCTAACCCTTGCAGGTCGCTACGTTCCTGGCCTACCTCGTGGCGGCCGCACTGTTCATCGTCGGTATCCGCCGTCTGCGTAAGCCGGAGACGGCCCGCTCGGGCAATACTCTGGCAGCGGTCGGCATGGTTGTAGCCCTCATCGCGACGCTCTTCGTCATCCACTTCCAGGACCTCCTTCTAATAGGGGTCGGCGCTCTTCTGGGAGCGGTCGTAGGGGCCGTCTCGGCCCAGCGGGTGCAGATGACGGCGATGCCCCAGATGGTCGCGGCCTACAACGGCCTCGGCGGTGGGGCGGCGGCCTTGATCGCACTTTCGGAGTTCATCCACACGGAGACCGGAGGCGGAGAGAGTGTCGTGGCGGCGATCACCGTTCCGCTCACCATCCTTGTCGGGTCGGTGAGCTTCGCGGGGAGCGTCATAGCGTTCCTGAAGCTCCAGGAGTTGGCCTTCTCCGGCTCCGTCACTTTCCCGCTCCAGCAGATCGTCAACGCTCTGCTCTTCCTCGGCATCCTGGTCCTGGCGTTGAATGCCATACTGGGCGGGGCCATACTCCCCATCTCTCCCGTGGCTTCCGTGGTTATCGTGCTCATCGCCTCGCTCATGCTCGGTGTGTTGCTCGTCATCCCGATTGGCGGGGCGGACATGCCCATCGTGATCTCTCTGCTCAATGCCTTCACCGGCCTAGCGGCGGCGGCTTCGGGGTTCGTGCTGGGGAACTACATCCTCATCATCGGCGGCACCATCGTCGGGGCGTCCGGTACTATTCTCACGCGCCTGATGTCTAGCGCTTTGGGGCGTCCGCTAGGCAAGATCATCTTCGCCGGAATCGCCGCCTCGGGAAGCAGCAAGAACAATGAAGACCAGGAAGAGCGTGAGGTCAACGACGTGAACGCCGGAGCCGTCGGAGAGTACCTGGCGGACGAGACCCAGAAGGTCGTCATCGTCCCCGGCTACGGCCTCGCGGTCGCCCAGGCCCAGGGACCCATGTACAACCTGATGGAGACGCTCGAATCACAGGGCAAGGAAGTCCTCTTCGGCATCCACCCGGTAGCGGGCCGCATGCCCGGCCACATGAACGTGCTGCTCACCGAGGCGGGCGTCCCCTACGACAAGCTCTACGACCTCGAAGACATAAACCCCGAGTTCCCCGACACCGACGCCGTAATTATCGTCGGCGCCAACGACGTGGTAAACCCGGCGGCCAACGACCCGGACCAGAACACCCCAATAAGCGGCATGCCCGTCCTCGACGTGGGTCAAGCCGAGAAAGTCATCTTCATCAAGCGCTCCCTCAGCCCCGGCTTCGCAGGAGTAGACAACCCCCTCTTCTACGATACCGACAAGACCATGATGCTCTTCTCCGACGCCAAGCAAGGATTGCAAGAGGTAGTGGAGGCCGTTAAGAACGGCTGATTCTCTCTAACGTACTGCATTACTTGTTTTTTGTACATAATTATGTACAATGCGCTCGCGTTAACTCGAACGGTCAATCGAGGTTGCGTGTTCAACCGAGCGCATACGCCCATCCGAGCGGTCAATCAGAGTGACGCGGACTCGAGCGGTTAACCGAGGATCGGTGAGAAGGAGGAAGCAGATGATGAAGCTCCCAGAGATCCTTGGAGTGGCGGAAGCCAGGGACGAAATGTCCCACATACTCGAAGGAGTAGGCCGAGGCGATACGTTCATCATAAAAGGTCCGAAGGGCAAAGAGGCGCTCATGATCAGCGCTGACTCGTTCCGCAGGATGCAGGAAGCTTACGCGGAACTGGTCGGAGAGCTGGAGACCATCAGGATACTCCAGGACGAGAAAGCCATGAAAGCTCTGCGGTCGGTGTCGGATGAAGTCGATACTGGTGAACGATACTCGCTGACCGAAGTGGAAGGTATGGTATCGGAGGATGAAACCTAAACGGGGACTTGTAGTCCACCGGGTTGGTGTAGAGAGCCTGCTCGAACTACCAGCCAAAGTTCAGCGGCAGGCTGTGAAGAAGATGCGTCAGGTTATAGAAGTTGCTCCGGAGGGCGCGGGCTACCCTCTTCGTGGCCCCCTCCAGGGCTTCCGGGGAATCCACAGCGGCAGGTACAGGATCATCTGGCGGCTCTTGACCCTCGAAAGCGGAGCGGAGATCGCCGAAGTAGTGTATGTGGGCATCCGCTCGGAAGGCGACGACCGTGACGCATATCGGGAGGTAGAGAAGGTGCTGGGCAGCTTAGAGGGACTCTAGGATGCAGGAGCATCCTTTCGCCGCCGCTCGACGTAGCGCATGATCCCAGCTGTGAGCATCTCGTAGTTGCCGGCGAGGTCGTAGTGTCGGGTCTCTTCGGTGTCGGCGCCCTCGGCGAGCATTTCGGCGTCGCCCTTGTCTCTTAGCTCGTCGGCGATCTCGTCTCGTTCGGAGCCCCGATCCATCCGCTCCTCGACGAAGAGGAGCCAGTCCTGGAGACGTTGCTCAAGCTCGGAGAGATGCCGCTCCACGTCGTCGTAGCGGCCGAAGTGCGTGGGACAGAGGCTCTGTGGAGCTATCTGCCGGACGTGGTTTATGCTCTTCACCCAGGCGTCTACGTCTATCTCGGGTGGCGGCGTCGGTGGGCGGACGTAGGACTGGCCGGGCAGGCGTATGCCCGCCACGTCCCCGGCGAAGAGCGCGCCGGATTCGGGCTCCAGGTAGGCGAGGTGGTGGTAGGCGTGTCCGGGGGTGTCGTGGGCGGTTAGGACGCCGTCCGCTGCGGCGGTTTCATCTCCCTCCTTCAGAACTACGATCCGGTCTTCCGGTACGGGACGCGTCTCGCCCCAGAGCTCGTCCATCCTCTCGCCGTAGATGCGGGCGGCGCTCTTTACGAGCTTCGAGGGGTCTACCAGGTGCGGGTAGCCGATCTCATGCACGTAGAAAGTCGCGTTCGGGAGTAGCTCGGCCAGATGTCCCGAGGCCCCGGCGTGGTCCAGGTGGATGTGGGTCAGGAAGACTTGACGTACATCTTCGTGAGAGACACCGTGCTCTTCGAGGCCGGAGGTAAGACGGTCCAGGCAGGTGGTCGGGCCGGTCTCGATGATGGCGGCCGGGTTACCGCTGTCGCCGAGCAGCAGGAAAGATGCGATTACCTGTTGGGTGTTCAGGAAGTCGAGGTCTATGGTTTCGATTCTCATCTCTCTCCTGCTCGTATACGGCGTGATCCAACAACCGTGAAGCGTAGCAGAAGATGAACGGCTGAATTCGCTCTCCTACGCGCCTCCGAGAGAGAAGTGCGGGTTCTCGATCACGCCGAACACGTTGCCGAAAGGGTCCAATACCGTCGCCACCCGTATGTCGTCGCCTACGTCCTGGACGCCGACGTGCTCCGCCGCGCCCGACTCCATCAGACGTCCCAGGGCAACGTCCGCATCCTCTACACCCCAGTAAGCGACGACTCCGGTCTCCGTCCGGGAGGCGCCGGGCTCTTGCGGCTGTAACCCCAACTCGAAGCCGCCAACGTCGAACCCTACGTAGAAAGGCTCGTCGAAGTAAGGACGAACGTCCAGCACGGAGGCGTACCATTCCTTTGCCCGTTCGAGGTCTCCCACGTGATAGATGGCCGTCCGTAGACCCTGAAACATCGTCTTTCCTTTCCCTCGAAGACACGGCGAGCGTCTGCTCCGGTGACTATACGGCCCGCTGCCGTCGCTCCAAAGAGTCAAACTCCGCGGGATGGGAATAACCGGACCACGGCATCTGCTAGACTGCCGGAACCGCGAAAGAGGAGGACTCTGTTTTGAATCTGGATCTGATGCGTGAGCTATCCGTCTCGACGGACTCGAAGATGGTGTTGCTAGTCCTGGACGGACTCGGCGGTCTGCCGATGGAGGCGGGTGGACAAACGGAACTCGAAGCCGCGAACACCCCGAACCTGGACCGGCTCGCCGCCGCCTCCGACCTCGGGCTGTCTCATCCCGTAGCAGCCGGGGTCAGCCCCGGCAGCGGCCCCGGACACCTGGCGCTCTTCGGGTACAACCCGCTCCAGTACGTCGTCGGACGCGGCGTCCTGAGCGCGCTCGGCGTCGGGTTCGAACTCGGCAAGAACGACCTTGCGGCCAGGATCAACTTCGCCACCCTCGACGACTCCGGGAAGATCTCCGACCGCCGCGCCGGCCGTATCCCCTCCGAGAAGGGCTCCGAGCTGGTAGACCTGCTGAACTCGAAGATAGACCTCGACGGCGCCGAAGTCTTTATCACCCACGAGAAGGAGTACCGGGCCGTCGTCGTGTTCCGCGCCGATGGGCTCTCCGGCTCGCTCGCCGACACCGACCCCCAGAGGACGGGACTCGAACCCCTACCCGTCAAGCCGACCGACGATTCGAGCGAAGCAGAGAAGAGCGCGAAACTGGCGAACGAGTTCATCCGGCAGGCGAACGAGACGCTCAAGGACGAGCACCCGGCCAATACCGTCCTGCTGCGCGGCTTCGACAAGCACCCGGACCTGCCGTCGTTCGACGAGACCTACAAGCTGAACGCCGCCGCGATAGCGAGCTACCCGATGTACAAGGGCCTCGCCCGCCTCGCCAGGATGGAGCTACTAAAAGAAGGCGAGGGCATCGCCGGAGAGTTCCAGACGTTGAAGGAGAACTGGGAAGATCACGACTTCTTCTTCGTCCACGTAAAACCGACCGACGCCGCCGGGGAGGACGGGGACTTCGACCGCAAGGCAAAGGTCATAGAGGAGGTGGACGCCCTGATACCGGACCTCCTAGACCTCGGCCCCGCCGCGCTCGCCATCACCGGCGACCACGCGACCCCAGCGAAGATGAAGAGCCACTCATTCCACGGCGTCCCGTTCCTCCTTCACTCGGACTATACGTTGCCGACGGCGGAGAGCTTCGGGGAACGAGCGTGCGCTGGCGGCTCTCTCGGCACGTTCCCGGCGGAGGAGATCATGGGCCTCCTCATGGGCCACGCCCTCAAGCTGAACCGCTACGGCGCGTAAGAGAACCATAGACAAACGGAAGCAACTCGCCGCGCTGGAGCGCGAGGTTACGGCCTGCCGCCGCTGTCCGCGGCTCGTCGAGTGGCGCGAGAAGGTCGCCCGCGAGAAGAAGGCCGCCCATAAGGACGAGACTTACTGGGGCCGCCCCATCCCCGGCTTCGGAGACCCGGACGCGGCGGTCGTCATACTCGGCCTCGCTCCCGCCGCGCACGGGGCGAACCGCACGGGCCGCTTCTTCACCGGCGACCGCTCCGGAGACTTCCTCTTCGCCGCGCTCCACCGGGCGGACTTCGCGAACAGTCCCGTATCGCGGAGCAAAGATGACGGACTGCGGCTCTCTGGAGCCTGGATCTCCGCCGCCGTCCGCTGCGCCCCCCCGCTGAACAAGCCCACCCCCCAAGAACGCGATACCTGTCTCCCCTACACAGCCCACGAACTGGCATTGCTGGAAGCCAGCGTCGTCGTCTGCCTCGGGGCCTTCGCCTGGGACGCCGCGCTGCGTCTGTTTAGCGTGCGGCCCAAGCCGAAGTTCGCCCACGGCGCCGAGCACCGGACAAACGGCGTCACTCTACTCGGTTGCTACCATCCCTCGCAGCAGAATACCTTCACCGGCGTACTCACACCGGAGATGCTCGACGGCATACTCCTCCGGGCGCGAGATCTGGCCGGAGCGCAGTCCAGGTTGGTAAAGTAGTATGGATATGAGAGCCACCTGATGAAGTCAACCGTGATCGCACCGCTGGCGGTTTTCCTGATCGTTATCCTGCTTTCCGCCACCGCCTGCTCTGGAGACAGCACCGGCAAGAGTAAGAGCGAAACGTCCAAGAACTCCTCGAAAGGTAAGACTGGCGCCGTGGAAGGCACGCTATCATCCACTACCACGGGCGTCGAGAAAACGGAGAGAACGGGTCCTGTTGAGGGAACGATCGGTGTAAGTCCCAAGGCCGCGGACGTGGTCTTGCGTATAGAAGGGGATCCCAAGACCCGTTTCTCCGGCATCTGCGTGGAGGGTGGGGACGAGAGTGTCCTGAACGGCAGTGTCCCCAAAAGATACAGGTACGATCTCTCTGGGGAAAAACTCTCGTGCCGCATACAAAAGCAGGACAAAGCCAAAGGCAGCCTGAATGTAATACTCATCGCCGGCGGAGCCACCCATTCCGTACAGCAGGTAGACGCTCCTGGCAGCGTCATAAAGATCTCCTACCAGGGCACCGGTTAGCAAGCCCCCATCGAAGGACGTTACAATATCCGACTGGATGGGATCCTTACGAGAAGAGGTCACATGAACCCTATGAACCGTGAAGACGCCTGGGCCTTGATGTGCGAGTGGACGGAGAGCGACTCCCTGCGTAAGCACATGCTCGCCGTGGAGGCCGCCATGCGCGCCTACGCCCGCAAGTTCGGCGAAGACGAAGAGAAGTGGGGCATCACCGGCCTTCTGCACGACATGGACTACGAAAAACACCCCACCCCCGCCGAACATCCCATGACCGGCGTCAGGGAGCTTGAGCGCCGGGGCTACCCGGAAGACATGCTCCACGCCATAAAAGGCCACGCCGACTACCTCGACGTACCCCGCGACACACTCATGTCCAGGACGCTCTACGCCGTGGACGAGCTCTCCGGCTTCATAGTGGCGTGCGCCCGCGTAAGACCGGAGGGTCTCGAAGGCCTCAAGGCAAAGAGCGTCCGCAAGAAGATGAAGCAGAAATCCTTCGCCGCCGCCGTCAACCGCGAAGACATCACGCGGGGAGCCGAGGATCTCGGCGTGGACTTGAATGAGCACATAGAGTTCGTGGCGGAGGCGCTCCGCGAGAAGTCCGGGTCCCTGGGGTTCGCCGCCTGATCCTAAATACGCCCTCTGTTACGATGGGCTGATTGTCTGAGAGAGGAGTGTTGGTTTGGCGCGTGTCATGGTCATCTTCGGTGGACGTAGCAGGGAGCACGACGTGTCCCTCGCCTCGGCGCGGGCCATCATGGAGGCCCTGGAAGAAAGCGGGCGCCACGATGTAGTCCCGGCCGGGATAACCCGTGAGGGACAGTGGCTACCTTCCGGCGACCCAATGCGAGAGCTTGAATCCCGTAGCAAACAACTCGCCAGCGCTTCTGGTTCACTGGAGTCTTCCCCACCGGCTACCGTGGAGGATAGACTTCCGGCGAACCTCGAGTCGGCTGACGTCGTGTTCCCGGTCCTGCATGGTCCCTTTGGCGAAGACGGAACGATCCAGGGTATGCTTGAGCTTGCGGGCGTACCGTACGTCGGGAGCGGGGTGCTGGCGAGCGCCGTTTCGATGGACAAGATCACGATGAAAAAAGTCTTCGCCCACCACGGGCTCCCGCAGGTCGAGTGGCTCGGCCTCAGTCGCAAGGATTGGGAAGAAACCCCCGAGAAGTGCATCGAAGAGATCGAAGACGCTCTAGGCTATCCATGTTTCGTCAAGCCCGCAAACCTCGGCTCCAGCGTCGGCATAAACAAAGCGGTCGACGTGGAGAGTCTCCGCGATGCCCTGCACGCGGCGGCGGAGCCAGATCGCCGGATCATCGTCGAAGCCGGCGTGGATGCCCGCGAGGTGGAAGTCGCGGTCCTGGGCAACGAAGACCCGCAAGTCTCCGTGCCGGGTGAGATCCTGGTGAGCGCGAACGAGTTCTACGATTACGACGCGAAGTATGTCGAAGGCGGTAGCGAACTAATGGCCCCCGCCGACATACCGGACGAGGTAGCCACGGAGATACAGCGCATAGCCCGCATCGCCTACGAAGCCGTAGATGCCGCCGGTATGTCCCGAATAGACTTCTTCCTCGAACGCGGCGCCGGCCGTCTGCTCCTGAATGAGATCAACACCATCCCAGGCTTCACTCCTACCAGCGTCTACGCCCGCCTCTGGAACGCCAGCGGCCTCCCCTACGATCAACTCCTCAACAAGCTAATAGAACTGGCCCTCGAACGCCACGGTTGAGCCCACCACGGGTTTCCTTCTTGTCTCGCCTTGAAGCCGGCGCGTTGTGATATTTTAATGCTCCTCATGTTAATAGCCCTCTTACAGAACAAGAACGGTGAAACGACCGGCAGTGTCGTGGAAGACGCTGGGACAGGCGCCAAGGAGACCGCTGGAAAGACGGCGGACATTCTGAGCAGTGTCGCGAAACCTTTCAGGCACTTCCTGGAGTATCTAATCAGCCCGGAGTTCATAGCAAACGTCATTGCCAGTATTATCGTCGTGGTGATCGGAGTCTTGTTCTACGAAGCCCTGACGCGTGGGGTTCCGCGCGTGTTGCGCTGGCGTCGGCGTCAGGGTGTCCTCGACATGGAGGCCGTGGCCCGGATAAAGCGGCAGGATACGGCTATTACGCTCGTCCGGAACGTCCTGCGGTACATAGCCCTGGCAGTGATCGTGCTGATCGTTTTGAGCATCTTCCTGAGAGACGCGCTTGCTACCCTCGGAGGCGCAGCTATCCTGGCCGCTGTTATAGGCTTCGGGGCGCAGAGCTTCCTGCGAGACATGATCGCCGGGTTTTCGATCATCTTTGAAGGCCAGTACAGTGTGGGAGACTTTATAGCGGTGCAGCCACAAGGAGTATCCGGGGTCGTGGAGGATTTAGGCCTGCGGATAACCAAGATCCGGTCTCTCTCCGGAGAGGTCAATTTTATCCCGAACGGCTCCATGCTCGGGGTAACAAACTACGTCTCGGGCCGGCAGCAATTCAACATGGAGGTACAGCTCTCTGATACGGAGGCGGCCGAAAGGGTTACTAATTCTCTGGACGAGGCGAAGGAGCTATACCTCACCCCGCCCCGTGTCGTAGAGCGAAATGACACCGAAGATGGGCGTGTAAGGCTCCGCATACGGGCCGGGGTACTGCCTTCGATGGCGTGGCTCGTAGAGGAGAACCTGGTCGGACGCATAAAGGGCGCCGCCGGTGAAGAGTCCCTGGCCTCGGAGCCCCTGATCTACAAAGTGGACCAGTCGAACCTCCGCAAGATCAGGGACCTGCTTCCACAAGAGGCCGAGAAGAAGCTGGACCAGTCATCTAGCTAATCGGAGTTCTCTTCGGGCTTCTCGCCCGGCTTCCAATCCTTACGCAGGTGTCCGTTCGTGCGAGCTTTTTCACGGATCGCCCGCTCGCTCTCCAGGCGCTCCGCCGCCGCTGAAAGCAACTCCTTTACCTTCTCCAGGCGCTCGCGCTCGGTCGTTAGCTCCAGGATCTGCTGCCGCGTCTCGATGTCGAATTCTATACGTCCCGCGATGGCGAAAGACAGGTTCTTGTACGGCGGCTCTATCTCGATGTCCACCGCGCCCTCCGTTGCCGCCTCGACCACGCGCTCCAGGAGCGCTATGCACTCCTCGGCGATCTCCTTCAGGTCATCCTCGGGCTCTTCCTTAAGGTATTCGATCTCACCCACATAATATGGCTTGCCGGTCATGATGTTGTTCAGTTTGAAGCGCTGGGAACCTTCGACCAGCACCAGCATCCGGCCGTCCTCGTAGCGCTCGACAAGCTCCACGATCCTGGCCGTGCAGCCGACCTCTCTGGTCCCGGACTCATCCGCCAGGACCATCCCGAACTCGCTCTCGGCCTCCAGACACTCGTCCACCATCTGCTTGTACCGGTCCTCGAATATATGCAGCGGGAGCGGCGCTCCTGGCATCAGCACCACGTTCAAAGGGAAAAGAGGTATGTCGGACACGCGCACGCTCCTTCTAGCCTAGCCTACGATTCTATCTCAAAGTATCTATCTTCGGCCCGTCGCCCTCACAACCGGTATGATGCGCTTATGGATGCTTCTGAAAATACGAAACGCACAGCTATTGTTACCGGCGCCTCCTCGGGCATCGGCGAGTCCACCGCCCGCCTGCTGGCGCGAGAGGGCTACAAGGTCGTTCTCGCCGCCCGGCGCCAAGACCGTCTCGAAAAACTCGTCGCGGAGGTCGGGGAGAACTCCTTCGCCGTACCCACGGACGTCACCGACGCGGGCGCCTGCGCCTCGCTCGTGGCCCGGACGGTCGAGCATTTCGGTGCCCTCGACGTGCTCATCAACAACGCCGGTCTCGGTCTCTACGCGCCTATCGCCGAAGGAGACCCGGAGGACTGGCGGAAGATGTTCGAGGTCAACGTACTCGGAGCGCTCTATATGACCCGAGCCGCCGTTCGTCATATGCTCGAACGAGGGTCGGGAGACCTGATCTTTATCTCCAGCGTCGCCGGGCGGCGGGTTCCAAACACGTATGGGATAGTCTACGCCGCCACCAAGCACGCCATCACCGCCATCGCCGAGGGTTTGCGTATGGACGTTAGCGCGAAAGGCATCCGCGTAATGACCATCGAGCCGGGACTGGTGCGTACGGAATTCCCCGAGGGCTCTTACCAAAGCGCGGAGCAATACTACGCGGAGAAAGAATACTCGCCACTCGACGCTGATGACGTGGCGAACGCCGTGTTGTACGCCCTGAAACAACCACAACACGTCAGTGTCAACGAGGTGTTGATCCGTCCTACGGACCAAATGAATTAGTCTCGGGCCAAGGCGACGTAAACGCCTGGAGAGGGTGTGTACCCCGGAAACACAATCGGCGGCGGCCATACGGGTACTGCCGCCATCCGTCGTTGTCTGAAAGCGAAACCTGAATCCTGGCCTCGCGGCGTTACTCGTCCTTACTGATCCAGTACGTAAAGCTCCACGCCCCGATATACGAAGTCATTATTATGAAGAAAGCGGCGAAGAACCGGGCTATCCCAACGGCGGTCGCGCCACCGTTACCCGCCAAGAGCAACGCTAAATCCATTATTTGCTCCCTCCCAGACCTTTGACCGGGCAGGACTCAGGCGTGAGCTTCTGATCCAGGGTGATGCATTTGTGGATGAGGTATCCGGGATTGTTGTCTACCCGGCGGGCGGTCTCTCGCGTATAGCCCATCGTAACCATCGTGAACACCACTGTTACCGCGCAGACCATCAACGCGACCTGGCTCCAGCGGCTTGCCTGCCCCCATCGGAATCCCGAGGCCGAAGCCCGCAGGTACAGGGCCACCACAAAAACCCCGACGAGCATCAGTCCTATGAGTCCAATGTACTTATAGGGATACATACTACCCAACGGTATAGTCGTGTTCTCACCGTTGAGGAACACGAGCCCTATCTGCGGGATCAGGGACGTGTTCGCCGGGATCACGTTGAGCACCGCGAACAGCGCGGTGAACCCTAGCGCGCCAACGGACAGCTTGCGTAGAGTCTCCATTGGCTTTACGGAGAACCTGAGCTTGTGCACGAAGTAAGCCGTCGAGGCGATGACCATGACAGCCAGCCAGATCACCAGCAGGTTGAAGACCCATGCCTTGTCGCCGAGCATGATCGTGGTGAAGGCGTCCGGGGAACTCTCCCGAATGCCCTTCAAGTAACCATACCCAATGATCGGCTGGATGATAAGAAATCCAAAGCCCCAGACAACGCCCCAGTGGCCCATCCAATCGTAGTACTCCCGGTCGTCCTCCCGCGTGGACCTCAAGAAACGCCAGGCCCCCCAACCGGCGATCAAGAAACCGGCATAGGAAAAGTTGCCCACGAAACGGTGCATGTTCAGGGGTACGTTGGTCTGGTTCAAAAACGTGCGGGCGACGTCGTCGACCATCGCGCCGTCTGGAGGCGTGAGCATAAAGGAGGCCACCGCATCTATCATGGTCATTGCCATCAAGCCCATGAAGCCCGCCACGAAACCAAAAACTACGTGCAGACTCTTGCGGTAGGCCAGCTTGTCCCACACGTTGTACCAGGCGTAGACGATGATGATCTGACCGAGGAACATGAACGCCTCGACCAGAAACACCCAGAAAAAGACGTTCTGAAGTTGGGAGAAGAAGATCGGAAAAAGCGTCACCAGCGCCAGCACGAACGTGATCGCCAGCGCCGCTCCCGACGCGAACAACAGCACCACGAACCGGGCGAGGTTACGGGCAAACCGCTCATAACGCGACTGCTTCGTCACCATCCCCAGGTACTCGCTCGTCGCGGCTATGATGACCGCGCCGATAATGAAGGCGGCGAACAGGATGTGCGTCTGCACGAGCGACGCTATAACCACGTTCTTACCGATTACGGGGATCTGAAGATCTCCTATGGGCATCCTGTAACTCCTCCTAGCCCGACCAGACCGTTTATCCGGCTGACCGCGAGCAACGTGTTCAGAAGTTGATTATCCGGCTGACCGCGAGCAGCATGTTCAGAAGCACCACCACTATGATCAGGACTCCCACGACCGCCGCAAACGGACGCTTCAAGGCGCTATAATTCGGCCCCCGATCCAGCCATGGCAGGGCGAACAAAACCCCGATAAAGATCGTCGGCACCACGACCGCGCCGAAGCTGACCAGCGCATAGCCCGGGAAGAACATCAGCATTTGCTCGTAGAAGAAGAAGAACCACTCCGGCCGCGGCACGTAAGTGATCGTGGCCGTGTTCGCCGGATGGGTGAGCGGCGCCGGAGCGATATAAGAGAGCACCGAGCAGCAGATCAAAAGGAAGAAAGAGACGTAGCCGTCTTTTATGATCTGACCTGGAAAGAACCCCATGGTCTCGTCCGGGCGGTCGTAGACGTTCTCCTCAGTGATTATCTCTTCTTCGACCGGCTTTGCCTTGCCGGTGGCTGGAGCGTACATCTCTACACCTTTCTTCCGTGAAGTCCCATCAGCATGATACAGTCCCTCGTATGTCTACTCGGTAAAATCTCTTACTCTCTGCCGTTGTAGCGGCTGCCATTCTCGTAATCCTCCTCGTTATCGTCTTCGCCCAGCTCGTAGCTGGAGTAACGCTCCAGACGCTGGTTCTCGTGCAGCTTGGCGAGACGTTCGGTGTATTCGAACTCGCTGCCGAAGACGCCGTGGCGCCGGAGCAGGTAGAGGTGGAGGCCGATCAACGGCGCTATGGCCGCCGGCAGGAGCCAGACGTGTATGGCGAAGAAGCGCGAGAGTGTCGCCGGCCCCACCACGTCTCCCCCGAGCAGGAAGTTGATCACGAACCCGCCGATGAACGGTGAGTACGAACCTATCTTCATCCCGACGACGGAAGCCCAGAACCCGTCCTGGTCCCACCGGAGCAGGTAACCGGTGAACGCCAGCCCGATCACCAGCAGGAGAAGGATAACGCCGACGATCCAGTTGAGTTCCCTCGGGGCCTTGTAGCCGCCGCTGAAGAACACCTGGGCCATGTGCAGGCCGATCAGCGCCATCAGGAAGTTCGCCGACCAGTAGTGGATGCCTCGAATGAGGACTCCGAAATAGGCGTCGTTCATGATGTAATAGACCGAGTTCCAGGCGTGGTCCGTGGTCGGCACGTAGTAGAACAATAGAACTATGCCGGTGAGGAACTGCAACGATATAAGGAAGAGAACCGCGCTGCCCAGAGTGTAGATCCAGGCTCCGCGCTTGGGTACCGGCTCGTAGAGAAATTCTTCCATGGCCGATACTACCCCGGCCCGATGCTCCATCCAGTCCACGATGAATTTGCTCGCGTCCTGCGTCTGAGATCTAATCCTGCCGATCATGCTCCAGACTCCCTCTCTCTAGCCACCCTAAACCACGTAGGGCTCTTGTGTATTCAAACCGCCCTCAAGGTCGTACTTGTGCTTGATGTAGAGCTTGCCGTTCTCCCGGATCTCCGCCTCGGTGTA
>JBBPZZ010000023.1:0-8566 GCA_038198445.1 Rubrobacterales bacterium
AGGCGAGGCTGTCTCTCGGGGCTGAAAATACTCGCGTAACTCATGGTTTGAATTGTACCCGGGCGCGGACTAGACTTTTCGTGGCGGCCCGCGCGCGCTAGAGTGCCGAAAAGCGGTTATCGCCGCAAGATTCTGTAGTCTAGCAGAGGAGACTGATAGTGGCGCATAAAGAGTTGAAGTTCAATAGCGAGGCACGGCGGGCGCTGGAGGGCGGGGTAAACAAGCTCGCCGACGCGGTCAAGGTGACGCTCGGGCCTAAGGGTCAGTACGTGGTGCTCGACAGGAAGTTTGGTTCACCGACGATCACCAACGACGGTGTGACGATTGCGCGGGAGATCGAGCTAGAAGACATCTTCGAGAACCAGGGCGCGCAGCTAGTCAAGGAAGTCGCCACCAAGACCAACGACGTGGCGGGCGACGGCACGACCACGGCGACGGTGCTCGCGCAGATCATCGTGCGCGAAGGGCTCAAGAACGTCGCGGCGGGTGCCAACCCGGTCATTCTGAGGGCGGGCGTCGACAAGGCCGTCCAGGCGGCGGTCGAGGCTATAAAGGGCCAGGCGACGGAGATCAGCGAGAAGGATGAGATCTCCCGCGTCGGCGCCATCTCCGCCCGTTCGGAGGAGATCGGCAACGTGATCGCCGAGGCCATCGACAAGGTCGGCAAGGACGGCGTGGTCAACGTCGAGGAGTCGCAGACTTTCGGGATGGACCTCGAGTTCACCGAGGGAATGCAGTTCGACAAGGGCTACCTCTCGCCGTACTTCGTGACCGACCAGGAGCGCATGGAAGCGGTGCTGGACGATCCGTACATCCTGATCGCCAACCAGAAGATCGGCAACGTCCAGGACGTGCTGCCGGTACTCAACGCGGTCATGCAGTCGAACCGTCCGCTCCTCATTATCGCGGAGGATCTGGAGGGCGAAGCTCTCGCCACCCTGATCGTCAACAAGCTGCGCGGCACGTTCAACGCGGCGGCTGTCAAGGCTCCGGGCTTCGGCGACCGGCGCAAGAGGATGATGGAGGACATCGCCATCCTCACCGGCGGCGAGGTAATCACCGAGGAGCTCGGTCTCAAGCTGGAGAACACGCAGCTCAACCAGCTCGGCCACGCCCGCAAGGTCGTCATCACCAAGGACCAGACCGTCATCGTCGACGGTAATGGTGACGCCGAGGCCATCAAGGGCCGCATCAACCAGATCAAAGCCGAGACCGAGAACACCGACTCGGACTTCGACCGCGAGAAGCTCCAGGAGCGGCTCGCCAAGCTGGCCGGCGGCGTGGCCGTCATCAAGGTCGGCGCGGCAACCGAGACGGAGCTGAAGGAGAAGAAGCACCGCGTCGAGGACGCGCTCTCCGCGACCCGCGCGGCCCTCGAAGAGGGTATCGTCCCTGGAGGCGGCGTGGCGCTGTTGCACGCCCAGGCTCCCGTCTCCGAACTGGTTGACTCGCTCGACGGCGACGAGAAGACCGGCGCGCGCATCATCCACCGGGCGCTGGAGGAGCCGATCCGCCAGATCTCCGGTAACGCCGGGGCCGACGGCTCCATCGTCGTGGACAAGGTACGCTCCGGGAGCGGTAACTTCGGCTTCAACGCCCTCACCGGAGAGTACGAGGACCTGGTCCTGGCCGGGGTCATAGACCCGGCGATGGTTACCCGTTCGGCGCTTCAGAACGCGGCCTCTATCGGCAGCCTCATCGTCACCACCGAGGTCGTGGTGGCCGAGCCCGAGGACGAGGCCCCAATGGGTATGCCCGGCGGCGGCATGGGCGGTATGATGTAAAAAAGCTCTCCTACAGAGCTTTTTACGGGCGGCGTTCCTTCGGGGGCGCCGCTTTTTGTTGTATTGGTTCACGCTGCATGCTTCCAATTTCAGACGGATATTCGAGAACCTTTGCGTTGGACTGGTTCTTCTTAGGCTTGCCAGGAGTTGTTCTCGTACACTGAATTCCAGAGAATTTCCCTGCTTTCCATTCTGGAGAGCCTAGGACACAGGCCTCTAAGCAGGCACATTACGGTTTCGTAAGGAACATTAGGTGTTTCGGCGGGATTATGAAGGGTATAAAATGCAACAAGTGAGCATAGAGCCAGAGGGAATGAGGTGAGGTTGAACAGGGAACTCGGCATAATGGTTACGGTATTAGTGCTGATCCTTCTGGTAGTGCTCGTGTTGCCGTTTGTGTCCCAGTAAACGGAACTTTTATGAGGGAGGTGAGAACATGCGGGGTGGGCTAATTCCTATACTTGTGGTGGTTATTTTGGTGATAGTTGCTCTGTTGCTCCTGTCGCGGCTCCTCTAATAAGAGTCGCGTCCCGGTCGTCCAAGACGAGGAAGGATGAATGTGAGAGGCGGGACTGGCGGTATAGTAGGCCTGATAGTGGTCATCATACTGGTCATCGTGATCTTGAAGCTGCTAGGTATTTTTTAGACGACTTCCGGTGCTTGACCATTACCGCTTGCGGGGTGTAGCATAGCCTAGATTTGCAGCGGTTAGAGAAAAAGATTATCGGAGCCCACGGGGAACGTTCCCCGTGGGCTTTGCTGTACCGTTAAGATGACCAGAAAGGAAGCCTTCTACTAATATGGATATCGAGATCGGACGTGGAAAGACCGCGCGCAGGGCCTACGGGCTGGATGAGATCGCCATAGTGCCAAGCCGCCGGACCCGCGACCCGGAAGACGTGGACATATCCTGGTCTCTGGGCAACCTGCACCTGGACCTGCCGTGCCTCGCCAGCGCCCTGGATGCCGCCGTAGACCCTGTAACGGCGGGCATTATCGGGGACCTCGGCGGTCTGGCGGTGCTCAACCTGGAGGGCATACAGACCAGATACGAGGACCCGGGTCCCATCTTTGAAGAGATAGCCAGCCTGCCGGAGACAAAGGCCACACGGGTCATGCAGGAACTATACGCCGAGCCCATAAAGGACGAGTTGGTCTTCCGGCGCGTCCAGGAGATAAAGGACAAGGGAGTAATAGCCGCGGCGAGCCTGACCCCGCAGCGGGTCGAACGTTACCATAGGGCTGCGATAGAGGCTGGGCTAGACGTGCTCGTCATACAGGGTACGGTCGTATCGGCGGAGCACGTCTCGACCACGGTGGAGCCGCTGAACCTGATGGAGTTCGTGCCTTCTCTGAACGTGCCGGTGATCGTGGGCGGCTGCGCCAGCTACTCGACGGCGCTTCACCTGATGCGGACGGGGGCCGTGGCGGTCCTCGTGGGCGTCGGGCCGGGCCGTATCTGTACGACGCGCGGGGTGATCGGGGTAGGCGTGCCGCAGGCAACCGCCGTCGCGGACGCCGCCGCCGCCCGCACGAGGCACTACATGGAGACCGGCGAGTACGTCAACGTCATCGCCGACGGCGGGATGCGGACCGGCGGTGAGATCGCCAAGGCCATAACCTGCGGCGCGGACGCCGTCATGCTGGGCAGCGCGTTCGCCAAGGCCGAAGAGGCGCCCGGACGCGGCTACTCGTGGGGCATGGCGACCTTCCATCCGACGTTGCCTAGGGGGACCAGGATACAGACCAGGATCACCGGCACCCTGGAGGAGATCCTCGTCGGCCCCGCCCGCGAGAACGACGGGACGCTGAACCTCATGGGCGCCCTCAGGACGAGCATGGCGACTACCGGCTACCAGAACATCAAGGAGTTCCAGAAGGCCGAGGTCATGTACGCGCCCTCGCTCGCGACCGAGGGTAAAGCCGAGCAGACCGCCCAGCGCGTCGGGATGGGGAAGTAGCCGGACCTTGATCCTCGTCCTCGACTTCGGTGGTCAGTACGCTCAACTCATCGCCCGGCGGGTGCGCGAATGCCGCGTCTACTCCGAACTCATCCCCTACGACACGCCCGTAGAGGAGATAATCGCCCGCAAGCCAGACGGCATAATCCTCTCCGGCGGCCCGAACAGCGTCTACCAGGACGGCGCGCCGAGGGTAGAGAGCGAGCTGTTCGACCTCAATGTACCGATGCTCGGTATCTGCTACGGGATGCAGCTAATGGCGCTGGAGATGGGCGGTACGGTCGAGGCCGTTCAGATCCGGGAGTACGGCCGCTCGAAGATCGAGGTGGAGGAGCAAAAGGTGCTCTTCGCCGACACTCCCGACGAGCAGGTCGCCTGGACGAGCCACGGCGACGCGGTGCTGGCCGCGCCGGAGGGATTCGAGGTCACGGCGCGTACTCCATCCGTGCCGATCATCGCATTCGAGGAGCCGGAGCTTAACGGGGGACGGTTCGGGGTGCAGTTTCACCCGGAGGTCCGGCACACCGAATACGGGATGGATATTCTCAAGAACTTCCTCTTCGAGGCGTGTGGTTGCGTGCCGGACTGGACGCCGGTCAACATAATTACCGATTCGGTCGAGAAGATCCGGGAGCAAGTAGGGAATGCGAAGGTGATCTGCGGGCTCTCCGGCGGCGTTGACTCGGCGACGGCGGCCATGCTCGTCCACCGGGCTATCGGCGAGAACCTGACGTGCGTCTTCGTGGACCACGGACTCCTGCGGCAGAACGAGGCGGAGCAAGTAGTGGAGACCTTCGGGGAGAACTCGGAGGTGCCGCTCATCCACGTCGATGCTTCGGGACGTTTCCTGGACAAGCTGGCGAACGTGACGGACCCGGAGGCCAAGCGGAAGATCATCGGTGAGGAGTTTATCCGCATCTTCGAGGAAGAATCGAGGAAGATCGAAGACGCCGGGTTCCTCGTGCAAGGCACGCTCTACTCGGACGTGATCGAGAGCGGCACCCGCGACGCCGCGAAGATAAAAAGTCACCACAACGTCGGTGGTCTGCCGGAGGTCATGGACCTCGACCTCGTGGAGCCCTTGCGGAACCTTTTCAAGGACGAGGTGCGGGTGGTCGCGGCGGAGCTTGGTATGCCGGAGCGGATGGTTTGGAGGCAGCCGTTTCCGGGACCGGGGCTCGCCATCCGGGTCATCGGGGACGTAACGGCGGAGAGGCTTGAAATACTGCGGCGGGCGGACTTCGTGTTGCAGGATGAGATCCGGTCTGCCGGTCTCTACCGCGAGCTGTGGCAGAGCTTCGCGGTACTTCCGGCTATACATTCGGTCGGCGTGATGGGAGACGCCAGGACCTACGCTTATCCGGTCGTGATCCGTGCCGTCACCTCCGACGATGCGATGACGGCGGACTGGGCGCGCTTGCCTTACGAGCTTCTCGAACGCATCAGCAACAGGATCATCAACGAAGTCCCCGGCGTGAACCGGGTGGCGCTCGACATTACCAGCAAGCCGCCTGGCACCATCGAGTGGGAATAATCCAGTTGGCGGAGACCAGCGTTGCCTGAATCTCTACGCGTTATGACGT
Source organism: Rubrobacterales bacterium (assembly GCA_038198445.1). GTDB lineage: Bacteria > Actinomycetota > Rubrobacteria > Rubrobacterales > Rubrobacteraceae > JACDDK01. The sequence goes on from JBBPZZ010000023.1 coordinate 5,329, forward strand.
TCAACATCCGCGGCGCGCGGCGCAAAGACGGCGAGAACGTCTGGGAGCGCCGGGCTCCGCTCAACGTAAGCGTCATCAGGCGTTACGAGCCGGACCTGATCGGTTTTCAAGAGTTGCGGGACGCCAACCTGCGTACCTACATGGCGGAGCTTCCCGAGTACGAGTACGATCTCGGTCCCGGCTACGGGCACCGTGAACCATACCTGCACAATGCGATTTTCTGGAACCCCTCTCGTCTGACGCCGATAGAGGCCGGAGGCTTCTGGTTGAGCGAAACGCCGGAGACTCACTCGCGTTCATGGGGAAGCGAACATGCCCGCTCCGCCTACTGGGTACGCTTCCGGGTCGAGTCCAACGGTACGGAGTTCGTACACCTCAACACGCATCTGGACCACGGCAGCGGGAAGGCGCGGGTCGAGGGCAGCCGCTTGATAGTCCGGCGGCTCGCGAGCCTGGCGGATGGCGTTCCCATAATCCTGACCGGTGACTTCAATTGCAACCCCGGCACCCGGACCTACTGCAACTTCGCCCAGGCCGGGTTCGCCGACGCCCACCGCGCCGCCGGAAACCCGCGCTCGAACACCTTTCACAAGTTCCAGGGAGAGGGCTTCAAGTCGAACAAAGAAGCTCGAATAGATTGGATGTTGTTGCACGATGGAGAGCGGAGCGGGGAGTGGACCGTAAGTTCCTGCCATATCGCACGCGACTGCGAGCCGCCAATATATCCCAGCGACCACTATCCCGTAATAGCAGAGCTTTCGCTTCAATAGAGCGGCTGACGATTTTCCTTGCGCCCTGTTGACGTATCCGTGTAACGCGTGAGAGCAAGTGCCCGGACCAGCCTATATTGCGCCCGCGGAATGGAGGTTGCCGGGAGATCCTGCATAGTACGCTCCAAACTAGGACATAAACCCTGGGTTCTCCCGAACTTTTGATGAACTAGCTTGACCAGAACGTGGGCTCTTTGAGCGGATCACACGATTAGCCTGTAGTACGCAGATGTGGACGAGTCAAGTATGTGAACGTCCTACTAAACTTCGAGCCGCGGCCCGCGCAGTGTCGAGAGGCTCGTGACTCTTGCGCATGGACGCCGTCACTGTCGCACCTTCCAAGAGCAACAATAACTCCTCAGCTAGTGTTTCAGGCTCGTGCAAACCAGCCTGCGCCGCAAGGCTCGCTAAATGCTCCTGAACTCCTTTCTTATGCGAGAGCGCCACCGTACGAGCAGGATGGTCCGGGTCGGCGATCTCTGAAGCCGCGTTGATGAAGGCGCATCCTCTGTAATCGTCGCCTACCAGCCACTCCCCATAAGCCTCGAAGGTTGCCAGCAAACGCTCTTTGGGATCTTCGTAACGCTCCGTGATCTCTTCCAGAGACGTACGCCATCTCGCATCCCGGTCCCGCAGATAAGCGGCCACGAGTTCGTCCTTGCCGCCGAAGTTGTTGTAGAGCGTCCTCTTCGCCACGCCAGCATGCTCAACAATCGTGTCTACTCCGGTAGCCGCTATTCCATTGCGATAGAAAAGATCCGAAGCGCTGCTCAAAACCTTTTCGGCAGCGGGCCTCTTTCTCGCTGCACTTGCACGCGAGTTGTCTTTCTCGGTCATCACTAACCTTCCGTCTATTTCTCCTTGATTATACAGGTCTGTGTACTTACAATAGCCAAAGTAGACAGGTCTGTGTACTTAGGAGGTTGAAGTGTACTCCAGAGCTGGAAGGAGAATAGCGATGGGTTTGGCGCGGACAGTAATGGGACGATTGTCGGACTTCTACAGAGAGATGGATCGTGGGCTGGCGGTCATGCGTAGCGAGGAGCCAGTAGCGGGACACACGCCTAGCGTTGATTGGTCAAGGAAGAGAGGTAGAGGATCTGCTACGGGCCGTCGGTGCCGCAGAGAGCGCTCTGCGCGATGAAGGAGGCAACAAACAATACCCTCGGGCTGGTGCCTGCTGGACGTTCTCCAGGGATCTGGTAGTCCAGGCCGGCGACCTGGGCCGGATAGGTTCGACCACCTTCTGGATGGTGCTTGGGGTCTCGGGTCTTTTAGGCGGCGCTGCGGGAGATTTGGTGAGCAGGTTCGGCCTCGGCGTGGCGTTGCGCGGTGCTCTGCTTACGATGGGCATTTCGATCGGGATGTTGGCAGCAGCACCAGGCAGACTCTTCATCGCCTACCCTAGCGCCGCACTCTTTGGCGCGACCTACATCATGCTCACCGGGATACTGCTGGTATGGGCCGTAAAGGTCTTCCGGGAACGCCCTTCGGCAGGGTTAGGAGCAGCTTTCCTACTCATCTCCGCCGGCCAGATACTCGGCTCTTACTTTGCCGGAATCCTCGCCGGGACGAGCGGGCTACAAACTACGTTCGCCATCTTCGCTGGTGTAGCTATTCTCAGCATAGTCTTCGGCCCGCGTAGAGAAGATTCGTAGCATGGATACGGATACCCTGCGTACCCGCACTGCTGCTAAAGGTTTTTGGCCCGAAGGTATTGCGGTCGAGGAACTAAGCTTTGAGGACCAAATAGTAACGGTGAATGCCAGGACCAGTACCAAATATGCTGCGTGCCCGCTGTGTCGTCACCCCTCCTCCCGGATCCACAGCCGGTACACCCGCACGGTGGCGGACTTACCGCGACACGGGGTCACTGTGAGCCTTCGCGGCCAAGCCCGCCGCTTCTTCTGCGAGAATCCGAGATGCGAGAGAAGCATCTTTTGCGAGCGGTTGCCGAAGATCGAATCTCATGCCCGAAAGACCGACCGACTTGAAGAGGCGCTACTGCTCATAGCCTTCGAGTTGGGTGGTGAAGCAGGCGCACGACTTGCCTGCGATCTGGGACTCCTCGTCAGCCCTGATACGCTTTTGGATCGTATCCAGCACGCTTTCTGCTCCGAAGCCGGGGAGGTACGGGTACTCGGTGTAGACGATTTTGCCTTCAAGAGGGGCCACTCCTACGGCACGATACTCGTGGACCTCGAATGCCATAAGGTGGTAGATCTGCTACCAGAGCGCTCGCAGGAAAGCCTGGTGGCCTGGTTGACAAAGCACCCTGAGATACCCTGAGATAGAAACCGCGACCCGTGATCGCTCCCCTGTCTACCGGGAAGGACTGACGAAAGGCATTCCCAATGCTATGCAGGTAACCGACCGTTGGCACCTGCTCCACAACCTCGCCTCGGTCCTGGAGGAATCTCTGCTCCAGAAACGGCCTATACTCCGCAAGGCGGTAATGCCGGAAACAG
>JBBPZZ010000024.1:0-8301 GCA_038198445.1 Rubrobacterales bacterium
CTTGAGCCCCATCTTCCGCAATGTCTCGACGGCTTCTCTGGATTCCTCCCTGACAGTATCCGCCACCGCTATCAGCCCCGCCGGCTTCCCATCCACCGCCACGAAGATGGGTGTCTTGCCGTCTTGCGAAAACTCCTCCGCCCTCGGAAGAAGCCCATCCTCGGAGACGCCGGACTCGTCCAGCAGCTTGCGGCTGCCGACCAGCACGGACCTGCCGTCCACCGTCGCCCGCACGCCCCGGCCGGTGGGCGCGTCGAAGTCCTCGGACTCGGCCAACTCGATGCCTCTCTCCTTCGCCCCCCGGACGATTGCTTCGCCTAGAGGATGCTCGCTGCCGCGCTCCACGGATGCGGCGAGCCTCAATAGCGCATCTTCGGAGAGTCCGTTCGTGGCTATCACATCGGTGAGCCGGGGCTCGCCACGGGTGAGGGTCCCGGTCTTGTCCAGGACGACGGTCGTGAGCCGGTGCGCCTGCTCCAGCGCCTCGCCGCCCTTTACGAGGACGCCGCGCTCCGCGCCCCTGCCGGTGCCGACCATTATGGAGGTCGGCGTGGCGAGGCCCATGGCGCACGGACACGCGATGATGAGCACCGCGACGAAGTTGAGTAGCGCCAGGGTGAAGGCTGGATCCGGCCCGAACGCCCACCAGACGAGGAAAGTTACAGTCGCCAGCGCCATCACTATCGGGACGAAGACGCCACTGATCTTATCCGCCAGGCGTTGTATCGGGGCCTTCGATCCCTGCGCCTCTTCGACCATCCGCATGATCTGGGCGAGCGCCGTGTCCTTACCGACTTTCGTCGCCTCGAACCGGAACGTCCCGGTCTTGTTCATGGTCGCCCCGATGACCTCGTCACCCTCGCGCTTGGTAACGGGGATGGACTCACCCGTGACCATGGCCTCATCCACCGCCGACTCGCCCGAGATGACGCGCCCATCCACCGGGACTTTCTCTCCAGGCCGCACGATCACGACATTACCAACTTCCACGTCCTCTACCGGGATGTCCACCTCCTCGCCGTTTTTGACGACGCGCGCGGTCCTGGCCTGGAACCCGGCGAGCTTCTTGATCGCCTCGTTGGTGCGGCCCTTCGCCCGCGCTTCTAGCAAACGCCCGAGCAGGATGAGCGTGACGATGAGAGAGGATGTGTCGAAGTAAACGTCGGCCCGTCCGGCGAACAGACCCGGCGCGAGCGTCGCTACCGCGCTATACAGGTAGGCGGCGCTTGTCCCGACCGCGACGAGCGTGTTCATGTTGGCCTGGCCGTGCCTGAGCGCGCCCCACGCGCCCTCGTAGAACCGCCAGCCCGCCCAGAACTGTACCGGTGTCGCGAGCGCGAGAAGCGCGAAGTTCAACCACCGCATCGGCACCGGCGGCCCGAAGCCGAGCATGTGCGGCAGGCTGCCGATCAGGACGAGCGCCGTAAGCGCCGCCGCGACGAGCAAACGGTTTTTTAGCTTCGTGTACTCTCTCTCGTGAGCATCCTCGGCGGAGGTTTCTCCCTCTTCGCGGACCACGCCGTAGCCGGCGCCTTCGACGGCCTTCTCGAAGTCCCGCGTCTCCGGGCCGCCCGCGAGGTACTCCACGCTGGCCTTCTCGGATGCGAGGTTTACGCTCACCTCCACCACGCCGGGTACTTTACCGAGCGCTTTCTCGACGCGTCCCACGCAACTCGCGCAGGACATGCCTGTTACCCCGAAGCTGGTTTCGCGCACTTCGGCCCCGTAACCGGCGCTCTCGATAGCGGAGACTAGAGCCTTGGGCCGCACGGCGTCCGGGTCGTACTCTACGCTGGCCTTCTCGGTGGCATAGTTTACGTTCGCCCCGGATACGCCATCCGTCTTCGAAAGAGCCTTCTCCACCCGGTTCGCGCAGGCCGCGCAGGACATACCCGTAACCGGAATCGAGATCTCCGCCCACCGCTCTTTGGTCTCAGCCATCGTCAACTCCCGGCTATCGTAAAGTTTCAGCTTCTAGAGACTCTATTATACCCCCCTACCCTATGTCAAGTAGAGCGTGGTATGGGGGCGATTGAGGTTATTTATTAGGGGTGTCTTTGAGGATGTCGAAAATTTCGTCGATGAGGGCCGCTCGTTTGTCGGGGGGGAGGTCGCGGGGATGGATGGTCTGTTTATCTGACTGGAGGTTGCGTAGTGACGCTTCCTCGGCGAGGTATTGGTCGATCAGGCGGACGATGGCGTCGACTTTCTCACGCGGTAGGCCGTCTCCGCCACGGGTCAGTCTGCTCCACATGCTATGCACCTCTCCTTCCGGGCGAGTACATCGCGCCAGATTATACCCGCTGAAATAAGCGGTGGAGCGTTGTCAGGCGGGGTGGGAGGTGGCCCGGCGGTCGAACGATTTATCTTCGGCGGGCATGAAGCCTTCGGGGTTCCGCCACGAGTAGGGCGTTATGCGGAGGCTGTTCTCATCTACATCCACGAGGTTGAAGCTGGAGGTGCGGCCTGGGCGGACGCGGTTCGAGATGGTGCCGGCGGTAGAGATGACGATACCCCGGACGCCCCGCTCGACGGTGTGGACGGCCTCCTGGTGGTCGTGGCCGCAGAGGATAAGCTCCGCGCCGAGGTCGGCGAAGGCCTGAAGGGCCTGCTCAGTGTTGGAGAGACCGTGGCGGCCGGAGGCGGCGCCCTCGACGGGGTTGTGATGGATCATGACTATGCGGGCGGCGACCGGGTCGGCGTTCTCGAATGCTTCACGCACGATCTCGACGTCTCGCTTCCTGACGTGACCGATCACACCGAGGTCCTTGAACCGGTTGGTGATAGACCCCCGGATTATCCCGTGGGCGGTATTCAGCCCCGCTATTACCGCGCCCGGAACCTCTAAGGACGGGCTCAACTTCTCCGAGATATGCCTGGTGTATCGGGAGTACTTGAAGTCGTGAGCCGGTTTACGGAGAAGCCCGGCGAAGCCGAGGTTGCGGGCCACGGCCCCGAGCCAGCGGATGTCGTGGTTGCCAGGGATCACCACGTATGGCGCTATCTCGCCGATGGAGTCCAGGTACTCACGCGCCATCCTGAACTCTCTATTCGAACAACGCTGCGTCAGGTCTCCCGAGACCGCAAGCCCATCCGGGTCTAGTTCACGGATAAGCTCTCTCAAACCATTCAGGCGTTCGGCGACGGCGGGACGGCCGAAATGAAGGTCCGAAACGTGTACTAAACGGGTCACGAGCCCAAATCCTACCCCAGAGTCGCTATTCGGGAAACCCGTTTTCCGTTAAATCCGTGTAAGGAATTCTTTCAGTGCGGAGTTGAACTCCTCCGGCGCTTCGAGGTTCGAGAGGTGGCCCGCGCCTTCGAGGATGACGTGAGAAGAGTCCGGGATCTTATCCGCCATCGCGGCCATTACCTCAGGAGAGGAGAGCTCGTCCTCCGCGCCGCCGATAACTAGGGTCGGGACCTTTATGTCCGGCAGAAGCGGGGTCGAGTCCGGGCGGTCGCGCATGGTACCGAGAGCAGCGACGACGCCATCGGGGGTGCCTTCGAGGATCATGGACCGGACCATATCCACGACTTCTTCGTCGTTTTCGAGGGTCTCGCGGGCGAGGAGACGTTGCATCTGCATTTCGATCAGCACCTCCACGCCTTCTTCGGCGACCCGGCGGGCCATCTCATTGCGGCTCTCCCGGATCTCCTCGGAATCGGGCTCGGAGCGGGTGTTGGCGAGGATGAGGGCGGAGATTTTTTCGGGGAACTGTCTGAGGCACTCGAAGGCCACGTAGCCGCCCATTGAGATGCCGCCGAGTACCACGCGTTCGAAACCCAGACGGTCCAGAAGTCCCCATACTCCCTCGGCGTAGTAGCGGACGTCTGGCTGGGCAGGTGTCTTGGGCGAGCGGCCGAAACCCGGATAATCCGGTGCGATCACCCGCCGGCTCCCGGACATAACCTCGACCTGCGGACCCCACATCCTGCCGTTCAGCGGAAAGGCGTGTAACAAGACGATCGGGTCTTCCGGCCCCTCACCGTAGTCTCTGTAGGCTACCGGCCCGCCCGACGTGCTGTAATCCGCCATCTTCCGCACCTCTCCACTTTAGTTGCATTGTCCCTATCCGCTGGCTGCATACACTAGCATCTCTCATGCAATAGAGCGGGACTGGCGATGGCCTGTACATTACACTCTCCCCGAAAGAAGGGTTGGCGTCATCGGGATAAGCTGGGATGGATCTCGTGTAGACGCCATCCGTCGTTGTCATGTCGTTGTAGCGGATGTGGAGCCACAGGGGACACGTTTGGTAAAGATAAGGTCCATGAACGTGAACGACATCGAGGCGGCGGCGCGCCTCGGCGTGGAGGTTGGATGGTCGGGACTCGAGCGTCGCTTCAGATTTTTCGTTCGCCACCCTTTCTGCGAGGCCCTGGTTGCGGAGTCCGGCGGGGAGGTGGCGGGCGTCGGTTTCGGCACACGGAACGGCGAAGTTCTGGTTGACCGATGAGAACGAGGAAGGGCGGAAGCATATGCGGGAGATCTGGTTCAGAGAGAAGCGCCGGCTGCCCAGGATGGTCCGGGGTGAGCGGCTATTCTGGCGGTCGGAGTCGGTGTGGGGGCTGTTCAGCCTGGCGAAAGGATGATAGTCGTGTGGAAGAACCTGGCGGAGACACTTGGAGGAAAGGTCGTAATGCTAGAGCCGCTGGCGATGCGCCACGAGCAAGGTCTGTTCGAGGCGGCGCGAAACCCGGAGATTTGGCGCTGGATGCCGTCCAACGCAGCCGAGAGCCGGGAGAACTTCCACCGGTGGTTCGAAGACGCCCTGGCCGCCTCGGAAGCCGGTACCGAGGCCGCCTTCGCCACCCTTGACGCGCACACCGGCGCGCCGGTGGGTAGCACACGCTATCTGGCGCTGCGTCCCGAGCACCGGGGTTTGGAGATTGGGTGGACCTGGCTCACACCCTCGCACTGGAAGTCCGGCGCGAACATCGAAGCCAAGCTGCTCATGCTGGAGCACGCCTTCGAGAACCTGGACTGTATGCGGGTCGAGTTCAAGACCGACGCCCGCAACGAACGCTCCCGCGGCGCTCTCGCCGCGCTGCCCGCGAAGTTCGAGGGGATCTTCCGCAAGCACATGCTCGTGCGGGACGGCCAACTCCGCGACTCCGCCTACTACAGCATCATCGACGACGAGTGGCCGGAGGTCCGTGACAACTTGCGGGAGAGGCTCGAAACGTTCCACGGAAAGGAAGTTCGATGAGCAGCGAGTCGAGGACTGCCGCCGAACGGCGCAGGGTTACGGTGGCGGAGGCGATGGGGCTGCTACCGGGAGCGGGCGGAGAGCGGTTCGTAAAAGTGTTGGAGCATGGCACTGTGGAGGTCGAGATCTACGCTCCGCGCGGCACGGACCCTCAGAAGCCGCACACCCGCGACGAGCTATACGTGGTCGTCGCCGGAACCGGAGAGTTCGTGAATGGGGCAGAGCGCCATCCCTTCGGTCCCGGCGACGTGTTGTTCGTGCCGGCGGGCGTCGAGCACCGCTTCGAGGACTTCACGGACAATCTTATTGTGTGGGTGATCTTCTACGGTCCCGAAGGTGGCGAGGCCGGCGCGTGAAGATAATGAAGAAGCTCGAACCGGATGGGCAGAATATCATCTAGCATATCTGCCTTATCTATTTTTATAGCAGATAGTAAGTGATGGCGCGATAAAGATACACTATGCTTTGGTGCAGGTTTTGAAATAGCATACTTGGCAGGCTGTTAGAATAAATGAACATTTTGATTGCCGTAGGCGGAAACATAACCGCTGCACTTATTGCAGCCATTGGCATTGTAAGCGCAGCTGTGGTCGCGAAGCAGGGCGTTGAGAACTACCGTAAGCAGAGGGAAATTGACCGTAGGGAAGAAGTAGCCAAGCGTCAAAGAACTGAGTATGAAAGGTACTTCCAACTTTTTTGGACGCTACAAGCCCTGAAGGTCGGTTCAGACGAGCATGCGATTATCCATTCTGAATACAACAGCGCACGCGACAATTTGTCCTTTTATGCTTCTGATGAAGGGCTTTGTAAGGTCAACACGTTTCATAAATACATAGTAGAGCATCCTATGTCAGAGGATAAAGATCTAGATACAGTCAAAGCTTTGTACGCTGCTATGATTATCGCTCTTAGGACAGATTGCATAGGGGAAACAAATCTCACTATAGAGGAGCTTAAATCTCAGCTCACAATCTCTTTCTAACAGCCTGTTTCACTGTTATTTATGTTATCGTCTCCGGGCCATGGAAGCTAGAAAACCGCTAAGGAATGGGCTTGAGGCTCGTCTACACACTGTTACTCGTCGCCGTCACCGCCGTGTGGGGGTGGACGTTCGTCGTGGTGCAGGATGCCATCGCTTTGTACGGGGTGCTGCCTTTTCTGGCGGTACGTTTCGTGCTGGCCGGAGCCACGCTTGCCCCGATCTACGCGGCGAGGCTCACGCGGCGCTCACTGATCGTCGGTGGCGGCATTGGTATAGTGCTCGCGGCAGGCTATCTGTTCCAGACTCTGGGGTTGCTGTATACGACGCCCACCAACTCCGGGCTCATTACCGGCCTCTTCGTAGTGTTCGCGCCGTTGGCTGACCGGGTGCTTTTCGGAGCTAGTGCTTCGCGGCAGGTGATCCTGGCTGTAATCCTGAGCCTCGTCGGGATGGTGATGCTCGCCGGGGGCGGCCCGGATGGCGTTAACCCCGGCGACTTCCTGACGCTGTTCTGCGCGACGGCCCTCGGGCTGCACATCGCGTTGCTTTCGCGCTACGCCTCCGCCCACGACGCCGGAGCCCTCACCCTCGCCCAGATACTCGCGATGGCGCTCCTCTTCGTCGTCGCGTGGCCGGTCTTCGATCCGATCTCGTTCCCTCCGCCGGGGGTGTGGGTAGCTTTGCTCGTGACGGGGCTTCTGGCGTCGGCGGGGGCGTTTCTGGTGCAGACGACGGTGCAGCAGAAGATACCGGCGGCGCGAACGGCGATCATCCTGACGATGGAGCCGGTCTTCGCCGCCTTCTTCGGTTACTGGCTCGCGGGTGATAGGTTGGTGCTCGTCCAGGTCCTCGGGGCCATCTTGATCCTCTCCGCTCTCGTCATCGGTGAGGTCCTGCCCGTCCTGCGCCGCCGCAAGTAACACAACTTTCGGAACAGTTTTTGGCACGAGTGCTAACCGGCGGTTAGTTGTTGCGTTGATACTCGCCGGACGCTTCGTCAGTGGGCGATGTGAGCGAGCTTATCGAGCCAATCGGAGAGCAGAGCGTTCTCAGAGGGCGTGAGACCCGCCTCCGCTTCAGGCAGGATAGCTTTGAGCGCGACGGCCCGGTTGGCGACCCGTCTACGATCGTCTCCTCCGTTCAATGCTTCGTCGGCCTCGTCCGTGGTCACGGCAGCGAGGACCGACTCGCGGGCCATATACGACAGCGTAAGGTTGCGATCCTCTTCCTTGGTGGCTATGAGAGCCAATACGACTCCTACACCGGTGGCGCCGATCAAATCCGCCGCACTCTCCACGCTGACGCGCAGACGACCCGCTTCGGCGACCCGCTGCACCAGTTGATGCAGGATCTCGTGAGCCTCCAAGGCGGCAGTGGGCGCGGCCCCAGACCCCGGGTTGCCGTACATGAGCGTATAAAGAGCCGGGTTGGATAAACCGAACTCGACGTGGAGATCCCACCCCTGTCGCAAGTCCTCCACCGGGTCCTCGACGCTCTTGCGTGCGAGCTTGGTTTTCAGGTACTTCGAGAACCCGTAGCTGGCTACCTCATCCAATAAGCCTTGCATGTCGCCGAACTGGCGGTAGATCGTCGGAGTTTGCACCCCTGCGGCGTCGGCGACCGCCCGCGTGGATACCGCCTCCCGGCCACCCTCGGCCAGCAACTCTTCGGTCGCCCGTACTATCCGATCTCGCGGACTCAATGTCGTTTCCATCGTCATGTTGCCAATAATAACATTTTTCTGTTGTCACAGGTTGTGTTGTCAATAAATCGGTGATAACGTTACCGGTGTCAGCAAGATCAGCTAACAGAGGCTGGTAGATATGGAGGTAAGTATGGACGGGCAGAGCGGAGCAGCGGAGGGCCAGATTGCTATTGTCACCGGCGGCAGCAGGGGTCTTGGCAAGAACATGGTGCAAAATATCGCCGGGCGCGGGACCGATGTGATCTTTACATACCAGAGCAACAGAGACGCTGCTGAGGCGGTGGTAGCCGAGGTGGAAGGGAGGGGCTGCCGCGCTGTCGCTCTGCAGCTCGACACGGGCGACTCCGACACCTTCGACGCCTTCGCGGAGCAGGTACGGGGCGTTCTTGAGGAATGGGGTA
>JBBPZZ010000025.1:0-15644 GCA_038198445.1 Rubrobacterales bacterium
TCTCGGATGAGCCGTCGTCGGTCCTCGCGAGGGATTACGGGCTCGCGCCGGAGCGCGCGCGGGTGATGCCGGCGGCGATAACGACGCTCGCGGCGATTCTGGAGCACTTCGATAGAGAGGAGTTGACGGTGGCGCGCGGGGGTCTGCGGGAGGGGACGATCCTCACTCTGGCGGACGGGAGAGAGATATGACCGATACCGACGTAGAACGCAAGCCGAACCTTTCGGACCCGTCACTGTACACAAGCCGGGAGTTGTCATACCTTGGCTTTATCGGGAGAGTCGTGGCGCAGTCGCAGGACGAGCGGCATCCGCTGCTGGAGAGGGTGCGATTCCTTGCGATGTCAGAGACTCAACTGGACGAGTTCTTCATGATCCGGGTGGCGGGTCTGCAACAGCAGGTAACCTCCCAGCTACCGAACCCGGTCCCCGACGGCATGACGCCCGAGGAGCAACTATCAAGTATCAAGGAGAGCACCGAGGAATCCTTTGCGGAGCGGCGCCGGATACTGGACGAGGAGATCCTGCCGGCACTCCAGAAGGAAGGCATCCGGATTGTGCCGCACGGCAAGATACCGGCGAAGGGACGGCGCGAGCTGCGCCAGACGTTCGCGCGCGACATACTCCCGATCCTGACGCCACTAGCCATAGACCCGGCGCACCCTTTCCCGCACATCTCAAACCTCTCGTTGAACCTGCTCGTCGTCATAGAGGACCAGGGAAGCAAGGTAATGGCGCGCGTGAAGGTGCCGACCACGATCCCGCGTTTTATGAAAGTCCCGCCGCAGGAGAAGCTGGAGGAAGTCACCCAGCCGGGCAAGCACGAGGAGATAAAGCTCGTGCGAGTCGAGGAGGTCATCGCGGCCAACCTGGACGAGCTGTTTCCAGGCAAGAAGATACTGGCTAGCCACGTCTTCCAGGTTACGCGCAACGCGGACTTCGTCATAGAGGAGGACGAGGCATCTGACCTGCTCCAGGCGATAGAGGACGAGATAGAGGGGCGCTGGTTCGGACAGAGCGTGCGGCTCGTCGTCACCGACGCGATGCCGGACGACCTGCGCGACTGGCTGGTCTGCAGGCTCCGGCTCGGAGAGAACGACGTGTACGCCGTCCCGGAGCCGATAGGGCTCGCGGACTTCGAGGAGCTTACGGACCTGGACCGGTCGGACCTGCTCTACGCGCCGATCTCCCCTCGGGTGCCGTCGGAGATCCGGAGCGCCCGATCCATAACCCAGGCTACTCGCAACGGCGACATCCTGCTCTATCATCCCTACGATTCGTTCAACCCGGTCGTGGACTTCGTGCGCGCCGCCGCCAACGACCCGGACGTCCTCGCCATAAAGCAGACTCTCTACCGCGTCGGCTCAAAGTCCCCCATAGTCGAGGCGCTCTCCGAGGCCCGCGACGAGCAGACGCAGGTCGCGGTCCTCGTGGAACTGAAGGCGCGCTTCGACGAGGAGCCGAACATAACCTGGGCCAGACGGCTGGAGGCGCGGGGCGTCCACGTCGCCTACGGCACGGTGGGCCTGAAGACGCACGCGAAGATATGCCTGGTAGTCCGGCGCGAGGGCTCAAAGCTCCGGCGCTACATCCATCTGGGGACGGGGAACTACAACCCCGGAACGGCCCGGATCTACACGGACTTCTCCTACTTCACCGACGACCCGAACCTGGCCGAGGATGGGGCGGACCTCTTCAACTACCTGACCGGGTACTCGGAGCATGAGGAGTATCACGAGTTGCTCGTCGCCCCGACGACGCTGCGCGACGGCCTCGCGCGGATGATCGAGGAACAGACGGAGAAGGCCAGGAACGGCAAGCCCGCGAGGATCACTTGCAAGACCAACTCGCTGACGGACCCGCAGCTCATAGAGCTTCTGTACGAAGCCTCGCAGGCGGGCGTGAAGGTAGATATGGTCATCCGCGGCATCTGCTGCTTGAAGCCGGGACTCGAAGGCGTCAGCGAGAACATCCGGGTGGTCTCGATCGTTGGGCGCTTTCTCGAACACGCGCGCATCTTCGCCTTCGGCGAGGGTAAAGACGAGAAGATCTACCTCGGAAGCGCCGACCTGATGCAACGTAACCTCGACCGCCGCGTGGAGACTACCTTCCCCCTGCGCGAGAAGCATCACCGCGATAAGGTCCGCCGCCTCCTGGATCTACAACTCTCCGACAATATGAACTCCTGGGAGCTGAAACCCGACGGCGTCTACGAACGTCTCCAACCAAAAGATGGCGAGGAGCCGCTGGATAGCCAGGAGATACTCCTAGAGCAGCCTTTCTAAAGCTCTTGCTCCGGCGGCTGAAATGAACCGGGCCGTCGCGGATGGTATCATGCGCTACTTTGTCTGATTGACTCGACGGAGGTAGCTACTAAGCGCATGCAGGAGCAGGTTTCGGACCATCAGGAGGTCGAGTGGCAGTTCGACGCTCTCGACACGCGGCCCGTGGCCCGCTGGCTGGAGAGAAGATCCCGCCGGGACACCCCCAAGGTGGCCGCGAACGAGACCCGCGACCTGACCGACACTTATTTCGACACCGCCGACTGGCGGCTCTACCGCGCCGGTTGTGCCTTGCGTGTACGTCATAAGGCGGGCAAAGGTGGAGGCTACGAGGCGACCATGAAATCGCTCGACTCCGGGGGCGAAGGCATCCGGCGGCGGCGTGAGATCTCCGAGCCCGCTCGGAGCGGCGAAGCTGACGCTCTGTCAGAGGCGTCCGGTCCCGTGGGGGTTCGCGTGCGCGCGCTCGCCGGAGCGGCTTCCCTGAATGCTATTTTCACCGTAGAGACCAGGCGCGTCGCCCATGCGCTATCGTTGCGCGATGCGCGCGTTGGGGAGGTGACGCTCGATACCTCGGAGATACCGCTGGAGAATGGGGCGGAGCCCGCGCGGTTACTGCGGGTCGAGGTCGAGGCGGAGCCAAACGCGGGGCCGGAGGCGCGGGGAAGTCTTGAGACTTTCGTGGAGGAGCTGCGCGAGGCATGCAAGCTCTCGCCTGCCAGGGCGTCCAAGTACGAGGCGGCGGTATTTGCCCGCGGTCTGGTCCCGCCGGGAGCCCTGGACCTCGGGCCGACGACCGTGGACGCTTCGCTCACGGTCGGGCAGGTCGCGTTCGCCGTGATGCGGCAGCAGTTCGCCACGTTTCTGGCTCACGAGCCCGGCGCGAGGATCGGCGAAGACCCGGAGGAACTGCACGACATGCGGGTCGCATCGAGGAGGTTGCGGGTGGCGATCAAGGTCTTCGGCGAGGCGTTGCCGGTGCGATTGCGAAGGATGGAGGCGGAGATGAAATGGGCCGCCACCGTCCTCGGAGAGGCGCGCGACCTGGACGTGCAACTGGAGCAACTGGAGACCTGGATCTCCGAGGCCGATCCGGAAGACCGCGAACCGCTCGGAGAGCTGCGCGTTGTCCTCGAAGACCGGCTGGAGAAGGCCCGCCGGGCGATGCTCCGCGCCCTCGACTCCAAACGCTACACGCGGCTCGTCGAATCGCTCGAACTCTCGCTGCGGCGCGGACCTTCACCGCGTTCGAAGGCGGCCGGATGGCCCGTGCTTGCCGTCGCGCCGGACCTCGTGCAGGCTCGATACCACAAGGTCCGAAAGGCCGGGGACCGCATTACGGAGGATTCATCCGCCGGGGATTACCACGATCTGCGGAAGAAGGGCAAGCGTCTTCGCTACGCTCTGGAGTTCCTCTCCGGCGTCTACGGGAAGGCGGTCCAGGAGCTTATCTCCCCGCTCAAGGCGATGCAGGACGTGTTGGGGGACCACCAGGACGCCGTGGTCGCCATCGCCCATCTACGCGAGTTGAGCGACGCCCGCGTGGGACGCCGCAAGCTGCCCGCGAGGACGGGCTTCGTGATGGGCGGCATAGCCCACCGCTATGCGCTGGAGGCAGCGGAGCTGCGGGCGCGGTTCCCGAAGGTCTACGGCAAGGTTCAGGGCAAAGACTGGAAAAAGCTGCGTGAGATGATGGATAATCGCCGGCCGGCCGAGGACTAGGAAACGAAGTAAGGGGGAATATTGAATCTCTACCTGGTGCGCCACGCCGTAGCCTACGAGCGCGACCCGAGCCGCTGGCCGGATGATTCGAAGCGTCCGCTTACGCCGGAGGGCGAAGAGGATTTCCGGGAGGTGTCCCGTGGCCTGGAGCAGGTAGTTCCAGAGGCGCAAGCGCTCCTGAGCAGCCCTTACAACCGTGCGTGGCGGACGGCGGAGATCCTCGCCGGGCAACTCGAAGGATGGCCCAATCCTGAATATTTTCCTGCTCTCGAACCTGACATTCCGCCCGGTAAAGCCGCGCTCGCGCTGGAGACTTATGCTGGAGCGCGGTCCATCGCCCTGGTCGGGCACCGTCCGGGCCTGCACGAGCTGGCCTCCTACCTGCTCACCGGGGAGGACAAAAAGCTAGACATAAGGATCAAGAAAGGCGGCGCGCTGTGCATTGGCTTCGAGGGCGAACCAGCTCCTGGCGCTGGCAGGCTGCGCTGGCTTTTTACTCCGAAGGTGCTGCGTTCGATTCGTTGAGCGGTATGCTCGCAAGGGTCCGGGGCTCCGGGTAGTCGGAGCGAAGGTCCAGCAGCGTAAGCTCCACGTTCTTTACCATCACTTCCCCGACGGACCACTCCCGGTAGCGCTCCACGGCGGAGATCAAAGCCGCCGGGGCGCGGCCGCCGTCCGGAGCCTGGAAGTAAGCGAGGGTCAGGTGCGGCGGCCCTGGCGGTTCTTTAAGCCCGCAACTTACCCGTAGGGTGTCGCGCAGTTCGTTTATCATTCCTCCGTCATATAGCTCGATGAAGGCAGCGCCGGGGAAGGCGTTCAGGTTCGCCAGCGCCACCTCGAAGGCCGGGAAATCGGCCAGGGCGCGCCGGGCGTTTATTTCGATCTCCGTCAGCCGCTCCGGAGACATTTCATCGGGCTCTTCGGGTTCTGGAACGAGGAAGCCGAGCAGAAACAGGGTGATGTGCATGAAGTGATCCGGATGTAAAGAAACAAATTGGAACGGTCTCAGCGCTTCTCTCAGCGGCTCCAGTCGCTCGCGCATGCTCGAAGCGTCCATCGGAACCATCAGGGAGGCCGAAAGCGTGTGACCGTCTTGCCATTCCGGGTCCGTACGGCCGCCAAATTCCAGGCGACGCTCCGCGGCGAACCGTTGCCATATCTCGGCGTACCCTTCCATCGGCGAACTCTAGCAGACATCCACCATGCGGACTAACCTGGCTCGCACGGCGATCTCATCTTCGTGTTCGACTGCCCGCACGATGGATAATAAAAAGAGCGCCCTCGTTAAAGGGCGCTCTAGAGATTCGTTGCTGGACTTCCTTACGCGGGATCCACGCTCGTCAGGTCGCCCCGGACAACGAGCCGCACGTCGTAGGCGGGCGGGTTGATGCACGTTTGGAGGCTGACCTGATCCGTACCCGTCGGATTAATCACCCAGGTGTCGTAGATGGATACCTGCAGGATATCCGACACCGTGTAGGTGTATTGCGTACCGTTCGCGTCGGTGATGTAGATCTGATCCCCGTAAGTCATGTTGGGCAGGCTGGCGAAGTTCATGTAACTGCCGGTACCCGAGTAGCCGAGTACGTGCCCCGCGATGTATGTGTTGGACCCCGGTATCCACGGATAACCAGACGTGGGGGCGTGACCCGGCCCGTTGTACAGCGTCGCCTCGTCCACGCCCTCGCCTACGCCCTGGCCGGAGATGCCCATCTTGGGGACCGTCAGAGACATAGCCGAGTTGGCCGGAGCCGGCGCGCTCGACGGGTCAGCCGTCGAACCCTGATCCGCCGGCGCCGGTTGGGCGGCTTGCTCTGGCTGAGCGGCTTGCTCTGGCTGAGCGGTTTGCTTTGGCTGCTCCGCTTGTTTCGGACCGGAACTCAACGTAATGCCCACGGAACTGCCTTTTTTGACCTTGGCATCGGAGGAGGGCTTCTGCGTGATTACCCCGCCCTTATCCACGCCTTCGCTCGACTTCTCCTCGACTTTACCGAGCTTTAGGTCATTGCTCTTGAGCAGTTTCTCGGCTTCTTGCCTGGTTGCGCCTTCGGGAATCTTTGGGACCTTGACGAGGGCGGGCTTTGCGGCCTGCTTCTTTGCCGGGTTGGGAGCTGAGGCTACGTCAGGCTTTGACGCCGTCTTTACCGGCGAGGCTTCTTGCCCGAAAGAACCGAGCCCGAACACGACGACACCAAGCACCACGGCGCCGACGGCCAGAAGCGTGGCGGCCAGCAGGTACAGACCTACCTTGCGTCGCTTGCTCTTTGAGAGCCTAGATTCCTTTCTTCCCATATCTGAAGATCCTTTCCCAACTCTATTTGAAGCTCATATAGGGTTACATTTCGCGCACGGAACATTGTATCAGGGAGAATATAGTAGCGGGAGGGTAGATTGCGAAATATTTTTATTTTTTAAGGATTTCTACTATATATGCGCGGCCGCGTTGTTTCCGCCGCACATATGCCGCCACGCCTGACTCGGGGCTTTGGTGGATACGCTTATGCTACTATCGCAGCGAGGCTATCCAAAGGAGAGAAATGGATATCAAAGTCTACAACACAGGCAGGTGACCTTACGCCCGGCGGACCAGGATGGTCCTGCATGAGAAAGACATTGATTTCGAGACGTACGAGGTGGATCTCGAGAACAAGAGCGAAGAATTCCTGGACGTAAGTCCTACTGGTAAGGTACCGGTAGTCGTCGTGGATGGTGACACTCTGTACGAGTCGAACGTGATAAACCAGTATCTCGAAGAGGTTACGGAAGATCCGAGGCTGTTGCCAGCCGACCCGAAAGAACGGGCTTACGCCAGGATCTGGATGGCCTCCGCCGACGATAATTTTTATCCTTCGGTCTTCGTGGCGAGCGTCGGTCCAGAGAGAGGCTTCTCCGAAGAGCAGGTCGCCGAGGCGCTACGGAAGCTGAAGGATACACTCTCGAAGTTGGAGGAAAGACTTGAAGGTCGCGAGTACCTGGCCGGGGGCTTCTCTCTAGCGGACATAGCCCACGCCGGAAATTTCGTGCGTCTACGAGAGCTTGAGCAGCGAGGAGAAGTTTCTCTTGGAGAGTACCCAAACGTCGTAGCCTGGATGGAGCGGGTGGAGAGCCGCGAGAGCTTCAAGGCGGCGGGCTAGAGCTTACGAGAAGCCGAGCAATTCCTTGAGGGCCTCCCGCATCATCTCTTGTGTCGGGTGGCCCTTAAGACCTTCGGGAGTCTTGTAGATCCTGCAAGCGGAGTCTTCACTCGGACTTCCCGTTGGGAAGAGGTCCTTGCCATCAACGAGGATTGTGGGGCTGCCGGAGGACAGTGTCTTGCGAGCGCCTCGCCGTTCGAGATCCACCATCTCGATCTCGTGGCCGAGCGCTTCTTGCTCGAGGACTTCACGCAGGATCTCCGCGGTGGGACCGGCGTTTGGGCAGCCTTCAAAATGAAGCAATTGAACCTTCATGAACCGAGGCGGCCGGATCTTCAGCAGCCGTCCTCGGTAACGTCGCAGGCCTTGATATTGTCCAGATTTTCCCCGAGCAACTCCTCACCGAGCTTGAGAATCTGAAGGACCCGATCGTCCGCTATCGAGTAGTAGGCGTTGCGCCCCTCGCGCCGTACTTGCACGTAGCCACACCAGGCCAGACATCGCAGATGGTCCGAAACTCTCGGCTGTGGAGCGCCCAGAGCCTCGACCAGATCCCCAACCTTCGTCTCCCCTTGCCGATCCAGCAACAGCAAGATAGAAAGCCTGGTTGAATTGGCGAAGCCGTTGAAATACTTTGCCAGAAGGCACATCTGTTCGCTCTTGCGCCCCACCGGAACGTCCGCCAGGCTCTCCAGACTAATAATGTTTTCCTGCACTACGCGCTCCCTTCGCGCTCGGAACTTATATGTAATTTACGTTGTACGTTGGTCAGTATACTCATTCGATCGGCTGCTTGTATATAAATGAAGCAAGAAGCTCCAGGAGCAATCCGACAATAAACCGAGATTCTATAAGGGCGTAACAAGATTTACAATGTCGCCGGGATGGATTGACTGCTACCGCGAGAAGGCGCTACGGGCGGCGGCGAGATCCCACAAGGCGTGGCCCACGCTCTTGAAAATGACAGGTCCCGTGGGATGGTGGGATCCCACCAGGACATCTTCGAGCGATAGGGCATCTTCCCAGCGGAATGCTTCGGCGCGCACGGCTTGTATGAGGTCCCCGGCCTCCTCCATCGCGCCGTCGAGTGTATCCACTACGATAGTCGAGTGCGAGATCAGCGCTGGCGGAAGCTCCGCCATCTCGGGGTTGAATGCCCCAACCGCCGCTATAAAGATGCCGTCCGGTACGCTATCCGGCAAGACCGGCTCGCGGCTGGTCGTCGCGGTGACGATGAGGCTCACGCTGTCCAGCGCTTCTTCGGGACTGCTGATGACCTCTGCGCTAACCTCCAGGCTTTCGGCGTGTCGGGCCAGCGCCTCGGCGCTCTCGGCGGTGCGGGAGGCGATGAAGACCCGTGCGACGCCAAGTCCTTCGCGGAAGGCTTCGAGATGCGCGCGGCCCTGGGTCCCGGCGCCCACGATGAGTAGTGGACCCTCGGGGCGCGGGGCAAGTGTACGGGCTGCGAGCAGCGAGAGAGCGGCGGTGCGCCGGGCGGTTACGGCCGCTCCGTCCAGAAGGCCGAGACGTTTGCCGGTCGCGGCCTCCATTACCACCACTTCGCCCTGGATAGACGGCAGCCCAAGAGCCGCGTTGCCCGGATGTACGGTGACCAGCTTTGTTATGGTGGTCTCTCCGTCCGTAGCGGGCATGATGAGCAGCACGCCGCCTTCCGGCAAAGGCAGCGCCATCCTCGGCGGGGCCTGCACTCCTTCTTCGTGTCGGGCCAGCGCCACTCTATGGATGGAGTCCGCAAGCTCTATATAGGGCAGTCGCGAAACGGTTTGCCGGGCGTCCAGGACTTCCACGATTAGTTGATAAGACGGGTGGGAGAGAAGAGTTCTATTGGATGGCTGGTCGCGCCGCTGGTGGCGAGGTCGGCCAGTATCTCCCCGACTACGCTGCAGAACTTGAAGCCGTGGCCCGAGAACCCGGCGGCGATGGCTACTTGCGGGTATTCCGGGTGCAAAGAGATGATGAAGTTCTCGTCTGGAGTGTTGGTGTACATGCAGGTGCGGGCGTCCAGCGAACGTCCGGCCAGGGTGGGGACGTACTTCGCCAGGTAGCTCCGCAGGAACTCCGTCTCCTCCTCGCGGACCTCGCGGTCTATGGTCTCGGGGTCGCAGGGGACGCCACCCGCTCGGAAGAAGGCGACCTTTACGCCGCGATCTCTGTCCACGAGAGGAAAGCTATAGAACCTGTTGCCGTCGTCAGGCTCCCAGATCCAGATCGGGAGGCGATCCGGCAAGAAGGGCTCAATACTTCCCTCCGGCTCGAACCAGTGCATCACCAGCCGCTCCACGCCGAGCGGAAGGTTCATGTCCGCGAGTATCTTCGGCGACCAGGCGCCGGCTGAGATCACGAGCCGCTCCGCTTCGTAGACGCCGCTCGCCGTCTCTACGCTTACCCGGTCCCCTGACGGCGACGCTTTCCAGGAGAGGACCGGCTCCTCGAAGCGAAGCTCCGCCCCGAGCGAGGCGGCGCGGTCGAGGTGAGCCTGTACGCCAGCCTCGGGCCGCAGGAAGCCCGCCCGTTCTTCGTACAGGGCGACCGTATCGGGATCCGACGCAAAGACCCGAAAGCGGCGCTGTAGCTCGGATGCATCCAGAAGCTCGTAGGGGAGAGCGTGCTCCTCGGCGCTCGCGACGCTACCAGAGACCAACTCGCCGTCCCGGCGCCCGATCATGAGCCCGCCGACGAGCGACATCAGGTCCTCGCCGGTCTCCCGCTCCAGGCGCTCCCAGAGATCGTAGGCGCGCAAGACCAGCGGCACGTACTCCGCCCCCTCGAAGTACGCCTGGCGGATGATGCGCGACTCGCCGTGGCTGGAACCCCTGTCGTGCGCCGGTCTGTGTTGCTCCAGACCGAGCACCTTCTCGCCCCGTCCGGCCAGATGGTAGGCGGCAGCGCTACCCATACCGCCGAGCCCGACTACTATTACGTCGTACACAGTGCTCTACTCCGGTAGCTTGTAGTCGAGGTCGGCGGGGAGGTCGGCGATGTCCATCTGGGCCTTCTGGAGCTTGCCGGCGTAGTCCCAGTTCATGGACTGCCAGCGCGTGAACTGGTCTATCACCCAGATGCCGGAGAGCCGGCTGCCGTTACCGCTCTTTCCATTCCCCCCGAACGGCAGGTGCGCCTCCGCGCCGCTGGTCGAGTTGTTGACCGAGAGCATCCCGGCCTTGTTGCGCTCCCGGAAATGCAGGGCGTTCGTGGCGTCCGTGGTGTAGATCGCCGCCGAGAGACCGTAGCCGTGGTTGTTGGATAGCTCGACCGCCTCATCAAAAGTCGCGAACGAAGCCACGCCGACGAGCGGGCCGAATGTCTCGGTTCGGTAAAGCTCATCGTCCATCGTCATGCCGTCCACGATGGTCGGGTGGCAGAAGTAGCCCACCGCCGGGTCGCCCACGAAGTTCTGGCGCGGGTTGTCCGCGGTGATGCGTCCGGTGCCGGTAGAGCCGTGGATGGTGTGATGGTCTTCGATCAGGTCTAGCCACCCGAGAAACCGCTCCTGGAAGCGCTCGGAGAGCATCGGGCCGTAGAGGACGTCTTGCGCCGGGTCCCCGATCTTCGCCTCCTCTACGGCGCGGGCGAACCTCGACACGAACTCGTCGTGAATGGATTCGTGGACGATGACGGTGCCGAGCGAGGTGCAGCGTTGCCCGGCGGTGCCGAAGCCCGAGAAGAGCGCGCCCTCGACGGCGAGGTCCAGGTCCGCGTCCGGCATCACGACGAGCGGGTTCTTGCCGCCGAGCTCCAGACACGGCGACTGCATGTGCCGGCCGCACAGCTCCCCGATCTTCTTTCCGACCTCCGAGGAGCCGGTGAAGCCGACCTTGTCCACGAGCCCCTCATCGAGCGCTCGCTCCAGACCGTCGAAAGCGGCCGGTCCTTCAGCCTGCACCACATTCAAGATGCCGTCTGGGAGGCCGCCGTTTACGAACAGTTGCGCCAGAGCGTCGCCGATGGCCGGAGAATACTCGGCGGGTTTCCAGACCACGGTGTTGCCGCAGGTGAGGGCCGGGATCAGGTACCACGAAGGCACCGCGACCGGGAAGTTACCCGCCGTGATAATCGCAGCGACCCCGACCGGCACGCGGAAGGTGAAGAGCTGCTTGTCCGGCATCTCGCTCGGCGCGGTCTGTCCGTAGAGCCTGCGCCCCTCGCCGGTGAAGAAGTCGCAGGTGTCGATGATCTCCTGCACCTCTCCGAGCGATTCCGTATAAGGTTTGCCGATCTCCCGCGTAACCAGCCGGGCCAGCGCCTCCTTGTTGGACTCCACGAGGCGCCCGATCTTCTTTATGACCCCAGACCGGATCGGGGCCGGCACCGCCGCCCACTCCCGCTGCGCTTCCCGCGCCGCCCGGCACGCCTCGACGAACGTCCCGGCGTCGCCGAGCAGTACTTCGGCGACAACCTCGTCCGCGTGCGCCGGATTGGTGGAAGTCATACGACCACCCGGCGCATCCTCTAACTCCCCGCCTCCGACGATGGAGGCTATGGAAAAGGTAGGGGGTGCAGTCGCGTCTCTGGAGCCGGTGGTTCTCATATCCTACCTCCCGGGAGATAACGTGCCTCACTACCATTCATCCTACACTACGTACGAACAGATTGATTCCGAGGGGTATAAGGTGTGGGCCGAAGGAGAAACCCATCGAGATTCCCGCGCTCGAATAAGGCTGGTGCGCGTGCGCTTTCTAGGCGAACATGCATCTCAAGGTTCAGGCGCACGAAGGCCGTGGCTGCCGCGAGCCTCTACCCATAGCGCGCGGTACGCGGGTCTTGATAAAGGGGGAGCGGATGTAGCGGAACGAGAGGCGCCGAGAGCCGCGCGCTTTGGTTGAGATGGTACGGTGAGGAGACCCCCGATCGCCTTTGGCGTGCGTACGTCAGGCGGTTCGACCTGCAGCACACCTTCCGCTTTTTCAAGCAGACCCTCGGGTGGACCACCCCCGCGTACGCCGTTCCGAGTAGGCCGATCGGTGGACGTGGCTGGTGACAGCCGCCTTCACGCGGTTTAGGCTGGCTCGCCCTTTCGTGGTGGATCTAAGGCTGCCGTGGGCGAGGCGCTACGATCCCGAGCACCTGATCCCGTGCGGGTCCACCGCAGCGTTTTGGCGCTCTTGCCGAGGCTGGTGAGTCCGCGAAGCCGCCGAAACCTTGCGGATGCCCACCAGGGCGACCCAAAGGACGTTTCGCGGGTCGGTCCAAGCGCTACCCACCCCTAAAAAACCCCGAAGCCGATGAAGAACGCGCACGGGGCTTAGAGTGAACCCTGTAAGGAGCGGGGCACGACTCTGCTAAATCACTCCGAAAGTTACTCAAGCCTGCTTACACCTCGGTCTGCATTACCATGATGTTTCTCAATCGAATATCTGAGAAGAACAGCTCCTGGTCCCTGCAGCCTGGGAGAAGAGATGAGAACGGGTTTAATCTTCTCCTTCCATGTTGCCTTCGAATACTTCATCCTTAGCAAGGAGCCGTTGGTCTCCTCCAACCCTCCGTGTAGTAACTTCCCTTCCAGGAACTTCGGTGCAAGTGCGTTCATTCTCACTTGTATGTCCACACTCGCTTCAGTCGAAGTCCAGGCTACAATGCGAAGCTCACTATGGGTACGAAAAGCCACATAGTTGACCCCGTTGGATAGAGTTGTCCGCTGTGAGTTTTCTTGTGCGGGTACGTATGTCGCACCGTCGCTCCTGGCTTCATCGACCATCTGAAATACAAAGTACGGTACCCGTCGCGAAAGATCGGATAGACCTTTACCGTTGTCGTTTAGTGTGAAGTGATTCGGACCTAGCAGTTCCCACCCTCTACCGGTGAGCACATGGTAGCAGGCTAGGCTAACGTGGTTTTCGAGCATCACTTTCAGTATCTGAAGGTCAAAGAGCGCGTGCCACAAAGTATTGAACTGAGGAGCATCTGCGGGCTTGCCGAGGTTCCACTCAGTGATCCAAACCTGTTGGTGAGGGAATTGCCGTCTGAGCTTTCTTATCGTTGAAGATAGATTGGATGGGCCGTCTTCGTAGATACTTCCGAAGCCGGCACTGTCTAGCGAGGGATAGTAGTGCAGGATGACAGCATCGAAACCCGAAACATCCGCCCTGGCTAATTCCTCGTTCCATGACTGGAACGAGGTGGAACTATTTTCTCTGCCCGGCATCTCCTCAGGTGCAACCATGAGGCCCACTGCACCGCGATAACCGCCCGCTCGCAGTGCAGTCAGTGCCTGGCGAGCTTTGTTGAGATACCCTGCAGGGCCTCCGATCTCGTTGATGAGGTCCGGAAGATAGTATTCGTTGCCCAGCTCTACCCAGCTAATGGGAGCATTCGTACTCCTCCAGTGTCGGGCAAGCTTCTGAATACTATCTGGCGAATCCGTAATGTTGAGGACGTAAGATACTGACGCACCGGCCTTCTTGGCACGTGACATAAAGTTATCCATTGGAACGGTATTGTTTTCGTTCTGTCCTGCAGACCCGATATTCCCATGTCTACTGGTTTGGATTTTGCCTGTCACCCAATCGTACGAATTACCTC
The DNA here is from genome assembly GCA_038198445.1 of Rubrobacterales bacterium. GTDB lineage: Bacteria > Actinomycetota > Rubrobacteria > Rubrobacterales > Rubrobacteraceae > JACDDK01. The sequence continues at coordinate 13,678 of JBBPZZ010000025.1, forward strand.
TTGTCCCTCCGGGGAATCGCAGTACGGGGATCTTCGCTTCTTCTACAGCGTTCCACACGTCTTCATTGCCGAGTTTTTCGGGAGCGTTGAAGAAATTAGTGTTCACTCCTGTTACGGGGGATACTCGAACACTATTCGACTTGGAGAGGTCTAAGTCGATCCTCTCATGATTGAGACACGCGCTACCTCCGAGCACTGTCAAGCAGAGAAACGCTACAAAGGCAGTAGTTGTAGCAAGGATCTTACGTTGCAAGATCAAAACGATTTAGCAGACACAGTTGTATAGATCGATTTGAAACATTGACTGTACAGCGAACGCTTCCATCATCCGATTTTGGGTCCAACTCGGGCAGCCCTTTGACTCGGTACTTGATCCCCGACTTCAGGTGCTCTTGGTGGACTTTCATATAATCCCCTTAGTAAGCCACGCTTGTGCATCAACGCCAATCCGGAGGAGAATGCCGCAATAGGCAAACCGTTTCCGAATATGAACCTTGCCTGCTGTGGAGAGACGATAATGAAGGTCAAGCAAAGGATAAAGAGTGCCCATAGAAACACGCTGTTATAAGCGGCACCCTCATTAGTACAAGCCCATAATAGCTTGAGCAAGTTTACAAAGAGCCACACACTGAAGCTCAGGTACAGCAGGAGTCCTACAAACCCGAATTGAAACGCAACACCGAGCAAACCCACGTCTGAAGGGTAAAAATGTATCCCGAACAGGTCTTGAAAAGATACCGACTGGACGCTGTCCTGTCCCAGCCCAAGAAACGGGTGCTGCAAGATCGATCTCCAAGCTATCCGAACTTCCTCGGCTCTGCTTACATACGAAGGGTCTTCACCAAACGTACGGACAAAGACATCGATCAAGGGAGATACCGAAAGTGAAACGACCGCGACGTATAGTGGAAGTAGGATTGCCGACAGTTTGGCTCGCTCGGGGCGTAACAAGAATGTAGCGTACAAACCTATTGCGATAACAACCGATGCTAACAACCCTCGGGGCACGGTGATTAGCAAAAGCGTAAGGGCTGAAACCGTCGCGGCCAGCCTAAAAGCACGCGAGGACAGACTCCTGGCTTGCGTGAGCCCTCGCCCAAAGTACAACGCCAAGAACATAGCGCTAGAATCAAGACGCCGGATTAAATAAGCTTGTTCTCCGTAGACCTCATTCAGCCGCAAGGTGAAGAAACTTCCAGAGAGCAGCAAAGAGTTAGGCGAGGTAACATCGGCTGCGACGCGGCCTATCATTGTCAAGGAGATCGCAAAGATAAAGATGCGTCTAAAATCCGCCAACCTCCATCCCCTCATGCATAACATGCAAGTTATCGGCAACAGCAGGACGTAAAGATAATATCTCTGGGCCAGAACGCTAGGGAGCAAAGAAGTACCCATCCTAGTAGCGAAGATATATGCGTACGAGAATACGAAAATCACCAGCCCGAGTGCAGGGAGTAAGACGTACAGGGCCCATCTCGAATTGATTCTCGTAGTAAGGGCAAGGTAAACGAATAAGATCAAGACGCAGGCCTCGCCAGCCTCGTAACTGTGCAAAGCGACGTAATTGCTCAGGAACCCGAAGGCGCCCAGAAAACCGAAAATAAGGAGAACCTGGGCTACTAATGGCTTTCTTAGCCGCATGATCTATGCCGAATCCATAGCAGAGCTATTCTGTTTACATAAGGTGAGCATTAAAAGGCCAGAAGGTCGCTGGAGCTTGGCACCCAGGAACTGTTCAAAGCTAGCCATAACACTAACTCTAATACAACAGTAATGTCACTGTTCGTTGGAATTGACTCTTTAGGACGGTTCTTCCTAGATGAGTGTTGCGATATTCTCATGCCCACAACTCTTTGATCCGCTCCTGTGGACTACCCAGGAGGCGGTTTATATGAAAGCCATGGGTGTAGGCGCTTGTCTTCGCCACGATCCTGGTCGCAGGACCGACCGAACTCACCGATCCTTAA
>JBBPZZ010000026.1:0-2636 GCA_038198445.1 Rubrobacterales bacterium
AGCGGTGAGACCGACCCGCGACCTCAACTGCACCATCTGCGGACTCTCGACTTTCTCGATGTAGACGACGCGGTCTTCGTCCCTGATGCCGAGATGGCAAGTCTCGCCGCTCTTCGCGACCAGATCCTCCAACACACCTTTCGCCTCCCGACGGATATCCAACCCGTCCAGAAACGCGCTGCCCAACACTAGACACTGGGGACCAAGTCCATAAACTCCCCGCCTGTTCTCCTTGATCATACCCGCCTCCTCCAGCGCGCCAAGCAGCCGGTGGGCCGTCGGCTTCGGGACTTCGCCGAGCCGGCATACCTCCGTCAGAGTCAACCCCTCCCCGTGCTCCGCAAGTACGCGCAGAAGAGCGAACGCCCTGACCAGGTTCTTCGCCGATCCCGCCCTGGGAGTATTCATCACCTACCCTTTTTGAAACGATATTCCATTTCCCAACCAGAAGAATAGACGGAAGACTGTTTGTAAGTCAAGAGTCAAAGACGCCGGCAAACGCCCCAACGCGCTCTCCGCCGCTTACTTATGCGGTGAAATATTTTGGCAATATTTGCGGAGATTCGAAACTTCGTGGTAAGCTGCGGTCTGAAAAGTAGTAGTTGGCACAAGAGGTATCTTTGCGGAACGGCGAAGGGGACAAGAAGATTCCGGCACAGCGGCGGGCGGAGATACGCGGCTTTCTCGGCCGCCAGGGGGCGGCGTCCATAGCGGAGATCGCTTCGGCTCTGGGTGTTTCGGATTCGACGGCGCGGCGGGATCTCGACGAGTTGGATCGGGAGGGCGCCGTCCGGCGTTCTCACGGCGGGGCCGTTACGGTCGAGGGTACGACGTTCGAGTTCCGCTTCAAGGACCGGCGGCGACACAACCGGGAGGAGAAGACCAGGATCGGCGAGTACGCCGTCACGTTTCTGGAGGCCGGGCAGAGCCTCATCTTCGACTCCTCCTCGACGGTCTTGAGCGCGGCGGAAGCATTGGGGCGGCGGCGGGTAAAGATCACGGCCGTAACCAACGACGTGAACATCGCCTCCGTGCTCGCGGAGATACCGGAGGTAAACGTCGCTGTGCCGGGAGGTGAGATCCGGGAAGGGTCCTTTACTCTGCTCGGTCCCTACACTCAGGCGTTTCTGGAGAGCCTCCATGTGGACGTGGCGTTGATGGGTATGCACGCAATTACCGGCGAAATCTTGAGCGAGTCGAGTCTCTCGGTGGCCGAGGCCAAGCGCGCGATGATCCGGGCGGCCCGGAGGGTTGTTCTATTGGCGGACCACAGCAAGTTCCGTCCCCTCGCTTTCTTCGAGGTCGCGCGCCTCGGTGATATACATGACCTCGTCACCGACGGGTTGATTTCAGAGGAGGCGCTTAAGGCGGTAAACGCATCGGACGGGCCGCGGGTCCATCTGGTTTAGGAGTTGTCGACGGCAAGGGAACACCTGAGGAGGTAGCGTGTCGGAGAATACGGAAAGAGAGACGCAGGGGCTGGACCGGTTACGTGGAAAGGCCGCGGTCGTTACCGGGGCGGCGAAGGGAATTGGACGGGCCACCGCCGAGCTGTTCGCCCGCGAGGGGGCGCGGCTCGTCATCAACGATGTGGACGAGGCCGGGCTCAACGATCTACGGGAGCAATTAGAGGGCTCGGGAGCGGAGGTCGAGGCAGTAGTGGCTGATGTCGCGGTCGTCGAGGACGCGCAGAGGATCATCGGCGCCGCCACGGAGCGTTTCGGAAGACTAGACGTGCTCGTCGCGAACGCGGGGGTCATCCCGCTGAACAACATCGTCGATGCGACACCGGAGGACTGGGACTGGGTGATGGCCGTCGACGGGCGGGGTATGTTCCTCACCTGCAAGTATGCGGTCGAGGCGATGCTGGAGAGCGGTGGCGGGTCCATCGTGTGCCTGTCCTCCATCTCCGGCCTGGCGGGGCAGGCGGAGCAGTCCACGTATGGCCCTGCGAAGTTCGTCGCTTCGGGGATCACCAAACATCTCGCGGTCGAGTGGGCTGACCGCGGTATCCGGGTCAACGCCGTGGCCCCCGGCACAATAACGACCGAGGCCGTCGCGGAACTGCCGGAAGAGTACAAGGCGCCGATGAAAGAGGCGCATCCCATCGGCAGGCTCGGGGAGCCCTCCGAGGTGGCTAAAGCAATACTGTTCCTCGCTTCTGATGAGGCTTCGTTCGTCACCGGTGTGATCCTGCCCGTGGACGGAGGTTACCTTGCTCAATAAGATGCGGCGTCTATAGCGGGGAAAAGAGAGTCCTGAAAGAATGAGACACGCGGGATATGGAGAGATCAGGGTCGTGCCGCAAGACCCGGCGTGGACCGGGATGTTCGAGGCGGAGGCCGCGGCGCTCTCTTCTGTCTTGGGAGAGGAGGTCCTGGCTATCCACCACATGGGCAGCACGGCCATACCAGGTATAAAAGCCAAGCCGATCATAGACATCCTAATCGAGGTGCGGGAGATCGAGAAGATAGACGGTTTCAACCTGGAGATGGGAGGGCTGGGTTACGAGGCGCGTGGAGAGTCGGGTCTTTCTGGGAGACGGTACTTTACGAAGAACCGGGGACCAACCCGCACACACAACGTACACATTTACCAGAAGGATAACCCCGAGGTAGAGCGGCACCTGGCTTTCA
>JBBPZZ010000027.1:0-20818 GCA_038198445.1 Rubrobacterales bacterium
TCGTCCTTCGCCCTCGCCATGCTGGGAGGCATGGAGGGCTCCCGGATCTTACGGGCAGGCGCCATCAGTCGTCTCCTAGGCTTCCCTCGAAGCCTTGCGGAACATGTGTGAGAACTCGGGACTGTAGAGGTGTGAACGAGTTCCGCCCGCCCCGAGCCCCGGTCCGACGAGGACGAGCGCCTGACGGGTGAAACCAGCCTCCCGGATGTAGTCCGCAAGTTCCTCCAGCGGACACTCTATTACCTCCTCATCGGGCCAGCTCGCGCGGTAGACGACGGCGCAGGGTGTGTCCGGCGCGTAGCCGCCTTCCAGCAACTCATCCTGAAGAGCGCGGGGCTTCGCGGCCGAAAGGAAGATCGCCATCGTGGTCCCATGAGCGGCGAAGCTCCTGATGTCCTCGTTGTTCGGCATCGGCGTGCGGCTGGCGCGGCGGGTGATGATGACCGACTGAGACACTTCAGGGACGGTCAACTCCCGTCCGATAGCCGCTGCCGCAGCCCCGAGGGAGGATACTCCAGGAACGATCTCCCACGGAAGCCCCACCTCTTCACAGACCTCGACCTGCTCCAGCACCGCCCCATAGATGCTAGGGTCCCCCGAATGGACGCGCGCGACCTTCAAGTCTTCGGCCACGGCCCGCTCGTAAATTTCGCGCACGCCTTCGAGCGGGATGGTGGTTGATTCGACGATCTCCGCTTCCGGCGAGGCGTGTTCCAGTACACCCTCCTGAACTAGACTCCGCGCCCAGATCACCACGTCCGCCTCACCGATGAGCTCCGCGCCCCTCAACGTCAGCAAGTCCGGCGCTCCAGGCCCCGCCCCAATGAACCACACCTTACTCAAACTCAGATCCCCTCTTCGTAAAGATCACCGTAGACAGGTAAGGCCCTTCCCTCCCGGCCATGCCGGAAGCCGGAAGGACTTCCTCACCTTCCATGCCTAAACGTGAACCATAGATTGCATCTTCTAAACGACCGCTTTCCTCTGCCGCCTCCAGCACCTCCGGCAGCCGCCCGCCGCCCTTGTAGCACACGACGGTCTCGTACTCCGAAAGCCCGCTTTGCAAGCGGCTTTTCCCCGCAGTGAACGGTAGCAACGCCAGCCTCTCGTCTCCCTCCAGCAGCACTGTTCCACTCCGCGACGCCAGGTCCTGCATCGCCGTGATCCCCGGCACAGTATCTACCTGAACTTCAGGTACGTGCTGCTTTACCGTCCGGGCGAGGTACGTGAAGGTCGAATATACGTTTGGGTCTCCTATGGTTGCGAAGGCGCAGGTCTGGCCGTTTCGGAGAGGTTCGGACACCTCCTGGGCGGCCCATTCCCAGTTCTCGGCGCGGGCATGTTCGTCATCCGAGAGGGCGAACAGGAGGCGTTGGATGCGCTCCGGCTCGAGGTACGCTCGCGCGACGGCTTCGGCGCGTCCGACCTCGCCCGTATCGCCTACGGGGACGAAGACGTGATCCGCCTCCCGCAACTCCCGCAATCCCTTGACCGTCAGAAGCTCCGGATCCCCCGGCCCAACCCCGATGCCGACCAGCCGTCCGCTCACGCCCGCACCTCCGCGCTCCGCGCCGCCGTTCTTGCCAGCCGCCGCGCCACCCACGGCGTCGCGGCCCAGTGGGTGTGCAGGTAGCTCGCATGGACACCGCCCAACACGAAGCCTTCCTCTCCGCGCCCGGCGAACTCCCAGGCGGGGGCTCCAGCTTCTCGCTCGACGGCCGAGTAGTGAAACTCGTGGCCGCGTAATGTCTCGCCCGTTGCCATCAGCGGCGAATCAGTGAGCGCCCGCGCCTCGCGGTAACCTAGGGTCAGACGGTCAGTCATCCGGGCGTCGGCGTCGAGGACACCGCACATCTCGCGGCCGTCTAGTTCACGGGTGAGGTAGAGAAGGCCGCCGCACTCGGCTATGACAGGCCGCCCGGTCATGGCGAAGTCGCGGACTTTCTCCTTCATCGGCTCGTTCTCCGAGAGAGCTTCGGCGTAGGTCTCGGGGAAGCCGCCGCCGAGGTAAAGGGCGTCGGTAGCATCGGGCAGATCCTCGTCCGTGGTCGGATCGAATGGGATGATTTCCGCGCCCGCTCCACGCAGTAGCTCCATGTTCTCTTCGTAGATGAAGCTGAAGGCGGGTCCGCTCGCCACGGCGATCCGCACCAGTGGTCCCGGTTCCGGCGCCTCCGGGCTCCACGACTGCGCGTGGAGTGGCCCCGCAGATCGAGCCAGGTGCAGGATGCTTTCGAGGTCGCAGGAGCGGGCGACTGTCTCACCCAGGGATTCGAGCGATTTGCGGGCCTCCTCGCGGCGTTCGGCGACGGGAACGAGGCCGAGGTGGCGGTCTGGCGTGGATATGGTCGCGTCGCGCCGGATAACACCGAGGACCGGGACGCCTAGCGGCTCGATGGCCTTGCGCAGCATCTTCTCGTGAGTAGCGGAGCCAACGCGGTTCAGGACTACACCGGCAACCCTAACGCTCTGATCGAAGGTCATGTAACCGTGTATCATAGCCGCCGCCGAACGGGCCATTGCTTTCGCGTCCACTACCAGCACCACCGGCGCATCTAGGAGCTTGGCTACATGGGCGGTCGAGGCTAACTCTCCGCCGCCGCTCTTGCCGTCGAAGAGGCCCATGACGCCCTCTATGATGGCGACATCCGCACCGCGAGAGCCGTGCGTGAAGAGCGGGGCGATGAGCTCCGGCCCGGAGAGGAAGGCGTCGAGGTTGCGTCCGGGTCGTTCCGTGGCGAGAGCGTGGTATGAGGGGTCGATGAAGTCCGGGCCGACCTTGAAGGGCGCGACCCGGTAACCTTTGGCCGACAGCGCGGCCATCAGCCCGGAGGCGACGGTGGTCTTGCCCACGCCGGAGTGGGTTCCGGCGATCACTATGCGGGGGGTTTCTACCACTCGATCCCTTTCTGGCCCCGATAGCCCTCGTCGAACGGGTGTTTTATTTTGCTGACCTCGCTCACGAGGTCGGCGATCTCGACAAGCTCCGGCGGCGCGTCGCGCCCGGTTATGATGACGTGCTGGAAGCCGGGGCGGTTCTTCAGGACTTCCACTACTTCGTTCGTGTCCACCCAGCCGAACTTCATCGGGTAGGTAAACTCGTCCAGCAGGAGCATGTCGTACGTCTCGTCGGCCAGACGGCGCTTGACCTCTTCCCAGCCCTCGCGGGCCTTGTCCGCGCTCTCCACCAAATCCTTCGAGGTCCACGTCCAGCCGTCGCCCATCTTGAACCAGTCTATGTTGCCGAGCTTGAGGGCGGCCTCGTGCTCCCCTACCCTCCACTTGCCGCTCTTGACGAACTGGTAGACGCCGATCCTGTAACCGCGCGCCCATCCCCGCAACATGACCCCGAACGACGCCGTTGACTTACCCTTGCCGTGCCCGGTGTTCACGACGAGCAGGGGCCGTTCCCTCTTCGAACGGCGCCGCAGACGCTCCTCCCTGGACTCTCGAACCTCACTCACGCCACGCGCCTCCTCTCGACCAGATCCACCAACGACTCGGCCCGCAACTCCTCCAGGCGTAGACACGGCGCTCCCAGCGCATCCGCGACCTCACCCGCCATCCCGAGCCGTATATGTCCGTCCTCTGTATCTACCACGAAAGAGGCGGCGCCGAGCTTGCGTACCCTCGCCGCTACTCCGCGCGGATCCGGCCCGGCAGTCGCCCGGCCGTCGGTTAGCAGCACGAGCAGCGGACGGCGCTCTTTCTCCCGCAAGCGCTCTCTTATGAGGATTTCGGCCGCTTTTTCCAGACTGGCCGCGAGCGGCGTGCGTCCGCCGGTCGGCAGCTCTTCCAGCCGGGATGCCGCCAGCTCCACGCTCGCGGTCGGGGACAGCAAGACCTGCGCCTCCGTTCCCCGGAACGAGACGAGGCCGACCTTGTCGCGGCGCTGGTAGGCGTCGTTCAGGAGTGAGATGACCGCGCCCTTCACGGCGGACATGCGGCTGCGGGCGGCCATCGAGCCACTGGCATCGACTAGGAAGAGGATCAGGTTTCCCTCCCGCCCCTCGCGGACCTTTTCACGCAGGTCCTCCGCCCGAATCACCAATCCAGGCCCGGCATTGTTCCGCGCCCTCTGGAGCGGTGCCGCCGCGCGGATCGTCGCCGCGAGCGCCACGTCCCTGACGACGCCCGTAGTTTCGCGGTCTCCTACGGGATGTCCGAGACTGCCCGAGACCCGGCTCCGGCGTCCGAGCGGCCCGCCCTTGCCTTTTTCGGGAGCCTCCAGCCGTACCGTCCGGAACGGCTCCGTCGACGCGTGGCTCCGCTCCCCGGAGCCTATCTGGCTCTCCGAGGGTTCTTGGCCGGAGTTTCGAGGAGGAGACTCCATGTTCTTCTCGTTCTTCTCCGGCGGAGTAGCGCCACCGCCGGGATCGTCGTCCGGCGGTTCCGGGTCTTCGGAGAGGCCGTGCTCCAGTTCCTCGGGGTCTATGCCGGGGTCTTCGAAGGGGCTACGTCGGCGGCGGTGCGAGAGCGCGAGAAGGGCGGCCCGGCGCACGTCGTCCAGGACCACTTCGTTGCGCCCGTCCCAGGCGGCGAGCGTGCGGGCGGTCTTCGCCGTTACGATGTCGCCTCGCAGACCGTCCACGCCAAGCTCCGCGCACAGGACGGAGATCTTGTAGAGCGTCTCATCGGAGAGATGCACACCAGGGAGCCGGTCCCGCGACGCGGAGATGGAGGACATCAACTCCTCGTCAGCGGCGGACCACTTGTGGGCGAAGTCCCCGGGATCGGCCTCGTAGTGAAGCCTGCGGCGTACGATCTCCACCCTCTCCTTAGCGTCAGAGCTTCCCGTGACCTCGACCGTCACGCCGAAACGGTCCAGAAGCTGCGGCCTGAGTTCCCCCTCTTCCGGATTCATGGTCCCGACCAGGATGAAACGCGATGGATGGCGCACACTCACCCCTTCGCGCTCGACGTGGTTCACACCCATCGCCGCCACGTCCAGCAGCAGGTCCACGAGGTGATCCGAGAGCAGATTCACCTCATCCACGTACAAAATCCCCCGGTGCGCCGCCGCGAGTAGCCCCGGCTCGAACGCCTTCCTCCCCTCCGAGAGCGCCTTCTCGATATCCAACGTACCAGCCAGCCGGTCCGTGCTCGCCCCAACCGGAAGCTCCACGAGCCGCACTGGTCGCTCCTCCCAGAGCGCATCTTCGGGATGTGGTCCAGCGGGACACTCCGGGTTCGGACTCTCGGGGTCGCAGGAATACGGGCATCCGGCGACGACCCTTATGGGTGGCAGAAGTCTCGCAAGCGCGCGGACGGCGGTGGACTTGGCGGTTCCCTTTTCGCCACGTACGAGAACGCCTCCTACTTCCGGGGAGACGGCGTTTATGAGCAGGGCGAGTTTGAGGTCTTCCTGGCCGACGATGGCGGAGAAGGGGTAGGGATGCGTATAAGCCGTGCTCAAGAGATGCCTTCCTCCAACATACCTTCGTTCTCCAGGTACGCCGTCTTGAGAGCTTCCAGGTCTTCGGCGGCGGGTTCGGACCAGAGACCGCGCTCGGCGGCTTCCAGGAGACGCTCGGAGATGGCGCGCAAGGCCCAGGGGTTCGACTCGCGCATGAAGTCACGTACCGACTCGTCCAGGACATATTTCCTCGTTACGTCGCGGTACATCCAGTCCTCTACTACGCTCGCGGTGGCGTCGTAGCCGAAGAGGTAGTCGACGGTTGCGGATAGCTCGAAGGCGCCCTTGTAGCCGTGGCGCTGCATGGCTTCGATCCACTTCGGGTTGGCGACGCGGCTTCGGAAGACGCGCTTCGCTTCTTCGGCGAGGCTGCGGGTCTTTGGGCGCGATGGGTCGGCGGAGTCGCCTATGTAGGCTTTCGGGTCGCGGCCGGTCAGGGCGCGGACAGCGGCGATCATGCCGCCGTGGTACTGGAAGTAGTCGTCGGAGTCGAAGAGGTCGTGCTCGCGGTTGTCTATGTTCTTGACAGCAATCTCCGTACGGCGCAAATTCGACTCCATCGCCGCCCGCGCCTCGACGCCGTTCAAACCTTTGCCGTAGGCGTAGCCGCCCCAGACGGCGTAGACCTCGGCCAGGTCCTCGTCGGTGCGCCAGTTGCGGGCGTCCATTAGCGGCAGGAGGCCCGCACCGTAAGCTCCCGGTTTCGAGCCGAAGATGCGGGTGGTGGATTGCCGCTCGTCGACGCCTTCGGCTTTCTCCTGGTTTGCGTGCTTCCTGACGTAGTTCATGTCGTCGGGTTCGTCGAGGGCGGCTACGATTCTGACAGCGTCGTCTATTAGAGAGATCAGGTTGGGGAAAGCGTCCCGGAAGAAGCCGCTGATCCTGACTGTCACGTCGATCCGGGGCCGTCCCAACTCCTCCAACGGGATGACCTCGATACCGGTTACACGGCGGGATTCCTCGTTCCACACCGGCCGGACGCCTAGTAACGCCAATATCTCCGCTATGTCGTCCCCCTGCGTCCGCATCGCCGCCGTCCCCCACACCACGATGCCGATGGTCTCGGGATAGCGATCCTCCTCTTCGAGGTGCCGCCGCAGGAGGTCATCCGCCAGCCCCTGCCCGACCTCCCAGGAGAGCCGCGAGGGCAGAGCCTTCGGATCGACCGAGTAGAAGTTGCGTCCGGTCGGGAGCACGTTGACGAGCCCGCGGGTCGGAGACCCGGACGGTCCCGCCGGGACGTACCCGCCTTCGAGACCGCGCAGAAGATTGCTCATCTCCTCAGGCGTACGCATGAGTCGCGGCACGACCTCGCCGGCGGCGAAGTGTAGGGATCGTGCAACGCCGGCGTCGGCGACGCCGAGCACTTCCTCGCAGACAGATGCGGTCTCGGAGGCGTCCCAGTCGCGGTCCTCCATCTCCAGGAGCAACGCCTGCGTGGCCTCCTCCAGCCTGTCTAGCAGGTCGGAGGCGGTAACAACGACGCCGGGGAAACGGGCGGAGAGGGGTTCGGGCGCTTCCACGCGCGTGCCGCCGTTCTCGGAGAGGGACTTCTCGTCCAGGCCGTAGGCTTGGCCGACGGCCCGGCGGAGACCGGGGACTTCTCCGGAGCCGACCCTGAGTATGGTGGCGACGAGGTGGCGCAGGGGCTCGTCTTTCGGGGTCTCGCCGAGGACGTGGAGGCCGCCCCGGATGGGGAGGTCCTTTATCTCGCAGAGGTAGCCGTCGACGTGGTTGAGGAAGTCGCCGAACTCCTCGGGCTGCTCCTCGACGCCGAGGTCGCGGTGAAGCTCCGCGTCGCGCAGGGTCTCCCAGATCCGGACGCGGATGGCGGGCAGCTTCGAGGGGTCGAGCGTCTCCACCTGATAGTACTCGTCCAGGAGTTGCTCCAGCTTCGCCAGGTCGTCGTAGGTCTCGGCGCGGGTCATCGGGGGGATCAGGTGGTCCACAACCGTCGCGTGCGCCCGCCGCTTGGCCTGTGTACCCTCTCCGGGATCGTTCACCACGAACGGGTAGAAGAGCGGCACGTCTCTCAGGACCGCGTCCGGCGCGCACGAGGGCGAGAGCCCCAGGGACTTACCCGGCAACCACTCCAGCGTCCCGTGCTTGCCGAGGTGGACCACGGCGTCGGCGCCGAACTCCTCGATCATCCACCAGTACGCCGCCAGGTAGTGATGTGTCGGTGGCAGGTCCGGGTCGTGGTATATGGCGATTGGGTTCTCCCCGAAACCGCGCGGAGGCTGGATGCCGACGAAGACGTTGCCGAAACGCAGCCCCGCCACCACGAACTCGCCGCTATCGACGTAGAGATCTCCCGGCGGCGATCCCCAGTGCTTCTCCACGCCAGCCCGCAGGTCCTCCGGCAGGCGAGCGAACCACTCCGCGTAGGAACGCGCGTCGAGCCGTCCGACGGCGCTCTGGAGTTGTTCTTCGGTCAGGAACTCCAGGTCGTGGCCTCCGGCGGCTATGAGGGCGTGGATCAGTGGATCCCCCTCTTCCGGCGCTCCGTCCACCGCGTAGCCTGCTCTCTGCATCGCGTCCAGCAGCTTTATAGCGCTCGCGGGAGTGTCGAGACCGACGGCGTTGCCGACCCGCGAGTGCTTGGTGGGGTAGTTGGAGAGGAGGATGGCGACCTTCTTTTCGGGGTTCGGGACGCGGCCGAGACGGGCGAGGCGCGCGGCCATTCCGGCGAGGCGGGCGGTGCGTTCCGGGTCGGCCGCGTAGAGCGTGAGCGGCGCTCCGACGGGCGAGTCCGCGCCGAGCCTCTCCTTGAACGAGAACGGGACGCCTATGATGCGGCCGTCGAACTCGGGGATGGCGACCTGCCAGGCGGTGTCGAGCGGCGAGAGCCCGGCGTCGGAGGCGAGCCACGCCTCGCGGGAGGAGGTGGTGCAGATGCCCTGCAGCACCGGCACGCCCAGCTCTTCGAGGGCTGGGACCTCCCACTCCAGCCAGCCCTCCGGCGAACCGTCCTTGCTGGCGTCGGCGGCGTTCGACCCGCCGCTGGCGAGGACCGTGGTCACCAGGCAGTCGACTCTGTCTTTGAGCAGCGCGAGCGCGGGGACTTCTCCATCGGGAGCCGCGCGGAGCGAGTAGCAGTAGATGGGCAGGGTGTTCGCACCGGCTTCTTCCAGCGCCTTCACGAGCGCGTCCACGAAGGCGGTGTTGACGCTCATCCAGTGGGTGCGGTAGAAGACCACGCCGACAGTCGGACGCTGGGGATCGTGCAGGGAGATCAAGTCCTCCAGAGACGAGCCTTCCGCGAGCGCCGGATGGTAGACGCCAAGCTCCGGCAATGGCCCGGGTGGTTCGAAGCCGTAGCCCTCCAGTAGCACGGTATCCGCGACGAAACGGAGCAAATTCTCCGTGTTTCGGACGCCGCCGTGACGCAGGTACTCGAACGCTTCGGCTACAGTGCCCGTTGGAACGGTCGAGGCCGCCGTTAACTCCGCGTCCGGTTCGGTCTCGCCTCCAAAGGCGAGCAAGGGTATCCGCAACTCCTCGCATCGGCGGCGCAACGACTCGAACCCTTCCGGCCAGGCGCTCTTTCCACCGAGCAGCCGCACCATAACGGCGCTGGCATGAGGCAACTGTTCCGTGAAGAACGCTGCCTGGGCCATGTTCACCGGGTTGGCGCACCGGACTTCCGGAAAGCCGTCAGGCAGAAGCTCGGCGGCTTTAGCGGCGGCCAGTATCTCGGTATCTGCGGTGGTCAGGAATAGGAGCCTGTCAGCCATCAACTTCCAGCTTTCAGTCTGGTTTCAGTGTTGCTCATGTTTGCCCGCGGGGTGGTTATCGCTGGCTCTAACGCGGCGTCGATACTCTTCGAGGCTCCGACATCACTGAGCTTCCGCGCATCCCGCCCGGTTGACTGACCGCCTGACATGCTTACTAGCTGACCGCTCACGATTGGCAGGCCGCGCGGCGGTCCGCCGTCTATCAGGGTGAGCAATGCCTCGCGGTCCACGTTCTCAGCGATGAGGTCTCCGAGCTTCTCCAACTGCGCCTCACGCGCGTCGGCGAACGGCTCGCTGCCCGGCATCCAGTCCAGGCCACGGCTCCCGGCGACCCAGGAAAGGAGGGCTCGGCGGAAGCCGTCGGACTCCAGAACGCCGTGCCAGGAGGTACCGGCTACGGACCCGGCGCGGCAACCCTTTAGAGATCCACGCGCGGCGAAGAGCGGCTCGCCTCCGTGACGATAGACCCGCCCGTGATGGATCTCATAACCCGAGACCTCGCCTCCGCCGAAACCGATCGCCCTGCCCTCGGGACGGGCCAGCACCTTCTCTTCCTCGAAGAAAGTCTCGACCGGGAGAAGGCCGAGCCCCGCCACTTCCTCTGCGTCACTCTCCACGCCATCTACGATGCGCTCGCCGAGCATCTGGTAGCCACCGCAGATGCCGAGCGTCGGAAGCCCAAGCCTCGCCCGTTCCACGAACGCACGGTCCAGGCCGCGGGAGCGCAGGCCCGCGAGGTCTTCGACGGTCGCTTTTGTACCGGGGAGTACGGCGAGGTCGGCGTCCAGTATCTCCCGCTCCGAGGTGGTAAAGCGTACGGAAACGCCGGGTTCGTGGGCCAGGGCGTCGAGGTCGGTGAAGTTGCTTATGCGGCCGAGCCGGGCGACGGCGACCCGGATCACGTCCTTCCCGAGCGGAGGCTTGACCTCACGCGGCGCGTCGAGGGCGAGGGAGTCCTCGCCGTCGAGCCCCAGTCCCTGGATGAACGGCAGCGTCCCGAAGAAGCGCCGGCCCGTAAGTTCGCTCATCTGGTCGAGCCCCGGTTGCAGGACCACGGGATCTCCCCGGAACTTGTTGACCACGAAGCCCGCGACGAGCGCCTGGTCCTCCGCCGACAAGAGGGCGAGCGTACCGTAGAGACTGGCGAACAATCCGCCCCGGTCTATATCTCCAACAACGACTACCGGCAGCCCGGCGGCGCGCGCGAGGCCCACATTCGCAAGGTCGTTCTCCCGAAGGTTGATCTCCGCCGGGCTTCCCGCTCCCTCGCAGACGACCACGTCGAAGCGGCTCCTCAAGTCCGCGAGCGCTTCGAGGACGACTGGCAGCAACTCCTTCTTCATCCCCTGATAGCTTTGGGCGCTGGCGCTGGCCCAGGGCTTGCCCCGGACGATCACCTGCGTCCTTCCCCCGGAGGAAGGTTTTAGAAGCACCGGATTCATGGCCGCCTCGGGTTCCACGCGCGCGGCGGCGGCCTGGGCGGCCTGGGCGCGGCCAATCTCCGCGCCCAGGCCCGTCACATACGAGTTGAGCGCCATGTTCTGCGCCTTGAACGGCGCCACCTTCACACCCTCGCGGACGAGCCAGCGACAGATGCCGGCAACGATCACACTCTTCCCCGCGTCCGAATGAGTCCCGGCGACGAGCAGTGCTCCCCCCATCAGAGCGACCCTCTACGGTTCGCCCGCTCGCACAGGAGTCCAAAGACCACGCCGAGCCCTGTCCAGAATATGACCTGCGTCCCAAGCGACGAGAGCCGGAAGTCCCACAAGAGTCCTGCCGGGAAACCTCCAGGGTTGGGGGCGGCGGGTAGCGTGAGGATCAACACCGCCAAGATCAGCGTAAGCCCGAGCCCCACGGACAACTGGCGTACCGGCGCGGTTATCTTCCGCTCGCGGAGGACTCTTGCCGTCTGCCACGCCACGAGGATTGCGAGCAGGGAGAGCGCGACCATCGTGTAGTAGGCGGCGGTCCGGGCGCCTATCGTGGCGGGGTCTCCTATGCCTGGCGGGTTGGCGGGGTACTTGAGGAAGGGGATCAGGACAGCCCCGGCGAAGATCGCCGCCGCAAGCGACAGGCTGCGGGTCCAATCAGTCCGGGAGACCATACGATCCCGGAAGTACGCAAAGGCAAGTCCGAATATACCGCCCACGGTAACGCCGAAGATTCCCGTTACGAAGAAGAGCCCGACCTTCTGGGTCGCGCGGCTGAAGACTTCCTCGTGGTGTCCGCCGGCCGCTTCTTCGAGGTGAATTGCTTTATCCAGGATTGGCTCTCCAATGAAGAAGGCGAACAGGCCCGCCAGAAGACCAGCGAGTAGCCCGGCCGCCAGCCCGCGGCGCAGGTAGGACGTTATCATTTCGGGTTCTCTAGTGGCAGGGAACGGCGAGCAGGTGACGCCCGTCGTGGGCGAACTCATGCAGGTAGTTGGTCCACCCAGCAGCGTGACCGACTAGCGGAGCCAGCAAGGCCCCGCTCGCCGAGAGGATCAAGAAGAGAGCCAGCAACAGCAGCGCCAGCGCGGCCCAACCCCACAGCGGCATTGTGGACGGGGTGTACCGTCCCAAAGAGTTGTTCTCCATACGAACCTCCTTCGGGGTCCTCGCCCCGGTCGGTTTTTGCGGGCGGAAGGCCAGTCTCCTGACTCCCGGATCTTCGCTTCCCCGGCCTTCCCGCGTATACTGCCAGCGGTAGTCTTCTTCGGGTTCGCTCCCCGGCTACAGTGGCGGGACCGCGCCGGACTCCGACCGGCTTCCTGATCCCCTCCGCCCCCTGGTTGCCTGCGGGCAGCATAGTCGCCCGGCCCGCCCGAGTCAACCTGTTGAGACCTCCGGCGTGATATAAAGGCGTCTCCTTATGGAGTGGCTCGCCAACTTTATCCAGTCCGTCCCGAACTCTCCCCAGGGTCTTTTGGATTTCGTCACTAATCTCTTGCTTGCCCACGGGTACATCGTCATCTTCGTCGGGGCGGCGCTGGACAACTTCGGGTTGCCGGCGTCAGGGGATATAGTGCTGTTCGCGGGCGGGTGGCTCGCAAACGTCGGAGGCGCGGCGCTCATGTTTGTGATGTTCACCGGCTTCGTGGGCGCTTTGACCTCGGACAACGCTGTCTACTGGATCGGTCGCGTCGGCGGTCGGCCGCTGATCTCCCGCATCCTGAAGATGCGCTTCCTTCACTTCATGGTCGACGAGGAGACCCTCGTGAAGGTCGAGAACCACTTCGAGGCCCACGGCGGAAAGATGGTCTTCGTCGGACGCTTTGGTCCCGGACTTCGGAGCATGACCCCGCTCTTCGCCGGGGTAACGAGGATGAGGTACTACAAGTTCCTCCCCTACAACCTCGCGGCGGGTGTCGTGTGGGCCGTCGTATACTCGCTCGTCGGCTACGTCTTCGGCGAGTACTGGGATGAGCTTCTGGCCGTCGCAAGGTCGTTTGGTTACAGTGTCGTGGTCCTCGTCGTAGTGGTTATTCTGGCCTACGTCATCCGCCGCCGAATACAGAGAGGAAGCAAGGGCACGTAGAGACTCTCTGCATCGAACCTCACGCTGCTACACTCTTTCGGGATGCGAGAGGAGGCAAGATGTCCGGAGCGCAGGAGACTGGCGAGAGTAAAGACCTGAGGCGGCTCAACCACGAACTGTCGGTCTTGAACGCCATCGCCCGTGAGTTGAATCGCTCGGTGAACCTGGGTGAGGCGTTGCAGTTCACGCTCTCGCAGGTCGCGGAGTTGTTGGACTTGAGGACCGGTTGGATCTGGCTGCTCGGCGAGTCCTCGCCCGAGCCCTATCTGGTCGCCGCGCAGAACCTGCCTCCCGTTCTGGCGAACGAACCGCGCCGCATGGACGGCTCCGGCTACTGCTACTGCCTCGACACTTACAAGAAAGGCGACCTCGAAGGCGCGGCCAACGTCAACGTCCTGACGTGCAGCCGCCTCAACGGCCTCGTGGATGGCACGGACGGGCTCCGTTACCACGCCAGCATCCCACTCTACGCCCAGGAGAAAAAACTCGGCGTAATGAACGTCGCCAGCCCCGGCTGGCGCAGCCTCTCCACCGAGGATCTGCAACTCCTGTATACCATCGGCGACCTCCTGAGCATCGCCGTGGAGCGCGCGGCGCTCTTCGCCCGCAGCGCCGAGATCGGGGCGCTGCAAGAAAGAAACCGGCTCGCCAGGGAGATCCACGACACCCTCGCCCAGGGCCTCTCCGCGACCTCCCTCCAGCTAGAGTCCGCCGAAGCCCTGCTCGAATCCGGCGCCGACGCGGAGCGAGCCCGCGAACCCCTGGGCCGCGCCCTCTTCCTTACGCGCTCCAACCTCGAAGAAGTCCGCCGTTCGGTGCTCGACCTCCGCGCCGCGCCGCTCGAAGGACGCTCGCTCTCCGAAGCCCTCAAAGTGCTGGTCGACCGCTGGGAGACCGAGACCGGAACCGCCACCCGCTACAAAGCCGTCAACCCCGCCCATCCGCTGCCGCCACGCGTCGAAGCCGCCCTCTACCGTGTCTGCCAGGAAGCCTTGACGAACACCGGACGCCACGCTGGGGCCGGCCGTGTAACAGTTCGTCTCACCATTACGCCGGATCAAGCACGCCTGACCGTCGAAGACGACGGCGCGGGCTTCGACGCCTCCTACCGGGACGAAGACCGGCACGGGCTCGTTGGGATGCGCGAGCGGGTCGAGATGTTGGGCGGAGACTTGCGAATCGCGAGTAACCCCGGCGCGGGCACTCGCCTCGCGGCGACCGTTCCATTGGAGCGGCTCTAGAGATGGAAGAGACGAAGATAAAGATCCTCGTCGCCGACGATCACCCGATGCTGCGCGAAGGCCTCGTGGCCGTCCTGGACACGCAGGAGGACTTCGAGGTCGTCGGGGAGGCAGAGGATGGCTCGGAGACCGTCCGTCTCGCGCAAGAACGCGGACCAGACGTGATCCTTTTGGACCTGGAGATGCCCGGAACGGACGGTGTCGCTGCTCTGGAGAGGCTGCGCGACGCCGGTTCGGAGGTGAGGACCATCGTCTTCACGGCCTACGACAACGACGAGCGCATCCTGGGCTCCCTGCGCGCCGGAGCACGTGGTTACCTGTTAAAAGGCGCGTCGCGGCAGGAGATATTCTCCGCCATCCGCACCGTCCACGCCGGCGGCTCGCTACTTCAATCCGACGTGACGAGCAAACTGCTGCAGACGATGAGCCGGACGACAGACATCGAGCCGCTAACCCCGAGGGAATGCGAGGTCCTTCAACTGCTCACCGAGGGTCTCTCGAACCGTGACATCTCCGAACGTCTCTTCGTCACCGAGCGGACCATCAAGTTCCACGTCAGTTCCATCCTCGCCAAGCTCGGCGCCGCCAACCGAACCGAGGCCGCCAGGATCGCGATTCGGCACGGTATCGCGGGGTCCACGTAACACAGCGGCGGACACCCGCGAGGCTCAGGCGTGGCGGCGGTACCACCTAACGGTCTTCCGGATGGCCTCATCTAGCGGGGTGGCGTGGTCGGAAAGCCCGTGCAAACCTGGAGTGATCCACTACGAAGGGCTCCTCGAACTCGTAGAGCATCTCGATGGTCTCGCGCAGCGCCGGGTTGAATAGTCCGAGAGCCCGGAGCAGTATCTTCGGCGCCTTCTGCAGCTTTGGTTCGCCTCCGGCCTCCTCGAAGACCATATTAACGAACTCCCGCGTGCTGACAGTCGCGGGGCTAGGCAGGTGCCAGGCGCTACCCAACGCCTCTTCCCGCTCGCCGAGGATCACCAGGCTCTTGCCGATGTCGGGGACGTAGGTATAGGTGTAGGGTTGTTCGGGGTCTCCGACGACCTGGGCGCTCTTGCCGGCCAGCGCCCGTCCGAAGACCTGCTCGCCGGCCGCCGAGGCGCTAACGCGCGGGCCGAAGAAATCCGAGGCGTGTCCGACCGTGGCCCTGATCTTGCCCTCCTCATGGGCCGCGAAGAGGTCCTCACTCATCCTCGCGCGCACCTCCCCCTTGCGCGTGTCGGCGGCGTAGGGCAGGTTCTCGGTGAGAGCCTGTCCACCGGTGGGGCCGTACATGTAGAGGTTCTCCATCGCCACCAGTTTTGCTCCGGCCGACGCCGCCCCCTCGATTACCCCGGCCTGCAGAGGAGGGAAGAGCTCGGGCCACCTGTGATAGGGCGGATTGAGAGCGTTGTAGACGACGACAGCCCCGGCGCTCGCCCGCCGGGCGAAGGCCGGATCCGCGGCGTCGCCACCGACAACCTCTACCCCATCCGGCACAGCCGCCCGACCGCTGCGGTTGACCATACGCACGTTCTTGCCGCCGCGTATCAGTTCGTCCGCGACCGCCAATCCTATGGGACCCGTGCCGAATACCACGTGCAGTTCGCTTTCACCCGTCATGCCTGGTTCCTTTCTGGCTGGCCGTCCCCCGAAGCCCCGTAGGCCGCCAGAGCTCCGAAGAACATCCTCCGCATCACCGCAGGGTCCTGCCACAAATGCCTTACTGGTATCATGGCCGGGACCAACGCCGCGTCAGTAACAGCATCGCCGTCCCGGTTATCGCCGCGAAGACCAGCGCCCCGCTGGCGCCGAACACGGTGTAGCCGCGCTCGACATCCACGCCCACGGCCCACGTCACCGTCCAACCGAGAGGCCAGGCCATCGCCACGACCGCCGGCCAAACCAGCAGGATGGCGTGATCCGCGGCCGGCGCATGCCTTCTGAGGAGTATCCACTGCGAGATCCCCACCGCCAACCCGGACGACACGCCGGCAACGAGCAAGGCTCCGATGCTGGTTCCAGCACCCGTCAGCGCGGCGCCCACACCTTCGCCCACCCCAAGACCTAGAGCAGTCGCGGGGATCCAACCTCCGATGTTCCCCACTCGACCCCGGAGCGCCAGCCACTGCGCCGCCCCGATGACCGAGCCCGCCAGCACCCCGCCTAGCGCGCCGGAGAGGAATCCCTCCACTGAACCTACCAGCAGGATCGCCACGAGCCCGCCGAGAGGGAACCCCAGGAAGGCAAACGTCCAGTAAAAGAAGAACCTTCCACCACTCACGACTCACCTCCCCGGCCTCGTCCCGCACCCGCATGACCGGCCCTGCCGCCCCCCTCCACGCCGCGCAGGCGGAGATTGAGTATCTCCATCATGAGCTCGGCTCCTTCTTGCGCGAGAGCCGGTTCAGACACCTCGCCGCCGGCCTCCTCGAACGGCAGCCAGAACTCGGCGACGAGCATGAGGGTTTTCGCCAGCCTCGAAATCGACGCCGGCTCTTCGAGCCCTTCGAGCACCCCAGCCTCCGCGAAGGCCCGCAAGATCTCCTCGGTGCCGGATAGTCCCCGCTGGCGGAGCTGCCTGTAACGTCTCCCGAGCTCAGGGTCTCTGTTCGTGAGCGCTCCCAGTTCCCGGTAGAAGAAACGATATTCCCAGAGCCCCGAGAAGGTGCGCTCCGCAATGGCCCGCACGTCCTCCGGGGCAGGCGCGCCGTCAGCGGGCAACGAGTAGGCCTCCTTCCAATGAGCATCCACTTCATCGAAGATGTCCCGAATGATCTCCTCCTTATTTCGATAATGGTAGTAGAGGTTGCCAGGACTGATCCTCGCCTCCTCGGCGATGTGGTTGGTCGAGACCGCTGCGGTACCCCGCTCGTTGAACAACCGCAACGCCGCCCGCAATATCCGCCCCTTCGTGTGTCCCTTACTCATCGAATCTCCTGTTTAAAGTATTTACTCTACACAGAAGTATAGAGTTTTTACTCTAACTGTCAAGAGTATTCACTCTAATTTTCGTTCGAGATCCGCGCGGTCGGCTCTCTGCGTCCTGATCCGCAGTCCAGGCCTGTACTTCCGTACAGGCTAAAAACCGGCCTCCCGCACGATGCCAAAGCCCCGCTCAAGACGCATCCTAAAGGTGCGTAGAGAGAAGAAGCGACAGAGGAGGGAAAAGGAATGAGGAGTACGGAGACCGTCAGCAACGAGAAGATCGCCGGTGGCGAGGGGCTCTCCTGGAGAAGACTACCGTTGGCGGTCCTGCTCGCGGCGTTCGCGGCGGCCGTGGCCAACGCCCTCGTCTACTTAGAGGTAATGCACGTGGTGGCCTGGGCGGTGATCGTCGGTCTGCTAACTACGGTGGCCCGGCGGGAAGCGAGCGCGTAGAGCGGAATCCGGCAAGAGAAAGGGCAGTGGGATGAACGAAGAGTTACTGGAGTCTATCGAGCGCGAGATGCTCGACTGGCCCGGAGTATGGAAAAAGCGTGACGAGAACGGACCGGGCGGGATCGGCGTTACCGGGTACAGGTTGGGGCGCAAGCAGATCGGCCACGTCCACGACGACGGTCACGCCGACTTCCGGTTCCCGAGAGAGGTTCGGGACGAGTTGATCCAATCAGGGAAGGCAGTCCGTCACCCGGCCTTCCTAAACAGCCGGACAACGGCGAGCTATCAGATAAGAAACGCGGAAGATGTGCCCGGAGCCCTCGAACTCTTCCGCATGAGCTACGAGCGGGCGCAGTCCATCGAGCGACGCGAAGTATCCGAAGCATAAACCCCTGGCTAGCCAAAGCACAGATAAAGGAGTTCAGGATGCACGGTTTCAACGACTTCGAGTTCTGGCGGCAGCGCCGCGAAGAATTGTTGCGCGAAGCAAGGTTGAACCGGCTGGCGAGAGCAGCCCGATCAGACCGTAAGAAGATCCGGCTGTATCCTGCTCCGGGCTGGGAGTTGCAGCGGTATGGTGGCCGGCTCTACAAGCTCCTCCGCGCTTTGAGACACACGATCTAGAAAACGACAGGAGAATTACCATGACGGAATCCACGCAACGCACGGCTCTCATCACCGGCGCCTCCCGCGGCCTCGGTCTCGCGCTGGCCCGCAAGCTGGCGGAAGATGGCTGGAACTTGATCGTAGACGCCCGCGGCGCCGAAGCGCTCGAAGCCGCACGCACCGAGCTGTCGATGCAGACCCGCGTTACAGCCATCCCCGGCGACGTCACCGACGAGGAACACCGCCGGGCGCTCGCCGGAGCCGCGCGCGAAACCGGCGGTCTGGACGCGCTCGTCAATAACGCGAGCACCCTCGGCCCAAGTCCACAGCCATCTCTTCTAGACTATCCACTAGACGTGCTGGAAGAGGTCTACCGGACGAACACGATCTCGCCACTCGCCGTCATCCAGGCCGTCCGGAACGAGCTAAAACCCGGCGCCCGCATCCTGAACATCACCAGCGACGCCGCCGTCGAACCCTACGAGGGTTGGGGCGGATACGGCTCCAGCAAGGCCGCCCTCGAACAACTCTCCAACATCCTCGCCGCTGAGAACCCGGCC
This sequence comes from Rubrobacterales bacterium, assembly GCA_038198445.1. Classification (GTDB taxonomy): domain Bacteria; phylum Actinomycetota; class Rubrobacteria; order Rubrobacterales; family Rubrobacteraceae; genus JACDDK01. The sequence goes on from JBBPZZ010000027.1 coordinate 18,449, forward strand.
CTGCGCGTATACCAGGTGGACCCCGGCGATATGCGGACGCGGATGCACCAGGAAGCCTTCCCGGATGAGGACATCAGCGACCGTCCGCTCCCCGAAGAGAGCGTGCCGGGTCTGATCGAGCTACTGACCGGCGACCTGCCGGGTGGCCATTATCAGGTCCGCAAGATAACCGGAGCGGAGAATGCCCGAGGGTTGCGCGAGTTGCGCGTCGCGCTCACCGTAGACGACTTCGACGGGGCGGCGGTTTTCTATCGGGACACGCTCGGCCTGACGGTAGTGAAAGAATGGTCGGAGCGGCAGGGCCGGGGCCTCATTTTGGAAGCCGGCTCGGCGACCATCGAGCTGGTAGACCGTTCTCAGGCGGCTTACATAGACGAGATCGAAGCCGGAGAACGCACCTCCGGCCCGGTGCGGCTGGCCCTGGAAGTCCCGGATATACAAGCCGCCGCAGATGCCCTGCGAGAGCGAGGCGCGAAGGCTCTAGAGGATCCCATCGAGACACCGTGGGGAGACCTCAACCAGCGCCTCCAGACCACCGAGGGCTCGCAGATAACACTCTACCAATCTCCCACTAGTAATACCGACAGAGAGGAGATGGCCTCAGTTGAAGACGCTCCAAGTTCCCAGTAAACACATTCCACTCGACACCCTGGACTTCGTTCTGCCCCAGGACCTCGAAGCCGGCGAGCCGCCCGAGGCCCGCGGCCTGAAGCGCGACGAGGTGCGCCTGCTAGTCTCGTACCGCGACGACGGCCGCGTGGTCCATTCCACGTTCCGCAGCCTCCCGGACTTCCTGGACGCCGGGGACGTGCTGGTCATAAACACTAGCGGCACGATGAACGCCGCCCTACCCGCCGAACGCGAGGACGGCACGCCGCTGGAGCTGCGCCTCTCCACCAGCCTACCGGATGGGCTCCGGGTCGTGGAGCTTCGCCGTCCGACCGGCACGGACACAGAGCCCTTCCGTTGCGCGTCCGCCGGGGGAAAGCTACGGTTGCCCGACGGCGGGAAAGCAACGCTCCATGCGCCCTACGCTTCCGGGTCGCGGCTCTGGACCTCGACGCTCGACCTGCCGGAGCCGCTCGACGAATATCTCGACCACCACGGGTTCCCGATCCGCTACGGCTACGTCAGGGAGGGGTGGCCGCTCGACTACTACCAGACCGTCTATGCAACTGAGAACGGCAGCGCCGAGATGCCCTCCGCCGGACGGGCCTTTACGCCGGAGTTGATCACGTGCCTCGCCACCCGAGGCGTCCAGATAGCGCCGCTGATCCTGCACACCGGCGTCGCAAGCCTCGAAGCGAACGAACCGCCCTACGAGGAGTTCTACCGCGTGCCGCCCGAGACCGCCCGCCTGGTAAATACCGCCCACGAAGCGGGTAAGCGCGTGGTCGCCGTAGGAACGACCGTCATCCGGGCGCTCGAGGCCGTTACGGACCCGAGCAACATTACGCACCCCGGTGAGGGCTGGACGCGTCTCGTCATCACTCCCGAACGCGGTATCAGGGCCGTAGACGCGATGCTGACCGGCCTGCACGAACCTCGCTCCACCCATCTCGCGATGCTTGAGGCGCTCGCCGCACGGAAGCACCTCAAGCTCGCCTACGAAGAGGCGCTAAGGAAACAGTACCTCTGGCACGAGTTCGGAGACCTGCACCTCATTCTTCCTAAAAACTATAAATCCACAACAGGAGTCAACCATTCTCAAGGCTCTTACGTTCTGTCTCGGATCAACGCGCCAGCGAGTTTCTGAGCTAGTTGAAGACACCACCATCCAGAGCGTCATCACCGGGGAAATTGCCGCCCCCGCCAGGATTACTCGGAGCTGGCTGCGGAGCGGGCTGCGGAGCGGGCTGAGGCGCCGGCTGCGGAGCCGGCTCCGGTACTGGTTTCGGTACTGGTTTCGGTACTGGTTTCGGTGCTGGTTTCGGTGCTGGTTTCGGTGCTGGCTGTGGGGCCGGCTGAGGCGCCGGCTGAGGCGCCGGCTCCGGTACTGGTTCCGGCGCTGGCTTGGGTGCAGATTGTGGAGCGGGCTCCGGTTCCGGTATTGGCTGGGGCGCAGGTTCCGGTGCTGGGTTGGGTTGTACAGGCTGAGGGGCGGGTGAAGGCGCAAACTCTTCCGGGATAGTTTTTTCGGGCTTATCGTCTTTCTCATCCTTCTTGTCGTCCTTGTACTTGGATTGATCCCCCGACTTCTTCTTCAAGTCGAGCTTGTCGCTGGGATTGTCGAACTGCTGTACGGGATATTTCCGCACGGCACCCTGCATGTACAAAGAGAAGATGTCTAGCGGGTAGTTCTCTCCATTTATCTCCGAGAGCCCGTTTATGTTCCTCATCGGCTTCGGCTTCGGATACCCTACCCACACA
>JBBPZZ010000028.1:0-7170 GCA_038198445.1 Rubrobacterales bacterium
AATTGCCGAAACGGTCAGGTCGGCGAGGACCTGACCGGGGAAGAAACCCTCCGGCTCGTCGTAGCGGTCGAAGACGTTCTCCTCGGTGATCTCCTCTCCTACTTCCACCGGCTTCGGCGGTCCATGCCTTACCTCAGACATCTCTCACCAGCCTTCTCCAGCGGGGTATTCCGCATGCCGCTACTCTTGAGTCGATTCATCTTCCTCCTCCTCTGTCAGAAGACCTTCCATCTGCTGGCGCTTGCGGAGCGCCGCCAGACGCTCGGAGTATTCGTATGGGGCGCCGAACTCGCCGTGCTTTCGCAATAGGAACAGGTGGATGCCGATGAGAGGCGCGAGCGCCGCCGGCAGGAGCCACACGTGGAGGGCGAACACCCTGGAGAGCGTCGCTGGCCCGGCCGTATCTCCACCGAGCAGGCTGCTGATCGCCAAACCGCCGATGATCGGCGTGTAGGAGGCTATCTTCACGCCGACCTCCCAGGCGTAGAACCCTTCCTGGTCCCAGCGCAGGGCGTACCCGCTAAACGCGAGGATGGTGACTATGAGGATCAGTAACACGCCGACCACCCAGTTCATCTCCCTGGGGGCCTTGTAAGAGGCGGAGAGGAAAGTCCTGACCATGTGCAGACCGATCACCATCAACAGAGCGTTGGCCGACCAGAAGTGGATGCCCCGGATCAACTGCCCGAAGTAGGCGTCGTTCATGATGTAATAGATCGAGTCCCACGCGTTGTCCGCCGTCGGGACGTAGTAGAAGAGCAACAGGATGCCGGTCAAAAACTGGAGCGTTATGAGGAAGAGCGTTGCGCTCCCCAAAGTATAGAGCCACTTGCCGCGCTTCGGCACCGGCTCGTAGAGGAACTTCTCCGTCATCGAGACGATGCCGGTCCGATCCTCCATCCAGTCCAGGAGGAACCTGCCCGTCTCTCGTGTTCGCGTTTTGATCCTGGCTATCATCTACCGGTCTCCTCGTCCTAGACCACGTATGGTTTGCCGCCGTCTCTGTTCTTCAGGTGGAACTCGTGACGCACGTACATACTGCCATCGTCGCGTATCTGGAAGTCGTAGCGCCAGAGACCGTGAGGCGGCGGACCCGCCGTGTGTTTGCCGTTGATGTCGTAGATCCCGCCGTGACACGGACACACGATCTCTTTCTCGATATCGGTCCACCGCGTCGGGCAACCCATGTGCGCGCAGGCGTTGCTCATGACATTTAGCTCTTTCGTGAGCTCCGCGATGTCGCCCTTCGAGAGCTTCGCTTTCTTGTCCTTGCTCTTTAATAATTCCGGCATCTTGCCGTCCTTCCAGGAGAGGAGCACGGCGTTGGGAATGGTCCCCTTGTTATTCCCGGTTTCGTCGACTCCGGGCTGGCCCGAGTCGTAGGTCTGTAGCTGGGTGAACTCCACGAGCTGGGTGACCACTTTTTTGTCTGGGACGTCGAAGACGGACCCGAGCTCGACCCACCTATCCGGCACGTCCGAGCGTCCCTGGAACACGTCCTTTATCGCCGGGTCCAGGAAGTAGACGATGGGCGGTATGGTCATCACCGCCCCGACGAACGTGCCCAGGGCGCCGAACGCGAGGAACTGGCCTCTGGTCAGTGGGTCTTTCTGTAGCTCTTCCGGCAAGCTCGAACCTTCCTTCTAGGGAACTTTCCCGTTACCGGGATTGGAACGCGGCTGGAGCACGCTCTGCTTGAAGGGCTTCTCCGGGCTGACCTGGTACTTGTCCTGACCGTAGATCGTGTACGGCGCGCGCGAGTTGGACTTCATGTACCCCATGTTCATCGTCACCAGCACGGCCGTGAGCCCGAGCAGCATCAGCACCGTCCGGTACCCGCCGCCCGGACTCCCGTAGTCGAACTCCCGACGGGCACGCGCGTAGGTCACAAGCGCCCCTATAGTCCCCACGACCATTATGAGCATCGCGATGTAGCGCACCCAGAACACCGGGAAACCGGCTATCGGCGAGACCGAGTACAGTCCCGCGACTACCGCGATGAGCCCGAAGACCTGTATCGGACGCCGCCCCTTGCGCTCCGGGTGCCGTATAGCTCCCATGTACATCGCCGCGTTCGAGAGCACGAACAGCGCCACGACCATCAGCAGGTTTATGTACAGGAGGTGGGAGGTCCAGGTCTCGGAGCCGGAGCCGACGAGCCTGTCATATGGACCGGAGGAGCCTGGTGCGGAGACGTTGCCCGAGTCGTAGCCGAGTGTCTTCATCGAGAGGACGTTCAGGAAGCCGACGAACGGTTGGAAGAGGAGAAAGATCGTACCCCACAGCACCCCCATGGAACCGGCCCAGTCGTAGAAAGCCTTGTCCTCGGCGCTCTTGGCCCAGCGATACCGGAAGCCCGCCCAACCCGCCACGGCGAAGGCCGGCCAGGATAAGTTGCCGAACGTCCGGTGCAGATCCAACGATATGAACAGCGGGTTGAAGATGCCATCCAGCGCCGAACCGAGGTTGTTCAGGTCGCCGCCGCTCTGCGCGGCGCCCGCGCTGGCGCCTCCGCCGGTGACCATGAACGTGTCCACCCCGGTCAGGATGGTCTGCCAGACAAGGATGAAGAACGCCGCGCCGAGCCCCACCACGAGGCTCCGGCGGTGCGTCCTGTAGTGGTAGACGTACAACAGGTAAAGGGTCAGGACCATCGCGGTCATCGCCATCACCGGGAAGAACCAGAAGAAATGGGTGAAGAGTGCCGCCGTGACCCTCGGGTAGAAACCGACGAGCAGCACCAGGAACACGCCCGCGAACGTGGCGCCGGCGCTGAAGGTCAGCACGTTGAACTTGTCCAAAGCCTTCGAGAGGCGCTGCATACGCTCGTTCCCTTTGCGCGCTCCCCACGCCTGCAAGATGGGTGAGCCGATGATGTACCCGATAAATAGCTGCGCGAAGAACATGTGGATCAGCACTATTATGCCGATAAAGGCGCGAGTCCCCAGGTAGGGAAAGTGGATGCTCGGGAGGTCGAAGCCGCCGCTTTGCAGGAGCGCCACGTAAAGGAGGTTGACGGTCCCGAGAGCCATCTCTAACCCTTCTCCGATGCTTCATAAGCCTCATCGACGGGCTGTCCATCTTCGTACTCCGCGGCGTGGTGCAGCACGGCCCCGCTCAGTGGCTGGGGCGTGAGGCGCCGCCCGATTATGTCGAAGTAGATCTCCTGCCGCTCGAAAACCTCCCAGGCCGGCTTTAGTAGCCGCCTGTCCTCCGTTGTGGCGAATATGAGGACCTTGCCTCTCTCGAATTCGTCGTTCCAGAAGCCGGACTCCTCGGCGGGCGCCTCGATGTTTATGAGGATGGGCATTACTCCCACTTTCACGAAAGTACCCGTGGCGAGGATCGCGGCCACGGCGATAAAGAAGATAAAGAGCACCGCTCCGATCTTGGGCGTCGTAAACGCGAACAGTAGTGCCGACACCACGAAAACCCCGGCGAAAGCCACGGCGAGTTCCAGACCTCGGGAGTCGTCTGGTATGACGATGTAGCGTGTCCCGGTTGGGAAAGGCTCCGGCTCATCCGGGTCCTTACGCTTCAAGACCACCGTTACGTCTTCGCCGCCGAAGCCAAGTTCCTTGAGGTCCGTGATGGTCTGGCTCAGGTCGGCACCGTCAGGAATGATCCCCACGATGGTGTAGACCTCGCCCGCCTCAGCCATGACAAACCTTCCAGGCAGCCGGGGATGGTTTGTGAAGACCTCGGGCCGTGCGCGCTGACCTGGCTAGGATGAACATAGGCCTCTTCCGTGCCACCGTTCTTGGATATTCAGTTCTTCCCCTAATAGACGCATCCGAATCTTTCTCACAGTCGAACTGTAAGAGACTCCAGGGCGAATTGGTAGCCGCGGGGAGGGTGAAACGCAAAATCTTAACCAAGCCCTTACATTGCGCTAACCAGGCGGCTAGGACGTGGGGCCAGGAAACTATGAGGCCATTGGTGGCGTGTCGAAAGGGTGGGCGGACGGCTTCCCTTGAGCCGGGTGAAAAGGGCCTCGGGCATCGGTGAACTTGTAGCCGACACCGCGTATCGTTAGCAGGTAGTGCGGGTTCTTGGGATCCCCCTCTATCTTCTTCCTTATGTGCTGGACGTGTACGTCGGCGGCCCTTGCCTCGCCGTAGAAATCTCCGTTCCACAGGTGGGCCATGATCTGCTCTCTGTTATAGACCCGGCCTGGGTTAGACGCGAGGAACGCCAGTACGTCGAACTGGGTGGCCGTCAACTCGACCGGGGCGTTGTCTTTGAGTACCTGCCGCCGCGCGAGGTCTACCAGGAGGCCCGGGAACTCCAGGAGCCCGTCGCTGGTGGACCTGGCGTCGATGCGTCTGCGTCGCAGGTGCGCCCGTACCCTGCTTACCAGCACCTTCGGGCTGAAGGGCTTGGTAATGTAGTCGTCCGCCCCGACCTCCAGCCCCACCACCACGCTGGTCTCGTCGTCGCGGGCGGTAAGCATGATGAGCGGGACGTCGCTCATTGTACGGAGGTCCTGGCAGAGGGTTATGCCGTCGACGCCCGGAAGACCTATGTCGATGAGCGCGAGATCAAAGGCCGACTCCTTGAAACGTTCGAGGGCCGTCTCGCCGTCTCCAACGCCCCTGACTTCCATCCCCTCGCGCTTGAGCGCGTGCTCGACCACGTCGCGCACCGCCGGGTCGTCTTCGATGACCAGTATCCTGGGCAACTCCCTAAACCTCCGGCAGACTTATCTCAACTGCGGTTCCCACGCCTTCCTCCGATCGGATCGAGACTTCGCCGCCCATGCGCTCGACGAGTTCACGACATATGTGCAGCCCGAGCCCGAAGCCGCCTGATCCTTCGTTACCCTTATAGAAACGCTCGAAAACGTGAGGAAGCTCCTCCGCGTTTATCCCGGCTCCTTCGTCCTCCACGGCGATGGTGTTGCCGCGCAGTAGCAGCCGGACTTCTCCGTGCCTGCGCGAGTGCTTCACGGCGTTGTTCAGCAGGACGAGCAGCGCTTGCTCCAGCAATGCCTGGTCGGCCAGGACGCGCGAGCCCCGGCCTTCGATGGCGAGCGTGAGGCCCGCGCTCTCTGAGATGGGATTCACCCGGCGCGCCGCGGCCTCGGCCACGGTCTTGAGGCTCAACGGCCGCAGGTCAGGCTCTCTTTGGTCCCAGCCCACGCGCGCGAGTTCCAGTAGCGTATCGGCGAGTCGCTGCATCCTCTGGCTCTCGGACAGGATGTGGTCCAGGAAGCGCCGCCGCGTCTCGGGATCGTCGTCCTCTTCGGTCAGGAGCAACTCGGCCGCTCCCCGGATCGTGGTGATCGGGGTCCGCAGCTCGTGGGCCGCGTCGGTCAGGAACCGCTGCTGGTTGGTCTCCAGCCGACGTCCCTCGGAGAGGTCCCGGACGACGACGAGCACCCCGCCGCGATGATCGTCGAAGGCCGGCATGTGCTCCAGGTTAATCCACAGAAAGGATTCGCCGCTGCGTACATGGGCTTCCGCGCATTCCTGTTCTTCCGCGCAGCGGGTTACCGCCTTCGGCAGGCTGAAGTCATCGAAAAGGTCTGGTACCTTTTTCCCTTCCTTATCATTGAGACCCAGCATCCGGGCGACTGAGGGGTTCATGAACATGACCTCTCCCTGCAGGTTGGTGGCGATTATACCTTCGTTGAGGTTGTCCAGGATGGCATGAAGCGTCTTTTTGTTCGTCTCCAGCCGATCGAAAGAGGTCTTCAGGCTGGCGGCCATTGAGTTCAGTGTCCTAGAAAGCTCGCCAAGCTCATCGTCGTATCCGGGGGGCAGCCGATGGGATAGGTTTCCTTCCTTGATTGAGCTGGCGCCGGCGTTGAGTCGCTCGATCCGCCGGGAGAGCAGAGTGCCAAGGAAGAGCATCAGGCCGCCACCGAGGATCGCGGCGAGCGCCGCCGCCTCCAGTCCGCTACGCAAGAAGAGCCGGTACGCCGGGTCGCCAGTACCCTCGTAGACGACTATGACGCCACCTACTGGATTGCCCTGGTAAAAAACCGGAACCTTCGCGATCCGGAGCTTACCGGACTTCTTCATTGCCCGGGTCTTGGAGGCTATGGCTCTCAGAAGCCCGGTATTCGGATCGAGGAGATCAGGCCCTGCATGGCCGAGGATTTTCCCATCACGGGCGACGAGCAGTACCTGCCCGTTCACCTGCGCGGCGGCGGCGTCCAGCGAGCGCAGCCTCTGTTGGGCGGTCTTGTCAGCCACCGCCTCGGACGCCGCGAGGGCGAGCTCCAGGGAGTGACCTTCCGAATAGTCGGCCAACCGGCTCTTGACGGTGGGGAGCACGTAGATCAACATCGCGGTGATCGAGAACAGCACGATCAATACGCCGACCAGCGGCATCCATACTCGAATCCTGAACCTCATGGCGCCTTCCTGTTGTAGCCTTTCCGTAGCATAGGCTGGATCTTCAACGCGTGACGTCCAGAACTACCTCTGGTAAAGAAGTCCTAACCAACTCCTTACAGGCGCTTAACACAACCCCGGCTGGTCTTTGCGCCACGGGGTTGAAACGCTGCCACCGGCAGGATACGCGCGGGAGCCCGATGGCTCGAGGTGTTGCCGGAGTCTCCCGGTAAAAGGCTGCCCTAACTCTTCGGCTCCTCATCTTTTTGGTTTTCCTGCGCTTCGTCGCCGCCTTCGACGCCCTTGCGGAACTCCCGCATACCTACGCCAAGCCCTTTTGCCAGCTCTGGGATGCGTTTGCCCCCGAAGAAGAGCAAGACGACCACAAGTATTACTAGCAGGTGAGACGGTGATTCGAGTCCGGTGAACATGGTCTTCTATCCCTGCCTCTCCTTGTTGGTTTTGCAAGTCCGGTATACACCCACCCTGGCCGACGCGCAAGCCGAAGTGATACGAGACGCTACCCATCTTTCCCGTGCGGGGGTCCGCCGTGAAAACCGCGCGAGAAATCTGGAAGACTACCGCCGATACTATTCGGACCGAGAAGGCGTGGCGCGGCTCTTTACGAGAGTAATCTCTTTGGCTTTTTACTTTCCAACTGCTCTTTATCAAACGGGCAAGGTTTTGCTCTAAGATGTACCGCAGCAAGCAGTTTGTACGAGGAGGCGGTTCCAACTGCGGAAGAAGCCTGGAAAAGCGCCAACGCGGACGTTGACGCGGAAAGAGTTCCTGAAGGTGGCGGGCGCTGGCACGGCTGGGGCGGCTCTGT
>JBBPZZ010000029.1:0-25073 GCA_038198445.1 Rubrobacterales bacterium
GCTCCTAGAGAGCTAGAGCCAGCCAGAACGCTTGAAGGCGCGATAAAGGAAAAATGAGATAACCAGCATCAGCAGCAAGGCGAGTGGGTAGCCGAGCAGCCAGCGCAACTCGGGCATATATTGGAAGTTCATACCGTAGATGCCGGTTATGAGGGTCGGAACGACCAGGATCGCGGCCCAGGCGGAGAGTTTCTTCACCTGGTCGTTCTGGTCTATGCCGACGAGGGTCAGGTTCACGCTCAACACGTTGGACAACAGTTCGCGGAAACCGTCGATTTGCTCGGTTACGCGCAGTACGTGGTCGCGGACGTCACGCAGGTACCTCCGCACCTCGGGGTCGAGCCTCTCGTCTTCGAGCAAAAGACCCAGGCTCCCTTCCAGAGGCTTCGTGGACCTTTGGAATTGGATCACCTCGCGGGAGAGTTGGTAGATCCGGCGAGAGACGCCGGGGTTTCCTCCGAAGACCTCTGTTTCGATCTCGTCAATGTCGTTGCCCAGACCCTCGACGACCGGAGCATAGTCGTCCACGACCTGGTCCGTAATCGCGTACAGAACCGCGGTCGAACCCCGGCTCAGAAGCTCGGGCTCGGTCTCCAGACGCTCGCGCACCTCGTCCAGAGTTGAACTCGGGCCGTGGCGGATGGTGATTACGAAGTCGGGTCCGGCGAAGATGTGGATTTCGCCGAACTCCACGTCCTCCGTTTCATCCACGTAGCGCGCCGTCTTGAGTACGATAAAAAGTGTCTTGCCGTAGCGCTCCAGTTTGGGTCTCTGATGGGCTTCTATAGCATCCTCGACCGCCAGCGGGTGCAGATCAAACTCCCCCGCCACGGACGAGAACTCGCCCTCGCTCGGCTCACGGAGATCTATCCAGGCCATCCCCCCTCTCCGGCGGCAGGTTTCGTATGTCTCGTCTATGTTGTCCGGCGCCTCGGTACGGCGGCCGTCCACATAGATAGCCTTGTCTACGATCATGGCCGAATCATACGCTGTCGAATACAGCGAAACACGCCGCTTCCGTTCCTATCTCTTGCGCCCGAAGAGGAAGTAGGAGATGGGACCGACGTAATTGACGAACGACGCCAGCACCCACAACCACTTACCGCCCCGGATGTCGCTGGCCGGACGCCGGTAGATGTCCGCAAGCGCCCACGCCATCAGCCCTAGCTGCGCGGTCCCCGCGAGCACGACGCCTCCCTTCCGCCCCGCTCCCAGGTCACTCCAGCCTTTCTTCGCCACTTCTCACTCCTTTCCTTGCCGGGTATCGTTCCGAAGTTTAACCTCTGTACGACCTTCACCCGGCGGAGAATGCTAAAATTCGCCGCTTGCACGGACATTCATACGCTAACCGGACCAGCACGTAAACAGGAGACGCTCTCATGGACCAAAACAAGAAAGTTCTCATAACCGGCGGCGCCGGGTTCTTGGGGATCAACCTGGCCCGCCACTTCCTCTCGCGAGGCTACGCCGTCGCCTCCCTCGACGTGGAGGACTTCGAGTACCCGGAACGCGACCGGGTGGAGGTCATCAAAGGAGACATACGGAACAAGGCGCTCGTCAACCGGGCGTTGGAGGGCGTGGACTTCGTCGTCCACACCGCCGCCGCGCTGCCCCTCTACTCTCCCGAAGACATCTACACCACGGACGTGGAAGGCACGCGCACCATCCTGGATGCCGCCCTGCGTAACGGCGTCGAGCGCGTCGTCCACATCTCCTCCACGGCGGTGTACGGGATACCGGACCATCATCCACTCTACGAGACGGACAAGCTGGAGGGCGTGGGACCTTACGGGCAGGCCAAGATTCAGGCGGAGATGATCTGTCTCGAGTACCGGGCTAAGGGACTCGTCGTCCCGATCATCCGTCCCAAATCATTCGTCGGCCCCGAACGTCTCGGCGTGTTCGCGCTGCTCTACGACTGGGCGGTGACCGGCCATAACTTCCCAATGATCGGCTCCGGCAACAACCGCTACCAGCTCCTCGACGTGGAAGACCTCTGCGACGCCATCGCCCTCACCCTCGCGCTGCCGGAGGAGACAGTCAACGACACCTTCAACATCGGCGCCAGGGAGTTCTCCACGATGAAGGACGATTACCAGGTAGTCCTCGACCACGCCGGCCACGGCAAGAAGGTCGTCGGGTTTCCGGCGGCACCCGCCATACTAGGCCTTAGAGTGCTGGACCGACTCGGCGTATCGCCGCTGTACAAGTGGGTCTACGAGACGGCGTCGAAGGACTCCTTCGTCTCCATCGAGAAAGCCGAGCGCGAGCTGGGCTACACGCCGAAGTTCTCGAACAAAGAGGCGCTCTTGAGGAACTTCCGCTGGTACCTGGAGAACCGGAAGCACTTTGAGAATTCATCCGGCGTCTCGCACCGCGTACCCTGGAAGCAGGGCGCCGTGGGGCTGTTGAAGAAAGTTTTCTAGCTTTCTACACCAAAGGATGCAATTTTCGAGAAAGTTGCGCCTTTGCCTGATCCAGGCGAGCAATCGTTAGCGTAAGATAAACGAGCGGGCCGGTATAGCTATAGCGCTTTGTCGCTCTTCAGCTGCTTTCACGTCAATGAAGCACCGGCCCGTATCTATATGACCTTGCAGGCCGCAAGATAGTTACGGAAAACCCGTGATACGAGTAAGCGGGAGGAGCGCTCCTCCCGCTTCCTGCCTGTCAAGTGAACCCGTCTTACCCGAGAAGGGAGAAGACCTGGTTCAGCAGGTTGGCGATGCCGTTGGTGGCGCCGCCCGTGTTATCCAGCAAACCGGTTATCGCGCAGAGCAGGTTGCCCAGCAGGTTACCGGCGCCCGGAACAGCGTTGATGTCGAGCGTGACCTGCGAGAGGTCAACCGTCAGACCGAGAAGGTCCAGGTGCAGTGGCCCGAGATCCAGGAACAGAATGTCGCACGCCCCGCCAGAGCCTCCGCCCGTAAGAGCGGCGGTGGTGGTGAACGCCTGGTTGGTGATCTGGGTAACGGTGCCATCAGCCGCCGTCGCCGTACCGTTGAGTACGCCGCTAACTACCAGTCCACCTGACTTGGTGGCCGAGGCGCTGAGGTCAGAGATCGTACCCGAGAACGTTCCACCATCCGACAACGCGCCAGTCACCGGTAGCGACCCCGTGCCGCTTCCAGGCTTCGCCGCCTGGGCAACTCCCGTCGTCATGAAGATGGTCACAACAATAAGCATGGCGCCGAGCAATAAAGCTCCGGCACGCGTGGGCAAAGCAAAACCAGCTTCGCTCCTCAAGAGGTAGCTTTCACGTCGGCATAGGGCATACCCAAGACGCCGACGAAGTTAAACCCGCGTAAGCAAGTTATTCTTTTCTTAATCGAATCTTAACATTCAACGGTCGAGTAACCCAACCGCCGATCGGTCTACCATCCACACCGGGCCATTCGCGGGCTGGATGAGCTTTGCTGGGTACTTGCGAGGGTCCGCGGAGACCTCCAAAATTTCCTTCAGTGCTTCCGCCTTGCCTTCTCCGGCGGTCAGGAAGTTTACGGCTCCCGCTGAGTTTATGACTGGCGCGGTAAGCGTAAGCCGGATAGTGTCGAGCTTTGATACCGGGTTGGCGATGACCCAGCGGTCGATTACTTCGAGGGCCGGAGTCTCCGGGAAGAGGCTCGCTGTGTGGCCGTCCTCTCCGATGCCTAGCATGATGAGGTCAAGACTCGGAATTTCATCGTTTCCGAAGAACTCTCGCAGTTCGTCTTCATACGACGCGGCGGCCTCGTCTGGCGGAGACTCGCCGCGCATCCGGTGGACGCTTCCGACCGGGACGTGATCCAGGAGCGCCTCCTTCGCCATGCGGTAGTTGGAATCCTCGTGATCCGGCGGTACCGTCCGCTCGTCCCCGAAGAAGACGTGTACTTTGCTCCAGTCGAGGTCTTCAGCGTAGTCGCGGGCGAGAAGTTTATATGTGGCTTCCGGCGTGGAGCCACCGGCAAGCGCGACGGTGAAGCGGCCGGAGTTGTTTATAGCCTCGGTCGCCTTCGTGGCGAAGTCGCGGGCGGCGGCTTCGGCAAGTTCCTGCTTGTCTTCGTAGACCTTCAGGTTCATAGGTCCAACATCTCCACGGCGGTACGCAGGGCGGCATCGTACGCTTTATCATGACCCCGGTATTGAAGTTCCTCGCTTACCATGACTCCTAAATCGAACGAGCCGAGGTGTACGGTGCGCTCTGCGAGCAACTCGTCGCCCTTCATGATGGTTGTGCGGGCGTCGGATATCTCTTTGTGCCGCGAGACCTGGAAGCTGTAGTCGTCCGAATGGAAGCGCACCCGCCGCAGCCGGGCGTCGGGCGAGCTGGGAGACATTTCGAAGGATACCTCGCCCGTGGGACCGGAGAAGTTGAACTTGCGTACTTCGCCGTCGCGGGCGGAGCTTTCCGCTTCCCAGCCGAGGGTAGAGGCGAGCCAGCCGGCGAACAGGAAGGCCCGGCACTCTCCGCCGGGAGCGTAGAGGACCTCGACTGCGCGCAGCTTGTTCAGCTCCTCGGCGCGTTCGCGGAAGCTGAACATGTCCGCTGTAAGGGAGCGCCAGGGCGAGAGTCCGACCCATTGCAGGTCTCCGATCGCCGGCATCTCCGGTTCGTCGAGAAGGGCGGCTATCCTTCGCAGGGATTGCTCGCGGTCCTCCGAGCGCGCCGAGTCCAGGATAACCCGGTTTGCAAGCCGCGCCATCCCGGAAAACTCCGGCGAGTCGGGTGAAAACTCGCCCGGATACCACAGGTAGACGGGGAGATCCGGGACGAGTAGAGGTCCGGCGAAGCTCTCCAGGTGCTCGGCCGGCGGACCCTCGGCGTGAATGGTTACCTGCTCGGCGCAGACTTGAGTCCCGCCACCGCCCTGGACGTTGCAGAACGCGGAGATACCTATATCCACGTTCGTCTCGCCCTCGGGGTCGGAGATCAAAACTATCGCCCGGGACGGATGCTGTCCGGCCAGCTTTGAGATGGACTGCGTGATCTCCGGGGCCGACTCCTCATCGGTCACCACCACCAGATTCAACACGCTGGAACGGAGCGCGAGCGTACCGTCCTCGTTCATGCGGAGCTTGCCCAACTCCCGCTCCACCTGGTCTACCGTCATAGAGCCTCCGCCGGGTGATTGGCGGGCCTCTCCGATCACGGTCTCCTCCATTTTCGGCCGTCTTGTTCGAGCAGATCGTCAGCGTCCTCCGGACCCCATTCCCCGGCCGGATAGAGGGAGACTTTCTTGTTCTCGGACCAGTAGCGCATCACGGGGTCGAGGATGCTCCACGCGCCCTCGGCCTCGTCCGCCCGGATGAACAGAGTCGGGTCGCCGAGCATCATGTCCAGAAGCAGCCGCTGGTAGGCGTCTGGTGCCTCCTCCAGGAAAGCAGTGCCGTAGAGGAGGTCCATGTTCACGGAGCTAACCTCGAAACCCTGGCCGGGGACTTTCGCCCCGATCTTCAGCGAAATACCTTCCTCCGGCTGGACCCGGACGACGAGCACGTTCGGCTCCAATCCCTGCGTGTCGCCGTGAGAGAACATCGTGTGGGGCGTGGCCTGGAACTGTATGGCTATCTCCGTGGCCTTCTTCGGCAGCCGCTTGCCCGCCCGGATGTAGAACGGGACCCCGGCCCAGCGCCAGTTGTCCACGAAAATCTTGAGCGCCACGAACGTCTCGGTCACGGACTCGGGGTCCACGTTCTTCTCCTCGCGGTACCCTTCGACCTCCTCGCCCCACACCCAGCCGCTTTCGTACTGCCCGCGCACGGCACAGCTCTCCACGTCGTCCTCCGGGATGCGCCGGGCCGCCTTGAGGACCTTTACCTTCTCCTCGCGCACCGAGTCGGCGTCAAAGGCGACCGGAGACTCCATCGCGGTGAGGCAAAGGATCTGCATGACGTGGTTCTGGACGATGTCGCGCATGGCGCCCGCCTCTTCGTAGAACGCGCCGCGCGTCCCGACGCCGATGTCCTCGGCGACGGTGATCTGGACGTGGTCGATGTAGTGCTGGTTCCAGATCGGCTCGAATATACCGTTGGCGAAGCGCAGGGCGAGTATGTTCTGGACGGTCTCCTTACCCAGGTAATGGTCGATGCGGTAGATCTGGTCCTCATCGAAGTAGCGCCGGATGTCCGCGTTCAGGTCCTGGGCGCTCTTCAGGTCATGCCCGAACGGCTTCTCGACCACGAGCCGCGACCATCCGCCGTTCCCTCCATCATTCATCCCGGCCTCACCGAGGTTCTCCACGATGGCCGAAACTAGAGACGGCGAAGTGGAGAGGTAGAAGGCCCGGTTACCTTCCGTCTGCCGTTCCGAATCTAGCTTTCCAAGCAACTCCTTTAGTTCCTTGTAAGTCTCGGCCTTCTTCGAGTCTCCCGGAAGGTAGAAAATGCCCTTCGAGAAAGATTCCCACACATCCTCCGAGAACTTACCGGCGCGGTGCTCCTCCAGAGCCCCCCGCAGCTTCTCCCGGAACTCCTCGTGGCTCATCTCGGTGCGGGAGAGTCCGACGACGGCGAACTCCAGCGGCAGTCGCCGCTGGGACGCGAGGTCGTAGAGAGCGGGGATAAGTTTGCGTGAAGTCAGGTCACCGGATGCGCCAAAGATCACCATAACCCCCGGCTCGGGAACCCGCGGGAGGCGCTGTTCGTCACGTAAGACCTGCGTATCGGCTGTCACGACGCGCCCCTATTGCTCCTTCTCGGGATGCTCCGTGCTGGCCTCCTGGATCGCGTGTCCCCCGAACTCGCCGCGCAACGCCGCGATGACCTTCATCGCGAACGAGTCGTCCTGACGGGAGGCGAACCGCGCGAAGAGAGAACCCGCGATGGCGTTGACCGGCACAGACTCATCTATAGCTTCCAGTACCGTCCAGCGTCCCTCGCCCGAGTCGTCCACGTAACCACTGATGCTATCCAGGTTGGCGTCCCTCTCGAAGGCGCTTTCGGCGAGTTCCAAAAGCCAGCTACGGACGACGCTTCCCTGGTTCCAGAGGCTGGAGAGCGCCCGCAGGTCGTAGTCGTAGCGGGACTTCTGGAGGATCTCGAACCCCTCGCCGTAGGCCTGGAGCATCCCGTACTCGACGCCGTTGTGTACCATCTTGGCGAAGTGTCCGGCCCCGGCGTCGCCCAGGAAAGCGTATCCGTTTTCGGGGGCGAGAGTCTCGAAGGCGGGTTCGACGTGCTCGAAGGCGTCGGAGTCGCCCCCGATCATGGTGCAGTAGCCCACGTCGTAGCCCCAGACGCCGCCCGACACCCCGGCATCTAGCCACCGGAAGCCGCCGTTCCTGACCTCTTTGGCGCGGGCCACGGAGTCCCGGAAGTAAGAGTTTGCGCCGTCCACGATAATGTCGCCCTCGTCGGCGTGCTGCATGAACTGCTGGATCATGTCATCCGTCACGTCGCCCGCCGGTAGCATGGTCCACAGAACCCTCGGAGACTCCTGCTTGGCGACGAACTCTTCCACGCTGTAGGCGCCCTCGGCGCCGTGCTCGACCGCCTCGTCCACCTTCTCGGAGGAGCGGTTGCCGGCGATCACCCGGTGGTCGCCCTTGTCAACCAGCCGCCGGACCATGTTGTAGCCCATCCGGCCCATACCCCAAATTCCTATGTCCATCGTTCCTCCCTGTGGTCGAGGCTTCAGGCGTCATTTCCGCTATCAGGTTCACGCATTTGCCGGTTCACGCCCCTTGTACTTTATCTCCTGAAGCGGCTCATCGAAAGAGTCCGAGAACTTCTTTTGTCTCTTGCTCCAGCACTTCCAATACGCCCTCGGGTTAACCGTCCAGGAACCTGCGAGTATTGTCGCTTCGCCTCCTCTCAGAGTCGCTCTGCGTGGTCCGGCGTCGCCTCCAACACAACGTCCGGCATGATCGCGGAGTTACCATTCTAACCGCCAGACCAACCTCGCCGCCACTTCATGGGCCTTGAGCATTATGCGCGTGTTCAAAAAGAGAGGCCGGCCTCTCGAAAGAGACCGGCCGTAAATGTGAGATGCGGCTGTTTCAGAATGGAATATCGTCGAAGTCTTCTTCGTTGATGTCCACGTCTTCGCGCTGGGAGCCCTTGCTCTGTCCGCCGCTTCGCCGACCGCCTCCCCCACCAGAAGAGCCGCCCTCGCCGTCGCTCCGACCGCCGAGGAACTGGACGTTGTCGGCGACGACGTCCACCTTGTTGCGCTTGGAGCCGTCCTGGGCCTCCCAGGAGCGGAACTGGAGGCGCCCCTCGACCAGGATGGGGTCGCCCTTCTTCTTGTAGTTGGCTATGGTCTCGCCAAGCTCGCGCCACGCCGAGATGTCGAAGAAATCGACCTCCTCGTTCTTGGAGCGTACCCGGTTCACCGCCAATCCGAAGTCGCAGACGGGGATGCCGCTGCCCGTGAACCTTAGCTCCGGGTCGCGGGTGAGATTACCGGCGAGTATTACCCTGTTGAAACTGACCACGCTTGGTTCCTCCCTGTTTGATCCTTGTGAAGCTAGTCTACAGAAACATCCCCGCTTCTCAAGTGTCTAAACTCGCGTCCGAGTGGCGGTTGATTCAAGATCTGGTTACCGCCACGTCTACTTTCTTGTCTTTGATGGTGACGATCACATCCCCGTCCTCGTCGTTGCGGAATATCTTCGCGCCGACTTCCTGGAGGTGCTTCAAGGCTTCGGGCGTGGGGTGTCCATAGGGATTGTCCGCCCCGCACTGGACGACGGCTATTTTTGGAGGGAAGCGGCTCAGGAAGAGCGGGTTGGAAGAGGTCTTGGAGCCGTGATGGTTTACTTTGAGAAGCGTCAGGGGGCCGGTGTGTGGACCGTTCGCCAGGTATTCTTCCTCCTTCGGACCGGCGTCGCCGGCGAGCAAGACGCGCGCCGTGCCGTAGGTTAGGAGTATGGCGATGGAGTTGTCGTTGATCTCGGTGAAGAGGCCGCCCTCGGTGTCGGTGGGCGGCCCGATAACATCGGCCTCGACGCCTCCCCAATCCATCTGGTCTCCGTTGCGTGTTACGTTGAGCTTAGCGCCTTCTTCGCGCACTCCGCGCAGGAAAGCGTTGTAGGTGAGCGTCCCTTTCTCGTCGCCGGAGATGTAGACGCTTTCCACGGGGAAGGCGTCGAACACGTCGAGGAAGCCGCCGATGTGGTCGGCGTCGGGGTTGCTGACGATTATGCCGTCCAGGTTCTTTACGCCCCGGCTGTGGAGGAAGTCCACGACGTTCGGCCCCTCCTCGGAGCGACCGGCGTCTATGAGGTAGTCGGCGCCCCCGGCCTGCACGAGTACCCCGTCGCCCTGTCCGACATCTATGAAGCTGACCGAGAGCGAGCCGGAAGGCGGCGGCGATGCCCCGCCAAAGGTGCGCCCGGAGAGCAGCCCTCCGCATCCGGCCACGAGAAGTAGAAAGGCAAAGAGCAGAGCGAGCGAAAGCCCGCGGCGTAAAGCGCGTGGTGTTCTAGTTATTCGCGGCCCTCGGGGGTGAGACGGTCGATCCACTCGTCAGCCTCGGCGCGGGTTAGATCGGTTAGCGGTCTGCCGAGGCGGCTCTCCAGACGCTCCACACCGTTCTCGCCGCGCATCTCGACAGCAAGAGTCTTCAAAAGGTCTACCTGACTCTTGCGGGCTTTCTGCGAGCCCCCCCTTGACGCTTTCGCGGGGGCGGGTTTCTCGGCCTGCCCGTTGTCCTCGGCGGCGTCCGGGCTCGGCGCGGGAGCCTCTTCCACGCGCTGAGGCTGGCTCCGGATCGGGGTGGGCGCGGACGCGCCGCGGTTCTTCGCGGTCGGGGCGAAGTTACCGGCGGGCGGTGCGTCGTCGCCGTCGGAGAGCTCCTCTAGAGCTGTCGCGCCGACGTTCACGGCGTCGCGCAGGGCGCGGGCCTTCGCGCGGGTCTCGGCCATCCGAATTACGTGCGGCGCGATGTTGCGTCCCACGTTGTCGGGAGAGGCATCGCCGATGCCGCTGAACACGCGGCCGTCTTCCATCTGGACGGTGGCTTTTATGACGGCGACGTTGCCGTTCGATTCATCGGGGACCTGGATCAACTCGGTGTCGATGCCCTTTAGCCCGCGGTTGTGGGCCTCGTCGAGCAGGCCGGCGAAGAGGACGTACTGCTTTCCCTGGCGCGTAATCATGAACTCGTCTCTCATAGGCCGCGTCGCACCTGAGCCTCCCTGTAGTCCTCGCCTTCGAGAGAGATCCAATCGCACATCGCGATGATCCGGCTGGCCGTCCGCTCCCCGAGCTGGGCCGCGAGGTCTTTGGGGCCAACGTTGGAGGTGAAGACTGTTGGAAGCTGCTCTCTGTAGCGATGGTTTACGATGACGAAAAGCCGCTCCTGCACCCATGCGCTAGGCCGCTCGGAACCCAGGTCGTCGAGCACCAGGAAGTCCGCGTTGTTTACGGTCTCCATCCACTCGTCGAGGTTGCGGCCCGGGTCGTTGTAGGTCCCGCGCATGTTGTCCAGAAGCTCGGGGACGGTAACGAAGAGCGAAGGTACCCGCTTCCTGCTCATTAGATCGTTCATGATGGCGACCGCGAGGTGCGTCTTGCCGGTGCCGACTCCACCGCAGAGATAGAGTCCTCGTCCGTCGTCCCGATTCTCCTCCCAGCCGTTGAGGTACTGCTCGACTTTCTCGGCGGCGCGGGTGGCGGCGGCGCTGACGTAGGGCTTGAAGTTGGCGAAAGTGTAGCCCTTCATCCGCTTACTGAGCCCGCTGCGGTCCTTGAGGATAGTAACGCGGGCGTCGCGGCGCATGAGCGCCCACTCGCGCTGGTCATTCTTCTGCTCGCACTCGGGAGTGCAGGGATGGTAGTACCACTCGCCGGGCTTCTCGTACTTCTTCTGGAGGGCTGGAGGGAACTCGACCCACTCGGCCTGAAGCTCGCGGCCGCAGTGGGGGCAGACCTGATCGTCGAGCCTCAAAGCCTCCGCTTGCTTATTCCGTCTCGCCGAAGAGCCACTCATAGCCTTCCCGGCGTCTGGCAGCAGATTGTCTATGCGTTCCACCACTCACCCCCTCTCCCATCTTCAACGCCCCGCCTCTTACCGCCCCGCTCTGCTCCACCAGCCGGAGCTTCCGGTCCTTCTGGGTAAGCTCCATGTCCTCGAAAGTCTTCACGCCCTGCTGGACCCAACTCTCCAGGATGCTCCGCACGTAGCCCACGCGCCGCGCGTCGTTCTCGCTGGCGATCTTCAAAGCCTCCCTCACCACGTCCGGCGATACTCCGTCCCGCTCGCAGTATCCATTCAGGAACTCCAGTATGTGCGGCGCCGGAAGGCTCCCCATGAACTTGAAGTAGTCGTCCGCCGAAACTCCCTCCGGCTCGGCCCGCACCACCTCGATGTCGTAGACGGGTTTCTCCTCCACCGTCTGCTGAGGCGCTTCCTGAGGCTGCTCCTTTTCACGGACTCTAGCTCGCGCGGACGGCGGATGTTCCGCGACCTCCAGCCAGCCTTCGTGCTCGACTATGAATCCCGCGTTCAGGAGGGTGTCGAGCGCGGTCTCCACGTTCTCGGGCGTCGAGCGCAGGAGTTCGGAGATCTCCCCGGTCTCGGCGGAGTCCTGGCCTACGTCGGGGAGGATACGGAGCAACTCGTAGAGGGCCACGGCTTCAGCGCCGAGGTGCGGCATCCAGCGGATGTAGAGCCGGGCGCGTTCGCCCCGCGTCCGCTTCTCTCCCGGCGGTGTAAGCCTTATTCTCTCCATCCTAAGGACCAGTATAACGGTCCATCGTCGGGGTCTCTACGGTCAAAAGTTTCCGCTAGTCCTTCAGGGTAGGCGGGGAGCCGGGGAGACTGTGATCCGAGGCGTCTATGCCGGGGATGAGCCCCTGGCTGGCGGCAAGCACGAAGAAGAGCGCGGCCACGGAGATAATGATGGCCGCGGTACCAAGACGCCGGGAGCCTAGAAAGTACCCTAGGACACCCAACGCGGCGCCGACGGCGCCGGCGGATATATTCGCGGCCCCGCCGAATATGCCCCCGATGAATCCGCCCAATGCAAAAAGAACCCCGATTGCGGAGACGATCCTGCCCGCGAGCAGCTTCGCCTGACCCGCGTTCCGCGCGTCCGGCCCCTCGCCCTTTGGCATCCTCGTATCCCTGTCCTCGCTCAATGCCATCCCTCCTGGTACTCAGCCTTAATGGAGAACGTCAAAAATCCATTTAACCTGCCGCGCTAGTATAATCCTCATCTTGTGAGATTCGAGCGCGCACTATCGGGAACCAACGAGGTATTTTCCGCAAGCGGAACACCATACCCTACCTACGCGCCGATCCTGGAAGAGTTGAAGCGAACCGGTGTAGGGCGCTGGGAAGAAAACTTGCGCCGGGCGCACGGTCTCTTGCTGGACGAGCAGTACGCCTTCGGGATCAAGGAAGGCGACAAGACGCATCCGACGGATTGGATCCCTCGCATCGTCCCCGCCTCTGATTGGGAGCGCCTCGAGCGCGGCCTCACCCAGCGGATGCGCGCCATAAACGAGTTCCTTCGTCATCTGGAGGCCGGTAAGGAAAAGGTCGTGCCGAGAGAGGTCATAGAGAGCAGCATCCTCTACGAAACCGGCTGGAAGAACCGCTTCGGCCCGGTGCCGGTTCGCCAGATCGCCTTTGACGTGGTAGCCGTAGAGAGCCAAAAATCCGGCCAAACTGGAGGCTGGGAATACCTCGTTATCGAGGAGAACGCCAAGATGCCCGTCGGACTCGCCGCCATGACCCGCCGCCGCAAGATGAGCAGCGAGGTCTTCTTCCCCAAATCTCACGAAAGCCTTCCCGTAAGGTCCCTCGACGGATGGCTCTCCCGACTCGGCGACGCGTTGCGCGCCGCCTCTCCGAAAGGCCCCGACGCCACGCTCGCCGTCGTCTCAAGCGGTCCGACGGATCAGTTCTACCTCGACCATAACATCTACGCTGCGGAGATGAACGCCGTCCTGGCCGAGACCAGCGAGTTGCGTGTAGATAAAAGCGGCTACCTCCTCCACGATCCAACGGGCCGCCGCATAGATGTGATCTACGAGCGGGTAGACGAAGACAGGCTCTACGCCGAGGTTCCAGGGTTGCTGGAGTGCCACGTCGAGGGCAAGGTCCACATCCTCTTCGCGCCGAACTCAGAGATCATAGATGACAAGGGCGTGGGCGCGTTCGTTCCGGAGATGGTTCGGAGTTATCTCGGAGAAGAGCCGATGATAGAGAACGCCCGGACTTGGTCGCTCGCGGTCGAGGAGGATCGGCGCTACGTCATGGACCACTTCGACGAGCTGGTCGTCAAGAGCCGGGGCGGCTACGGCGGCAAAGAGGTCATGATCGGGCCGGAGGAGTCGAAAGAGACCATCGAGAAGTTCCGGAAGATGGTTGAGAACAATCCCATCGAGTTCATCGCCCAGGAGATGATCGACTTCTCGACCCACGTCCTCTGCGAAACCAGCGAAGCTGGAGACGACTTCCTGCTGCGAGACTCCTTCGCCGACTACCGGATGCTCGTGCTCGCCCCCGACCCGGAAGACCTTCACGTAGTCGAGATGGTGCCGGGTTCTCTGAGCCGGGTCGCCGCGCCGGGCAAGCATATCGTCAACATATCCAGCGGAGGCAAGATGAAAGATACGTGGGTGTTGTCGCCATGAGCTACGGGGACCTCATAAGAGACGCCTTCCGGATCACCTGGCGCAACAAGTTTCTGTGGTTCTTCGGTTTCTTCGTCGGCGGCGCGACCTCGAACCTCGGCGGCAACATCCCCTCTAGCAATAGTGAGTTCAACCCCGACAATTTCAACCAGTCGAGCTTTTCGCTGTCTACCGCCCAGATAGGACAAGGAATTTTGGATAACGTGGCGCTGATCGTGGGGCTCATCGCGCTGGCGCTCCTGATCGTGCTCGTCGTCATCGTCCTCAAGATTATCTCCCAGGGCGCCCTGGCGGAGAGCGTGGCCGCTGTAGACCGGGGCGAAACGCGCCGGTTCTCTACTACCTGGCGGGCGGGGCTCAGGAACTTCTGGCGCGTGCTCATATATTACGTTCTGTTCTTTCTCATTAGCCTCGGACTCCTGGTCGTCATAGGAGCGCCGGTCGCTATTCTTATCGGCGGCACGTTCGCCCTCACGGAGTCAACAGGAGCGCGGATCGGCGTCGCGATACTGGCGGGTTTGGTGGGGATACTGGTGTTGATCGTCGTCTTCATCATCCTGAGCATAATAGGGCAGTACGCCCTGCGGGAGATCGCGGTTCGCGGAGCGCACGTCGTCAGCTCCGTGGGGAATGGCTACAGGATCTTCCGGACCAACCTCGGCAGGAGCCTGCTCGTCTGGCTCATAAACCTCGGGTTGACGATAGCCATAGGGATCTCGCTCCTCATCGCCGCCCTTCTGGTGGGCCTCGTCCTCTTCGCCCCGACCATCGCGCTGATCTTCGCGGAGTACACCGCCGCCGCCATCGTGACCGGCATAGTGGCCGGCCTGATCCTGATAACGCTCTTTATCGTGGCCTCGGCCGCCGCGGGCACTTTCGGACACTCGTACTGGACACTCGCGTACCTCAGGATCACCACCCCAACCGAGGCGAACACGGATCTCGTAGAAGGCTAATATACTCTTCCGGCGTTGGATACGAATAGAAAGGTCTTTGCATGGCGAAGCTCGACGGCAAGGTCGCGGTAGTCACTGGAGCATCGAGCGGTATCGGGGAAGCGACGGCGGAGGCGCTGGCCTCGGAGGGCGCCTCGGTCGTAGTCGCGGCGCGCCGGGAGGACCGGCTAGAGGACCTCAAACAGCGTATTGAGGGCAGCGGCGGTAAAGTCCTCGCCGTGGAGTGCGACGTCACCAACGAGGAGCAGGCGCACGACCTGATCCAGCGCGCCGAGCAAGAGTTCGGGAGCGTGGACATCCTGGTGAACAACGCGGGCGTCATGCTTCTCTCCCGCATAGAGCGCGGCCTCTCCGACGAGTGGCGCCAGATGTTCGACGTGAACGTCCTCGGCCTGCTCTACGCCACCGACGCCGCCGTCGAGGTAATGAAGCGTCAGGGTAGCGGCCACATCGTCAACATCTCCAGCGTCGCCGGACGCAAAGTCCGCGAGACCGGCGGCGTCTACTCCGGGACGAAGTGGGCCGTAAACGCAATCTCCGAAGGCCTGCGGATGGAGCTACTGGAAGACGACATCCGGGTGACGGTCATCGAACCCGGCGCGGTCTCCACGGAGCTTTCGACCCACATAACCGACGAGGAAGCCCAGCAGGGTATGAGCCGGTTCGCCGGCATAGAGATCCTCCAGGCCGAGGACATAGCGAGCGCCATAGCCTACTGCGTCACGCAACCCCAAAGAGTCAGCGTAAACGAGATGCTAATCCGGCCGAGCCGCCAGCCAAATTAGGGTCGCTAGTACCTGGCGGGAACCCGTATTAGGGACTCTCCCCCAGCCGGGCGCTCGCCCTGCTCGGCCTTTAGCAACTGCTTCATCGACTCGACCGCGACTTCGAGTTCGCTCCGGTTCGGTTCGGAGGTGGTGAAGTAGCGCTGGAGGAAGTTTCCAATGGCGATAGAGGCGCGGGTCTGGCCGAAGATAAACCAGGCTTCGGAGATGAGTATGAACTGCGCTATGGCGTACCACCAGCCATTTATAAGCGGGTCGATGAGGGCCGCGAGGATTATGTAGGAGAGGATGTTGGTGCCGCAGCGGGGATGGATGCGGCTGCTCCGGCGGGCGTTTTCTAGTGTTACCTCGCCGTATTTCTCGTAGGCGGCGACGGCCTTGTGTTCGGCGCCGTGGTAGCGCCCTATGGAGGTTAGCTTCATCGAGGCGAAGAACACGGCCATGAGCGGCAGGATGGGGAACGCGGCGAAGAAGCCGAAGAGCCCGCCCAGAGTGCTAATTCCACTTCCGATGTCCATCAGGCGCACGAAAAGCCAGAGGACGGCTATCGAGCCAGCGAAGAAGACGAGCGTCCAGATCGAACCGACCACCTGCGCCAGCAGCCGCGCCCAGAAGAAGACCGAGCGGATGATGGGCAGGCGCGTAATGCGGAGCGCTGCGGGGTTGTCGGGACGCCACAGGTTGGAAGGTTCGATCTGGACGAAGATCTCCCCCTTTTTCCGGTACGCCACGCTCATGTAGGTCGGGCCGAAGAGATCTAACCCTCCCCAACGCGCCATGCCGCCAAAGGTCAGGCGCTCTTTTTTCTCACCCTCGTGGGCGGCGTCTTCTGCCAAGGTACTCCCTCGATCAACGGAATCAGACGATAAAGATAGCACGTCAGAGGCCAGCGATGAGTGATCACGGCCCCGAAGCCGCGGCGCGGGCCGACTCTCTAGCCGGAGGGCGCGCCGCTCGCCGCGAACCTTAACGGACCACTCTCGTCCGAGAGCTCCCTCTCCGCCAGGAAGCTCGTCGGTATTCCGCCCCTCATGAACTCCTCGTCTTCGAGGATCGCCAGATGCAGCGGCAGCGTCGTTTCGAGGCCCAGGATGGCGAACTCGTCCAGCGCCCGCGCCCCGCGCCGGATGGCGGACTCCCTGTCGGCGGCGAAGACGATGAGCTTCGCGAGCAGCGAGTCGTAGTGCGGCGGGACCCTGTATCCCGCGTAGAGGTGCGAATCGACCCTCACTCCGGGACCGCCGGGCGGGTTGTAGAACTCGACGAGCCCGGCCTGCGGCAGGAAGTTCCGCCGGGGGTCCTCGGCGTTGATCCTGAACTCCATGGCGTGCCCGTCGGGGAGCGTCACCCTCTCCGGCGCTTCCAGCCGCTCGCCGGAGGCGATGCGAAGCTGTTCGGCCACGATGTCCGTGCCGGTTACCATCTCCGTTACCGGATGCTCCACCTGGAGCCGGGTGTTCATCTCGATGAAGTAGAACTCCCCATCCGAGTAGACGAACTCTACCGTCCCCGCCCCTTCGTAGTCCAGGGAGTCGACGAGAGCGGTCGCGGCGCCCATCATGCCCTGGCGGGCTTCTTCGGGAAGACCCGGAGCGGGAGATTCTTCGAGAAGCTTCTGGTAGCGGCGCTGGATGGAGCAATCCCTCTCGGGGAAGATTGCTCCTCCACCGTGGGCGTCGGCGAGTACCTGAACCTCGACGTGACGTAACTTCTCCAGGTAGCGCTCCACGTAGACGGAACCATCGCCGAAGCTCGCCCCGGCCTCGCGGCTGGCGGAGAGGTAGGCGTCGTATACTTCGGCCTCTCTCTCCACCACGCGCATACCCTTGCCCCCGCCGCCGGCGCTCGCCTTTATGACGAGCGGGTAGCCGATCTCCGCGCCGACTCGCTTTACCTCCGCGGCACTCTCGCAGAGGCCGTCGGAGCCGGGGGTTATCGGAACGCCGGCTTCAGCGGCAGCCATGCGGGCGACGGTCTTGTCGCCCATGCGGGCTATCGTGCGCGAGGCGGGGCCTACGAACTTTATCCCGACACGCTCGCATATCTCGGCGAAGCGGGCGTTCTCCGCCAGAAAACCATAGCCGGGGTGGATGGCGTCCGCGCCGGTAAGCTCGGCGGCGGAGATTATCGAGGGGATGTTCAGGTAGCTGCTCGAAGCGGGGGGCGGGCCTATGCAAATGGCCTCGTCGGCCAGAGCGCAGTGGAGGGAGTCGGCGTCGGCGGTCGAGTAGACAGCCACGCTGCGTATCCCGAGTTCCCGGCAGGCCCGGACGACGCGTAGAGCTATCTCTCCCCGATTCGCTACGAGGACCTTGCCGATCAAGCTTCGAAAACCTTACTCTTCGGGACGCAGATAGAAGAGCGGTTGGTCGTACTCGACACCTTCGGAGTTTTCGGCGGCGATCTCCACGACCTCGCCCGAGATGTCCGAGGGGATCTCGTTCATCAGCTTCATCGCCTCGACGATGCACAGCGTCTGTCCCGTGGATACCTTGTCACCCACGTCGACGTAGTAATCTCCCCCTGGAGTCGCCGCCCGGTAGAACGTACCGACGACCGGCGAACGTACCGCGTGCAACCCATTCATCTCGGGCGCAACTCCCGCGGCATCCAGGTCGACAGCGGATGGCGCGGGCTTTTGTTCCGAGGCGCCGGGTACGTACTGGGGAGCTAGCGTCTCCGGCTTCGCCTTGACGGTAATCTCAAGTTCGCCGCGCCGGACCTGGATCTCTCCGAGCCCGCTCTCCTTCAAGAGGTCCACCAGCAGGCCGACCTCTTCCATCGGAAGCTGCCCGGCCTCATCCCGTCTTGTCTCATCCAATTCGTGCATAGCCGCCAATTCTACACTTCCCTCCCCGACCTCGCCCGTAGCCTCGTCCGTGGGAAAACCGGCTCCCGATTGTACAATGCTCTTAGCCCATGATGGAACTTTCATGAACATCAAGATTCTGGACCCGCGCGTCGCCCAGCAGGTGGCCGCCGGAGAAGTCGTCGAACGCCCGGCCTCCGTGGTCAAGGAACTGGTCGAGAACTCCCTGGACGCCGGCGCCCGCCGGATAGAGGTGGAGTTGGGCGAGGGCGGGACCTCGCATATCCTGGTGCGCGACGATGGGTCCGGGCTGAGCCCGGACGATGCCCGGGTCTCGGTGCTGCGTCACGCGACCAGTAAGATCCAGGCGGTCAAAGACATCGAATCCGTCACCACCTTGGGATTCCGGGGCGAGGCCCTACCCTCTATAGCGAGCGTCTCCGCCTTCTCCCTGACGACCTCGACCGGCGAAGGCGCTGGAACGAAGGTAGTAGTAAACGGCGGCGAGGACGCCGAAGTCTCCCCCGCCTCGCACCCGACAGGCACGACCATCCTGGTGGACCGCATCTTCTACAACGTCCCGGCGCGCAGGGCATTTCTGAAAGGCTCGCGGGCGGAACGGGCGGCGATACTGGAGATCCTGACGCACGTAGCGATCTCTCACCCGGAGATTGCCTTCCGCCTGACCGAGAAGAACCGCGATTATCTGTCTCTACCCGCCGCCGGTGATCTCCTAGAGCGGCTGGCCCAGATACAGGGCGTGGCAAAAGCCCGCGCGATGCGGAAGGTCGAGTACGAGTCGGGGGCGTTCAGGATCTCCGGATATGCAGCCCTCCCGAGCGTGACCGAGGGCAGCCGCGCCCACCAGACGCTCTCGGTGAACGGCCGCTGGGTCCGGGCCGACAACCTCCAGCGCGGCCTCGACGATGCCTACCGGGCCACGGTGCCATCGGGACGATACCCGCCCGCGGCGCTGGAGATAACCGTGGATCCCCACCGCGTGGACGTAAACGTCCATCCAACCAAGCAGATAGTCCGCTTCTCCGAGGAACGGGCCGCCCGCGCCGCCGTGGCCTCCGCCGTTCGCGGAGCTATCGAGTGGCGCCCTCCAGCTCCCAACGCTTCCCCCCGGCATTCCGAGCGCGCCTTCACCCAGGAGCGCTTCTCCGCGCCGGGCGCCGTACTGCCGCGAGATTACGCTTCCCGCGTGGAGGAGGCGCAGCCCGTATATCCCGCGTCGTCAGCCCGGAACTTGCGAGAGGCGCGGGAGCGCATCTCCGAGGCTTCGAGACCTCTCACGGAGCTTCCGGTAGAGTCGCCTCAGCCTTCCGTGGAGCCCCCGGAGCGGGGCGCGCTGCCACCGCTCGAAGACCTGCGGGTCATCGGACAGCTCGGAGCGGGCTACATCCTTATCGAGGAGCCGGAGGCTTTGTGGATAGTGGACCAGCACGTCGCCCACGAGCGGGCGATACTGGATCGCCTCAACGATTCTGATAGTCCGGCCACGGTGCAGAGCCTGCTCGTCCCGGAGGTCGTGGACCTGTCTTCGAGCGAGTCCGAGCTTGCCGCGGGCAGCCTCGAAGAGCTCTCCGTCTACGGCTTCGAGGCCGAGCCCTTCGGGCCGCGTTCGATGCGGGTGACGGCCGTCATCTCCACCCTGGCGGAGAGGGACGTGGCCGGGGCGTTCAAGGAGGCTCTGGCGGCGATCTCTGGTACAGGATCCGGCCACGCCAGGGAGGACCGCATCCTCGCCACCATCGCGTGCCACTCCGCGGTCAAGATGGGCGACAGACTTTCCCAACCGGAGATGGAGGAGCTGATAAGAAACTGGCTCACCAGCCGCCTCCCAGCCACCTGCCCGCACGGGCGTTCCATCTGCTACCGCATCGGGCTCGGCGAGGTCGCTCGCAAGCTCGACCGGCATTAGACACGCGGCGAGGCCCGGTTGGTCCACCGTGTCGACTCCGTATCCTGGACGCTCCGGGAGGATACATGTCCAACTCCCTCGTCAACCCTGCTAACATTCCAATTGTTGACCGTCTACATACAGAGGATCGGCGTGACGGTAAATTACAGGACCGGACGAGTCTTGAACGCTATCGCCTACCGTAGCACCCGCGCCTCGGAGCGTGCCGCGTGATCCCGCACCTCATTCAAGCCCTGCTCGCGGCCCTGATGGCCGGTGTCGCGCCGGGATACTTCTGGTCCAGGTTGCTAAGGCCCTCAGCCGACCTCGCCGAACGGTTCACCTATGCGGTGGCGATCTCCATGACGCTGGTCTCGGCCACCGTCCTCATCCCCGCCCGTCTCATGGGCATGGGCGTCACTTCGCTCTCCGCCATCTCATGCGTGCTGCTCGTGTTCCTGGCGGGACTCGCCGCGTATCTGAGGTTCGGCCCAGGAAAAGGGCGCGTCACACCCATCGAAAGGCCGCCTGCCAACCTCGGTGGCCTGTCTTCGGCCCTGCTCGCGGCGGCTCTCGTGCTCGCGCTGTCCGTATTCCCGGTGATCCTGGTGGGCTCCTGGGTACTCTTACCTATTTTCTTGTTCGTGTTTCTGGCGGGAGTCGTCTGGCTGGTGGAGTCCAGACAAGTCGCCTCGCCCGATCCGCTCGAAGATGCATCCGAGGCGACGCAATGGCCGGTGATGCGGCGTTTCCTGTTGCCGGCAATATTGCTATTGGTGCTTTTCCGAAGTTACGTGGGACCAGTCCTCTACGACTGGCCTTACCTTCGTGGCGGAGACCAATACAACCACGCCGTCATGGCGAACATGATGCTAACCAAAGGCTCTGTCGAGTCTTACCTGATCTATCCTCCAGGGCTTCACGCTTTCGACGCGGTCCTCTCCCGCCTGAGCGGACTGGAGCCCGTAGATCTGTTTCCGGCGCTCGCCCCCGCTTTGCTCTTGCTACCGCCCCTTGCCTGCTACACGGTCGCGCGGCGGTTGTGGGGCTGGGAGTGCGGCGTGGCTGCTGCCGCTTTCAGCGGGCTTGTTCTAAACAGCGCTTATCTCAACATCCTCGAAGCCCGCTACCCAAACCTGGTCTCGGCGCAGTTCCTGCTAGTTCTGTTTATAGCGGCCCTGGTTAGTGTCTACAGCTCGCCTTCGATCCGGACCGGCCTGCTCATGGCGCTGCTCGGCTCTTCCGTCGTGCTCTATCATCCCGTGGCGAGCCTTTACGAGGCGGTGCTTCTGGGACTGGTTGCGCTGGTTTTTCTGCCTTACCTCCTGCTCTGGAGATGGAAGACCGGCGTAACGCTGCTACTTTCGCTGATGCTCCTGGGACTGCTCTCCATCGTCTACGCCTGGGACACCTACAACCTGCCGCGCCTCGTCCTCGGACTTCTGGACCATTCGAGGACCGGTGTTGGTGGCAAGGCCGTGAAGATGGCTATAGGCAGCCAGTATCCGCCAGGGCTCAAACACCTGGTCGTATCGATCACGCACCCGGTTCTGTGGCTGGGGATCTTCGGGGCGCTGCTACTACTCGTGGGGATGAAGCGCGCGGACGTCCCATCGAAGCTCGCAAAGATCACCCTGTTCCTATGGCTCATCCTGCTTTTCGTAGGCAGCCGCACGGCTTTGAGCGGTTTCCCAGAGCGTTTCGAGCGCGACATAGGCATGCCACTAACCCTCTTTGCCGCCTTCGCGGTAGTTTCCATCCTGCGTTCGGCGGCCGGGTCTCCGCCGGGGTTCCTAAGGCCGGCCAGGGTAGTCGCGGCAACCGTGATGGTCCTGCTCGTGGGCCTTCAAGTAGGCCACAACCTCGGCAACGCCCTCACCCCCACCCACAGATCCGTCATGACCCCGCAACTCGCGGCCGCTGGAGAGTGGCTCGGGAAGCACAACACCGGCGGCAACATCGTGACGCCTCCCTATCTGGACAACATCACCAACCGCGCGATACTCGCGATGGGTGGTTATACGGGCCTGCAGTCTTTCACCCAGAACCGGATACGGCTCGCCAGGGCCGTTCCTCCCTCGGGAGACAAGCCGCTGTGGGACGCGCAGTGGGTGCTCCATCACCCGGAGAACAGGAACCGCACGAGACGGGTCCTCAAAGAGTACGACATCCGCTATATCGTGCTCTCGAAAGACTATCCAGGCGTCCGCTGGCGGCTATTCCGTAACCGGCCGGACCTCTACCATACAGTTTTCGACAATAAGGACGTCATCATCCTGGCTCCCATGAAGCTCGCGAAGCAACCACGGTAGGGCGAACCCCTCCTATTTTTGGACGCCGAGCCCGTGGAGGTCCACAGCGTACAGGGCGTAGCGTTCTCCCGGAGTGTTGACGGTGGTGATCCCCTTCACGCGCTTTAGATGTTCGTCGAGAGGCGAGCCCGCGAGCGTCATGACGTAGTCCGCCTTGTACTTCCGCATTAGCTCTATCTTCTTCTCACCGACCTCGGGTGATGCGTAGAACGTCCGCACGTCCAGGGAGCCCTGTGGAACGTCGATCTTTCCGGGCGCGCGCCGCTCCAGGGCGGGCAGAACGCTCAAGACCAACTCGCCCCTGCGGCTGACCACGTTCGCCTGGGCGGAGTACGCCGGGATCACGGTGTTCTCCGCGTCCGGGGCGAGCACGATGCTGGTCTTATGTATGTTATCCCTCATCCAGCCGAAAATAGTATCGAAGCCCAGAGCCTCGTCCTTCGGCGGGACCCTGTTGGAATGGTAGATCTCTTGCGCCCCCACCACGGCCGTCGGGGCCGCTGCCACCATCAGAAGCGTCACCAGCGCCACCGGCAGGAACCGAGCTAGGTTGTCGTCAGGTCCGCGTCTCAAGAACACCATGCCCTCCCAGACCATCCAACCAACGGTAAGCAGGGCGGCGAGCGGTATGGGCCACGCCAGGCGCCATAGCTGTCCTGGGATGACGATGTTGTTCCCGACGAATGTCGAGATCTGGGGTACGTAACAAACTATCGTTATGAGCATCAGCGTCCCGAGCAGCAACTGGGCCGCAAGGCTCTTCAGCCGCCAGAGTAGAAATGGGATTCCTGGCACGAACCCCACCAGTATGGCCGGGTTCAAGAGCAGCGAAGGGTGCATGATGAACAGCCCGCCGCCAAGCTCGAAGATCTCCTTCCTGTAAGACTTGACGAAGACCATGTTCGCCAGGATGTCCGGGTCGCCGGAGTTGATGTCGGCGTTTTTGAGCAGTTCCGCGAGCGACTCTCCTGTCGTCAGGACGTACAGTAGCGGGAGAACGAGTACGGTCAGGCCCGAGAGGCCCAGGCTCGCTATCTTTATCCAGGCGTCCCGCTCGCGCCAGTTCACCGCCAGGTAGAGGATGCCGAACCCGGCCATCGAGAGGCCGATTATCGCCAACCCGACGGGATGTACCGCCACAGCGGACCAGCACATAAAGGCGAAGAGCGCCACCCACCGGAACTTCCGGCTCTGTAGGAAAGCGACGGCGGTGGTGAGCGCGACGGGCAGGAAGATGTACTTGGTGGCGAACTTGTCTTCCGCGAGCCGGGCGACGAACTCTCCGCCGAACGGCAGGATCGAAGGGCTCATCTGCGCGAGGAAGAAAAGCGCGTACAGGCATCCGGCGAGAAGGGCGGCCGCTTCGCTCTTAAAGAGAGTCCGGGCCAGGCCGTAGAAAGCAAGCATGGAGACGATCACCAGCGTCGGGTTCAGGTACCAGAGCACGAGCTTTACCGGGTCTATGCCGGAGACCTGGGAGAGGGCGGCGTGCTCCAGCAGCCAGCCGTTGATCTCCGCTCGCGAAACGCCGGTGCTCTGGCCGAAATACGGTTCCTGGACGGCGAGCCTGCCGGAGCCCATAAAATCCCGCACGTATGCCAGATAGATCCACATATCGTCGTAGATGCTCGGGACTTTGATCCTGGACACCAGGGCCAAAGCTCCGCTCATAAGCAGAAACGGAACCCAGAGCGAGAAGGCGAGAACATCAGCCGGAGCGTGCTTGCTATCCACCAGCCGTTCGCGCCGCAGCGCCACGAACGCGCCCGCTATCAGGAAAGCGGCCACCATGGAGCCAGAGGTCCAGACGTACAAATTCAGAGTCTGGTGCGTTATTAGAAAAGGAACACCCAGAAGACCGAATAGCCCGGTGCCGATCGCGAACGAAACCGGAACCAGGATCGCTCCCGAAACATACTCGCGCAAGAACCAAAAACAGATGAGCATCCCCGGCGCCATGAACAAAACCAGAGTGGCAAGGAACAGGACGAGAGGAACAGCGTCGAAGAGACCTCTTAGTGGACCGAGCAATATCAGAGACAGGACACCGGCAAGCACCACCCGCGCGCTCGGAGTCCTGGACAAACGGGTTGCTACCGCGCCTCGTGGCGCTGAGACGCTCTCTGGTGACTCTTTCTTCAGGGCTTTCCTTTCGTCGTTCGGCGGAGATTAAACTACGCTTTTCACCCTGCGGCTGCAAATAACGTATTCTAGGTCAAAGCATGAAAAACCATAAACCAATCGTAAAGATCTGCAAACCATCTCGTCCAGAGGCCCCCCAATAAGCGGCGCACATGGTCGTTCCGGCAAGAACCGTCTCCTCGGCGTGTTCGCCGTGGTGTTGGCGGCTTCGATCTGGGGAACGCTGGGGTTCTTCGCCAAGAGCCTCTATGCTGATGGCGTCTCGTTCGAGTCGCTAGTCGCGGTGCGGGCCGGAGGCGGTTTTCTAATAATGCTGGGTTTCGTAGTGCTGACGCGGCGGACGAGAAAGTTGAAAGTGAGTCTCCGGGATTTACTGTATCTCATTCCCCTTGGGGCGGTCTCCATCGGCGCGTTCTACTCACTCTACTTCTACACTCTGCGAGAGAGTCCCGTGGGCACGGCGGCTATCCTACTCTACAGCTCCCCGGCTTTCGTGGTCATTCTGGCCCGTATTTTCCTGAAGGAGAACCTGAGCCTGCCGCGCCTCGCCGCTCTACTCTTGACGGCGGCCGGAATAGTCCTGGTCGTCGGAGCGTACAA
>JBBPZZ010000030.1:0-4690 GCA_038198445.1 Rubrobacterales bacterium
AAGACATAAAAGACATCAAGGCAACCGGCTCCGGGTACGTGCCGGAGCAAGAAGAGGAAGAACAGCTCAACCTCGCCACCTGAGCCACCAGAGTGTGGGCTAACAGGGGATGGAGCTTGCAGCCATCCCCTGTTAGTTTGTACCCAATCTGATCTAGATGGGCGCTCCGACCGGCAAGACTGTCCGACCGAAGTTGGTGTTGATGACGCCGGCCGCCGAGGCGTACCACGCGGCGATCGCCGTTGCGATGCCGACGTAACCACCGAGGTAGCTGATGGCTTCAATCCCCGCCAGGTCTCCAATCCCCAGCAAGAAGAACGTCGTGGTCAAGAGCAAGAACACTATCATCACGGCCGTATTGACCTTGAAAGAGCCGATCCACATGTACGCCGTGAAGATGCCCCAGGCGATCAGGAACCAGCCGACGGCGACGCCTAGTTGCGCCTCGGGTATTTTGCTCGCGTAGAACTGTTGCAGGCCCCAGAACGCGAGCCAGAAAGCTCCATAGGAGGTGAACGCCATGGCCCCGAAGGTGTTCTTGTTCTTGAACTCCCACATGCCCGCCGCGAATTGCGCGAGCCCGCCGTAGAAGAGCGCCAGCGAGAAGACGATCGGTTCGCCGTCTCCGCTCAGAAGTCCCGCGTTGAACAGGCTCAACAGAAAGGTTGTAAGCGCGAAGGCCGCAAGACCGAGAGGCGCGGGGTCTGCTATTCCAGGGTCCGCCGTCTCCCCCGCGCCTTGCGCCTCGTCCTGTATGATCCTGCGAACATCGTCTTCGCGTAAGTTAGCTTCGCTCACGAATGCCTCCTTTTCCCCTTGTTTGTAGAATAACGTGAGTTGCTTGTATTCTGCTCACACTCCCCAGAACATTCTTCCTTTCTCCCCTCCATCCCGGTAGCCGTACTACCTCCGAAATTCGCGGCTCAGTTTACGCGTGCGCCTTGAGCCCGGCCTGCCCTCGCCTCCGACCTCGGCGGCCGGACGAAGAAGGTGAAGACCGCGCTGCCGATCATGATGAACGCGATAATGTAGAAGGCCAGGGTGTAGCTATCGGTAGCGTCGATGATGCGCGAGATCAAGAGCGGCCCCAACACGCCACCGAAGCCCCAGGCGGTCAACATCAAGCCGTAGATCGTCCCCACGTCCCGCGAGCCGAAGTAGTCGGCGGCGAAGGACGGCATGGTTCCGAAGCCTCCGCCGTAGCAAGAGACGATAACAAAGGAAACTAAGGCGAGCAGGAAGTACACCCCGATCACCGGCAGCAGTAAGAACAGGACGGCCTGCAGAACGAACATCGTCAGGAAGACCCACTTGCGGCCGATCGCGTCCGAGAACCAGGCCCACAGGAAACGTCCCACGGCGTTGCTCACCGAGATGATAATGACCAGGCCCGCCGCTATGTTTGGTCCCACGCCGGTTATCTCCTGGGCCATCGGAGAGGCCTCGGAGATGATGGAGATTCCCGCGGTGACGTTGAGGAAGAGCAGAGCCCACAGGGCGTACCACTGCCACGTTCGCAAGGCGCCGCGGATCTCATAGGTCTCGCCGGACTCGCCGGACCCGGCGCTCGCCTGTTGAGCCCCGCCTGGATTCCAGCCCTCCGGCGGGTTCCTCATGTACAGCGCCGCGCCGACTACCGCGATCAGGTAGATGATGCCGAGTATGGCGAAGGTCGGGAACACCCCGATGCCCGCGGCTAGTATGACGCGCGCGATGATGGTCGTCACCAGGGCGCCGGCGCCGAAACCGGCCACGGCGACACCGGTTATGAAGCCCCGCTTATCCGGGAACCACTTGATGAGCGTGGCGACCGGCACTATGTAGCCCAGCCCGATCCCGATGCCGCCCAGAAGCCCGTATGTGATGTAGAGCAGGAAGAGGCTGCCGCTGGTGAGGCTGGCCAGTAACACCCCGCCGCCGTAGAAGATACCTGCCGCTATCGCCACGACGCGGGGGCCAGCCGCGCGCATCCACAGGCCGCCGAAAAACGCGGCCACCCCGAGCGTCAGGATCGTTATGCTGAACGTTAGCTTGATCGCCGAGGACGACGCCCCGAAATGCTCCTCTAGCGGTATCTGAAATACGCTCCAGGCGTAGACCGCCCCGAGAGCTACTTGCATCACCACCCCTGCCACCGCGATGGTGTTCCGGTTTGAAGCACCCGGACTCGCTACCTGACTCGCCATTAATCTCTCCTTTCCCCAAAAACAGAACAAGGCTCATCTTGCGTGTCGTTACCCTCGGACCCGTACTCTCCCTCTCACCTCCACCGGCCCACGACTCCATCCCCGTTGGACCCTATAGACAAACTCTCTCCGACGCACTATATACGTTAAAGCGACTATTTCGCAAGAACCCCACGAGCGTGATGTTGAACTGCCGGGCCACGTCAACGGCGAGGCTGCT
Source organism: Rubrobacterales bacterium (assembly GCA_038198445.1). GTDB lineage: Bacteria > Actinomycetota > Rubrobacteria > Rubrobacterales > Rubrobacteraceae > JACDDK01. Next base: position 2,407 of record JBBPZZ010000030.1, read on the forward strand.
CGGCGCGGAGATGGCGCAGACGATCGGAACTCCCGCTGTGAGGCATTTCTGAAGTATCTCGAAGCTGCTGCGTCCGCTAACCATGACGACGTGCTCGTTTAGCGGCAGTTTTCCTTCTAACAATGCCCACCCGACTAGCTTATCGGTCGCGTTGTGACGTCCAACGTCCTCCCGCAGCGCGAGCAGTTTTCCGTCCGCGTCGAAGAGCGCCGCCGCGTGCAGGCCGCCCGTGGCGTCGAAGAGGCCCTGTCCCTCCCGGAGTTTTTCCGGCAGCGAGTAGATCGTTTCCGCGGATACTTCCGGCCCCGGTGGAATAACCGGGCAGCCGCGCAACTCCAACTGTTCCAGGCTCGCCTTGCCGCAGACGCCGCAGGCGCTCGTGGTGTAGAAGTGCCGCTCCAGCGGACGCAGGTCGTAGTCGCGCCCACTTCGTAACTCTACGTTCACGATGTTGTACTGTTGCTCGACGCTTACGTCCGAGTCCACGCAGTAGCTGATCTTCAGTATTTCGTCGGCGGAGGAGATGATGCCTTCGCCATAGAGGAACCCGGCCGCAAGCTCGAAGTCCGCGCCGGGCGTCCGCATCGTGACCGCGACGGTCTGCTTCGCGCCACCGGAGACCAGACGGATCTCCATCGGCTCCTCGGTCGCCAAAGAATCCGGCCGCACGCGCATCCGGCCGTCCTCGAACACTCGTACCCGCGTCTTCGTCTTGCTGCCCCGACGTGGTTTGCCTGTTGCCTTCTCCAGCATCCGCCTCTCCGTTTTGCGTTTTAGGTATAAGGCGGAGTGTACCAGCACTAGCATGTTAATATGCTTACATGATCATACGAGGCTGGCGACCATGCTGAGGCTTACGGGGCTACCGCCTGTCTCCCGCTACCCGATGGCCACCGTGACGCGGGATGGCGAGAGCATAGTCATCCACTTCGGCGGCCTCTCCGAGGAACAGACGATGAGCGTGCCTCTAAAGTACGTCGGTGGAGACGAGGAGGCGGCGGAACTGAGGCTGCTCGCCCAGCTTCAAGAGATCGGCTACCAGGCCAGACGCGGCGCTTGAGCGAGGTTGCTGGAGGCTCCTCGCGCCCACTCGCGCACCGCCTTTAGCCAGACCGTGCGCTTCGTGGTTTTGCTCTTCTCGACGAAGCTCGTGAGAACAGAGCTTGTTAGAGAGGGTAGTACGGCGCTCCCCGAAGCCTCGGCTTATCTGTCGTTCCCGAGCTTGAGGATCTCCAATTTCTCTCCGCCGTAGCGCCAGACCTCGGGGACTTATAGCCGGGCGTGGATGGAAAGTTTGTTTATCGAGGGGCTGGTGATGTCTACCTCGATCACCAGGTCCGGCGGCGGGTCTATAGCGAGGTCTATGCGACCCTTGCCGCGAACCCGCTCCTCGTTTTGTATGTATAAGCAGGAGTCCGGTTCGAAGCCGCGCTCCAGGTCCGCGCGTCTGAAGGTCGTCGAGCCGAGATCGTACACGTCTATGCCTAGCTCCTCGGCCAGCAGTTCGACAAGAAGTGCTATGGTGCGATTATAGGCTTCATGCTCCGGCGACGGGCTTTTGATCTCCAACCCTCCCCGACCGAAGGCAAAGCGCGGCGCGCTGGTGCTCTCGTGATCCGCCAGCAGACGCTCGTAAGTCTCCCAGCTAACATTGCTCAGAAGAATCCTCTGTTCCGCCGGGCTCTTTACCGTTTCGACCATGTGGCGGTTATAGCCTCAAGCAAGTAGTTGACTCTGAGCGCATGATAGATGACAGTGACGATTTCGAGTGGCGTTTTGACAGTGAACTATAAACCGTTGGATTTTGTAGCTTGCTCTGCAGACAAGAAGAGGAGCCGGGGTAACCCCGGCTCCTCGCGTACCGCTACATTTGATCTACGATTAGGCGGAGATCATGCCGTGCGGGTCGAGTACGAACTTCTGGGCGGCGCCCTTGTCGAAGTCCTTGTAACCCTGCGGCGCTTCGTCGAGGCTGATGACCGTGGCGTTGACCGCCTTGGCGATCTGGGCCTTGTCGTGCAGGATGCTCATCATCAGGCCGCTGTTGTACTTCATGACCGGGCACTGGCCCGTGTAGAAAGCGTGGCTCTTGGCCCAGCCGAGTCCGAACCGGATCTTAAGCGTGCCCTCCTGCGCCTCCGGATCGGCCGCGCCGGGGTCGCCGGTGACGTAGAGGCCCGGAATGCCCAGCGATCCACCGGCCCGAGTGATGGTCTGGACCTGGTTCAGGACGACCGCCGGGGCTTCCTCGCCGGGCTTCGCGGAGGCTTCGAAGCCAACCGCG
>JBBPZZ010000031.1:0-4646 GCA_038198445.1 Rubrobacterales bacterium
AGCTCGGCAAGGTCTTGAAGAAGATCTCCGACCTCAGCAATAAGTACGGCCTCCGGGTCGCCAACGTCTTCCACGCCGGAGACGGCAACCTGCATCCGCTGGTGCTCTACGACGGCAACGTCGAGGGCGAGGCCAAGAGAGCCGAGGACCTTGCCGGAGACATTGTGTTCACTTGTTTGGAGCACGGGGGTTCGCTCACCGGCGAGCACGGCATCGGGGAGGACAAGAAAAAGTACATGCCCAAGATGTTCACCACCGACGACATGAACGTCATGCAGCTACTAAGGTGCGCGTTCGACCCGCATCAGATCTGTAACCCCGGAAAGATCTTCCCAACCCCGCGTCTCTGTGGCGAACGTCCCGGCCCGTTCCACATGCACCCGGTCCAGAAGGCCGGCCTCGCGGAGAACTTCTAATGGATACGAAGAAAGCGCACGTCGAGGACCTGCAAAGCATAGTCGGCGAGGACAACGTCCGCGAAGCCTCCTCCGAAGACGTTGTGGGCGGGGTAACGCCCTCGTTGGTCGTCGAGCCGGGTTCGGTCGAGGAGATAAGCGAGGTAATGAAGCTCGCGAGCCGCGAAGGTCTCGCCGTCTCGCCGCGCGGCGGGGGAACGAAGACGGGCTGGGGCAATCCGCCGCGCGCGGCGGACCTCATCCTCAGCACCGTTCGGATGAACGAGATCATAGAACACGTCCCCGGCGACCAGATAGTACGCACCCAGGCCGGGGTGAAGTTCGCAGACCTTCAAGAGAAGCTCGCGGAAGCCAACCAGATGCTCGCCCTGGACCCGCCCGAAAGCGATGCGGGGGCCACCGTCGGGGGCGTCGTGGCGGCCAACTCGTCGGGGCCGAGGCGCTACCGCTACGGGACGGTGCGCGACGTCATCATAGGAATCACGGTGGTACTTGCGGACGGCACGGTCGCAAAGGCCGGCGGAAAGGTCGTCAAGAACGTGGCGGGCTACGATTTGTCGAAGCTCTTCACGGGTTCGACGGGGACGCTTGGTGTGATCGCCACCGCCAACTTCCGTCTCCACCCGCGGCCAGAGGCTGCCCGCACAATGGCCGTCGAGCTTTCGAGTCCGCAGGCGGCGAGAGAAGCGGCCCAGGCTATCGTCCACTCGCAGGTCGAGGCGACGGCGATCGAGCTACACTGGAACGAGGAGAGCAAACTCCTCTCGCTCCTGCTAGAAAGCATCTCCGGCGGGATAGATGCGAAGGCTGAGAAGGCGGAGTTTTTACTCAAGCCCTTCGGCGAGGTCCGCTCCCTGACGGACGAAGAGGTGGACAACCTGGGGGCGCTCCCGCTGCCGGGCTCCGGGGATAACGATGTGGCGGTCAAAATCTCCGCCCCGCCCGCCGAGTTGGACGGCGTGCTGGACTCCGTGCTCGGCGCTTCGGGGCGCAACGGCGTAGAGGCGAGCTTCACCGGCCATGCGGGGACTGGCGTAACGTTCGCCGGACTCTCCGGCGCGGAAGAAAGCATGGCCGAGGTCGTCGAGGAGGTGCGAGAGATCTGGGTCCGTCGTGGCGGCAGCGTCGTCGTGCGCGAGGCTCCGGTGTCGTTCAAGCGGCGGATGGACGTGTGGGGCGCGGGCGGAGACTATCTCGGCCTGACCCGCAGGGTAAAGGATAAGTTCGATCCGGGGGGCCTGATGAACCCCGGCATATTCCTGGGAGGCATCTAGTGGCCGAAGGCAGAAACGGAAGAGGTGGCGAGGACCGCTATAGCGCGACCGACGCCACCGAGAGGCGCAACCCGGAAGGCACGCCGCGCGAGCAGGCGATGGCTAACGCCATAGGCGCCGGTAGCCCGGAGGACATAGGGCAGGGCGTCGGCGAGGCGAGCGGGCTGGCCGCCGAGGCGACCGTCGGGGCCGGAAGGCGCGAGACCGGGAAGGTCAGCTTCCCCGCCTTCGACGCCCACCACCCGCCGGACAAAGACCTCATAGACGACTGCGTCCACTGCGGGTTCTGCCTGCCGACCTGCCCGACCTACGTCCTCTTCGGCGAGGAGATGGACTCCCCGCGCGGGCGTATCTACCTCATGAACAAGGGTCTGACCGAGGAGCCGCTAAACGATCAGATGGTCCGTCACTTCGACCTGTGCCTGGGGTGCATGGCGTGCGTCACGGCGTGTCCGTCAGGCGTGCAGTACGACAAGCTAATAGAGGCGACGCGGGGGCAGGTCGAGCGCCGCTACGAGCGGGCGCCGGAGGACAAGGCTTTCCGCGAGATGATCTTCCAGTTCTTCCCGTACCCGAACCGCCTGCGCGCCATCGCCGCCCCGATGCGCCTCTACCAGCGTTTCGGAATCGGCGACAAACTCCGTAAGGCCGGCATCATGCAGCGAATCCCCGCCCGGATGCGGGCGATGGAAGCGCTGCTCCCCGACCTGCCTAAACAAGAGAAGATCCCCGAAGTCACCGAGGCCGTAGGCCAGAAGCGCCGCCGCGTCGGGGTCCTGACCGGCTGCGTGCAGCGCGTCTTCTTCTCCCCGGTAAACGCCGCCACCGTGCGTGTTCTCGCCGCCGAGGGCTGCGAAATCGTCGCCCCCAGGCAGGGCTGCTGTGGCGCGCTATCCACCCACGCCGGGCGCGAGGAGGAGTCGCTTGACTTCGCCCGCAAGACCATAGACACCTTCGAGGGGCTGAACCTCGACAACGTGGTCGTCAACGCGGCGGGCTGCGGCTCCACCATGAAGGAGTACGGCCACCTCCTGCGCGACGACCCCGAGTACGCCGAGCGTGCCAAGGCATTCTCCGCGCAGGTCCGGGACGTCTCCGAGTTCCTGCAGGAGCTTGGTCCGGTCGCGGAGCGGAACCCTCTGCCGGTCACGGCGGCCTACCACGACGCCTGCCACCTGGCGCACGCGCAGGGCATCCGCAAGCAGCCACGCCAGACCCTCAAGCAGATACCGGGCATGGACGTAAAAGAGATACGGGAGGCGGAGATCTGCTGCGGGTCGGCGGGGATCTACAACATGGTCGAGCCCGAGCCCGCCGAGGAGTTGGGCCGCCGCAAGGCCAACAACATCTTAAAGACCGGCGCGCAGATGATCGTCACCTCCAACCCCGGCTGCATGCTCCAGATACAGTCCAGCCTGAAGAAGATGGGCCATGACCGTATCCCGATGGCCCACCCGGTGGAGGTCCTCGACGCCTCCCTGCGTGGCGAGCCCGTGGAAACCTTGCTGAACAAGTAGGGTGGGCGACGGGGAGAAGAAGATAGTTGCTGCTTACAGGGAAGCGAACACTTCCGGTAATGGAGTGATCATATGGTGGATGCCGCCTCGGTCGAGATAGCACGTAGCATGCTGGATCCCGCTGGAGACCCATGGAAGGGCCGATCTCCGATGGCACGGATACGTGGGCGGCGGAACGTCTAGAGCTCCAGTTTCCAGTTCTGTCCGATGAGGTCCTGGCTGAAGCTGTGGTGCTCGTTCTCCTCCAGGAGCTCGAACCCTTGCTCCTGGTAGATGTGGCGGGCGGCGTCGAGCCCGTTGTTGGTCCAGAGCGTGAGGGCCTCATAGCCGCGGCTCCGGGAGAAGCGGATGCACTCTTCGACGAGACGGGTGCCCAGACCGAGACCGCGCGCCGTGGGTTCGACCAGCAAGAGCCTGAGCTTGGCGGTCTTGTCGCTCTCTTTCACCACGAAGACGCAACCTACCCGCTCGCCGTTCATCTCGGCGATCCAGCACCGCTCCTTTGCCGGATCGTAGCCGTTGATGAAGTCCGCGACGATCCGGGCTACTAGCGCCTCGAAGCTCTCGTCCCAGCCGTACTCGCGAGCGTAGAGAACCCCGTGTCTGTGGACGACCCAACCCATGTCGCCCGGCTCGTGCTGGCGCAGGAAGAAGGGTCCTGAGAACTTGAATTCCTTGTCGAGGATGCTTTCGATGGTCCGCATGGCTTCGAGGAGACGCTGCCGGTCTCCCTCGGAGAGACCGTTGAGCATTTCAGCTGCTTCTTCGCGTGAGCGGCCGTCCAACAGGGAGAAAGCGTCTTTGCCCTCCGGAGTGAGCGAGAGAAGCCGCCGCCGGCCATCGGTGTCCGAGCGGACTTTTTCGAGTAGGCCTTGTTGCTCCAGGCGGTTCAGGATACGGCTAAGGTACCCAGGATCCAAGCCCAACTCGCGTGAGAGATCCGTGGCGCTGAGGTCCATATCGTTTGCGACCTCGAACAGCACGCGGGCCTCGGCAAGCGAATAGGGACTGTGCAGCAATCCTCCACGCAGAACCCCGATCCGCCGGGTGAAGAAACGATTGAACCTCCGAACATCGTCCGTCATCACCTCGAAACTGTCTCTTTTCATTCGATTCCTCCTTATGCTTGTTATTGTCTAACGAAAACTTGCTTTAGTCAATTATATTTATGTCGCTCAGGAGGTCTTACGGTTGGCGCATGATCGAGCGACCTCTCGGGTACCGTCACTGCGGCGAGATTCCGAAAGCGGTGTTCCAACACGGGCCGGGGGTATAGTAGGACGGTAGAGTTCGGGCAAACGAGAACAAAGGCTGGTATCTGTGACCGGATCCCATTCTCTGTACCACTCACGATGAGAGCCCTTGTGTGAATTGTAGCTCCTCTGAAGGGCCAGAGCCCTGGTCCTTCAGAGCTTCGATGTTGGCCGCAATCTCCGCCG
>JBBPZZ010000032.1:0-22805 GCA_038198445.1 Rubrobacterales bacterium
CCTCAGCTCACCGCTGGCTATCCTCGGCAGGTATTCGTTTTTCTGTGCCTCCGAACCGTGGCGGAGGAGGGTACCCATCGTGTAGACCTGGGCGTGGGCGGGCTGGGCGTTGCCACCGGAGCGGTTGATCTCTTCGAGGATGATGGAGGCCTGGGTGATGTTCATCCCCAGACCCCCGTACTCCTCCGGGATCAGGGCCGCAAGGTAACGGGCCTCGGTCATCGCCCGGACAAACTCTTCGGGATACCGCCGCTCCCGGTCCAATTCGCGCCAATAACTATCCGGGAACTGCTCGCAGACCTTTCTTACGCCGTGTCTGAGATCGTCGTGTACTTTCGCCTCAAGCATCGCGTCTACCCCCGGTAAGATGGCTTCTCAACTATCTTCAGCGCCCGCGTCGGGACCGAGGCGCGCTATCTCCGGCGCGTGGCCTTTCTTGTACACCATGAGGGTGCGTTTGAAGACGATGACGACCGTTCCGTCCTGGTTGTATCCGGTGGTCTTCACCGTAACGATGCCGACGTTCTCACGGGACTTCGACTCTCCCTTCTCCAGGACTTCGGACTGCGAATATATGGTGTCGCTCTCAAATGCGGGGGCGGGCAGACGGACCTCGTCCCACCCCAGGTTCGCCATTACGTTCTGCGAGACGTCGGTCACGCTCTGTCCCGTGACGAGCGCCAGGGTGAACGTCGAGTCTACGAGAGGCTTCCCGAACTCGGTCTGGGCGGAGTAGTGATGGTCGAAGTGGATGGGCGCGGTGTTCTGGGTGAGCAGCGTGAACCAGATATTGTCCGTGGTCGTTACCGTGCGCCCGAGTGGATGACGGTATACGTCGCCAACCTCGAAGTCCTCATGGAAACGCCCTCGCCAACCCTCTTTAACGCCCATAAACTCTTCCCCGTTCGCCGCTTGCCCGGACCTCCAATATCCCGAGCCACATAAACCATACCGGATTTCGCCCCGTGTAACCGCCCGGCCTATTACTCTTCAGCCGCCGCGAAACGTACAAGCGGGAGTAGTATCTTCCTCGCACGGTGTCGGGCGGTGCCATGACTGGACGGATTGAAGACTTTACGCCTCGACGGCGGGCGCAGCTGATTCGGGCAGAGGAAAAAGAGTGAAAAAGCGCTCGACCGCCGACTCGTCGCCCTCGATTCTGACGTTCCCGGAACGAAGAGCCTCGGCGAGTGTGTGGCTATCGTAGACCAGCGCGGTCAGCGTGGCCGCGTCAGCCTCGATTGCCGCGTCGGGCCGGACCGCGCTTCCGCGCTCGATCTCCAACCGGCCGTCGGTGACCACCGCGCGGAAGAGATCCTCGCCAAGCCTGAGCTCGTAGCTAGCCTTGAGCCCTTCGGCGGCACGCTGGTCGAACATCGTCCGGAAGGAGAGTATCAGGGAATCAACGCCCAGCGCGGCGTCGCGAGGCTTGGAAGGAGAGCGTACACCCCAACGTCCGAGCTGGACGATTACTGGCTCAAGGTCCATACCCCAGTCCGTAAGCTCGTATACCCTGGAAGCCGCGGGTGGGGGGAGCTTTCGCCGTCGCACGATCCCGGCCCCCTCGAGCTCGCGCAAACGCTGGGCGAGCACGTTCGGGCTCGCCCCCGGCAGGCCTGCCCGCAAATCCGTGAAACGCTTCGGACCTAGCAACAACTCCCGGACGACCAGTAGCGCCCAGCGCTCACCCACCAGGTCGAGGGCGTGCGCCGCTGCACAGCCATCATCGTACGTGCGCATGGTCACCATGTCCGAGATTTTATCATCGGAAGTCCTGGCCAGCACTTATCTAGGTGTTGTACAAAATTTACTCGTTAGATTTTAGGACTATTGACGTATGCTCCGATCAGACGATGCCGAACCACCAAACTAAAGGAGGGCGCACGATGGAATGGAAGCTCGAGTTGGTGCCGATCCCAGTCTCCGACGTGGACCGGGCGAAGGCCTTCTACACCGAGAAGGCCGGGTTCGACGTGGACCACGACTACAGGGGCGGCGACGAGTTTCGAGTCGTCCAGCTCACGCCCCCTGGGTCGGCCTGCTCGATCGCGATAGGGACCGGGATCGTCGATACGCCGCCGGGTTCCGTTCGGGGTCTGCACCTGGTCGTCCCGGACATTGAGGCGGCGCGCGCCGAGCTCGCCGAACGGGGGGTGGAGGTCGGAGACGTACAGGACCTCGGGGGTGTCCTGTACGTCTCCTTCAGCGATCCAGACGGTAACGGCTGGACCCTGCAGCAGATACCCGCACGCAACTAGCAAGCTAACGAAAGGAGAATGGATATGGGCAAAGTAGCGACGGGACTCACGATGTCCCTCGACGGCTTCATCGCCGCTCCGAACGACGGGCCGGAGCACCCGCTCGGCGAAGGCGGAATGCGGCTCTTCGACTGGTATTCGAGCGGCGACACAGAGTACGTCGTACCGAGTGGCGGGATGACGTTTAAGGTATCGTCGCAGAGCGCCGAGCTTCTGCAAGAGACATTCGAGGCGGTCGGCGCACTCGTGACGGGGCGAAGGACGTTCGATATCACGAACGGATGGAGCGGACGACACCCCCTCGACGTCCCCGTCTTCGTCCTCACGCACACTATGCCGGAAGGATGGGACTACGAAGGATCGCCGTTTACGTTCGTCACGGACGGCGTCGAAAGCGCCATCGAACAGGCGAAAGCGGTTGCGGGAGAGAAGGATGTCGCCGTGGGGGCGGCTAGCCTTGCACAGCAGTGCATAAGGGCCGAACTTCTCGATGAAGTACACATCGACCTGGTGCCCGTCCTGCTCGGCGGAGGCGTCCGGCTCTTCGAGCATCTAGGGACCACGCCCATCGAACTGGAAAGAACAAGGGTAATAGAAGCACCCGGTGTCACGCACCTTACGTTCCGCATTGTAAAGGAGTACTGAAATGAGGAAAATAACCGCAGGGCTTTTCGTGTCGCTGGACGGCGTCGTGGAGTCGCCGGATAAGTGGCAGTTTCCGTACTTCAACGACGAGATGGGAGAGGCGGTCGGGGCGTCGATGGCCGCGGCTGACGCCATGCTCCTCGGGCGGGTGACCTATCAGGAGTTCGCGTCGTACTGGCCGGGAGCAAGTTCCGAGGATCAACCGTTCGCGGACTACATGAACAACACGCCGAAGTACGTAGTCTCGACCACCCTGGAGGAGCCTCTGGAGTGGAATAACTCGACACTTATCAAGGGGAACGTCGCGGAGGAGATCACCAGGCTCAAGCAGCAGCCCGGCGAGAACATCGGGATCACCGGCAGCGCCACCCTGGTTCAGTACCTGCTGCAAGAAGACCTTCTCGACAAACTCGAGCTTCTGGTCCATCCCGTCGTCGTGGGCAGCGGGAAGCGTCTCTTCGAAGGTGGGGGAGAATCGAAGGGACTGAGGCTCTTGGACTCGAAGACGTTCAGCACGGGCGTCGTTTTCCTCACCTACCAGCCGGCGGGAAAGGAAGACGAGGGATAAATGACGCTTCTACTTCAAGACAGGAGCGCCGTGATCTACGGGGCGGGAGGCGCCATCGGCGGAGCGGTTGCCCGCGCTTTCGCCCGCGAGGGTGCGAGGGTCTTCCTCGCCGGCCGTACCCTCGCAACACTCGAGGAGGTGGCTGAAGAGATCGTCGCGGCGGGTGGAGCGGCCGAGGCGGCGCAAGTAGATGCCCTCGACGAGAGGGCGGTCGATGAGCATGCCGATGCTGTGGCGGCGAGCGCCGGAAGCATAGACGTCTCCTTCAACGTGATCACGCACCCGTCCGTGCATGGGACCCCGATGGCGGAGATGGCGGTCGACGACTACACGGTGCCCGTGACAACCGCCGTGCGGACAAACTTCCTGACCGCCAGTGCGGCGGCTCGGCACATGATCGCGCAGGGATCCGGGGCGATCCTCTTCTTCGGCGGCTCGGGTGATCCCATACGCGACTACTACATCGGAGGCACCCAGGTTGCCTTTGATGCGATCGAATCCATGCGGCGGCAACTTGCGGTCGAGCTCGGCTCTCACGGCATCCGCACGGTCACCCTGAAGACCGGAGGCATACTGGAGTCGATCCCCGAGGGCCTCGAAGGACGTGAGGAGATCGTCGAGAGGCACATCGTGGGGCCGACCATGTTGGGTCGTGCCGCGACCCTCGAAGATGTGGGCAACGTGGCCGCCTTCGTCGCCTCCGACCACGCCCGCACCATGACGGCGGCGACGGTCAACATCAGTTGCGGCGCCCTGATCGACTGATCGGTAAGCAAGGTGAAGCAGTACGGTCATCGAGTTGTATGAGATACGTAGTCCGGGGAGGAGAGGATCATGAGTAATATCGGTACGACGAGGGAGACGCGGGATACGCCGACGGCGGGCAGGGGACGTGCCCTGAACATCGCGCTGTGGGTGCTCCAGGTCTTGCTGGCGATCGTTTTCGCAATGGCTGGGCTGGCAAAGGTGTTCGGCGATGGGGCGATGGTCGAGATGTTCGCGACCATCGGCGTCGGCCAGTGGTTCCGCTACGTGGTTGGGGCGCTGGAGATCGCCGGTGCCGTCGGCGTCCTGATCCCGCGTCTCTCCGACCTGGCCGCGCTCGGTCTTCTCTGCCTGATGGTGGGGGCGTTCCTGACCAACGTATTCGTTCTTGGTGCAAGCCCGTGGCTCCCGATCGGGCTGCTCGTGGTGAGTGCACTGGTGGCCTGGGGTCGCTGGTCTCGGACCAGAGAGCTGTTCGCCGGCTTCACGCGCTGAGTTACGCCCGTGCCGGAGGGCGAGTAGTAACCGACGCCGCAAGGAAAGGAACCTCGATGACGGACAACCTCCAACAGCAAGTCCAACAGGCCATCGACGAACGGGTCGCATCGGGAGCCGAGAGAGGTCTGCAAGTCGCCGTCTACCATCACGGCGAGCCGATAGTCGAGGCCATCGCGGGCATAGCCGACCATGAGACCGGACGCCTGGTTACATCCGACACTCCCTTCTACGCCTATTCCACCGGCAAGGGTGCTACCGCGACCGTGGCGCACGTGCTCGTGGAGCGCGGGCTCTTCGGCTACGACACGAGGGTCGCGGAGCTGTGGCCGGAGTTCGGCGCCCACGGCAAGGAGGGCGCGACCGTGCGGCACGTCCTCACCCACACGGTCGGCGTGCCGGGAATACCCGCAGACACGACACCCGAGGACCTGTGCGACTGGGAGAAGATGTGCGCCGTGATCGCCGACTCGGAGCCCTGGTGGGAGCCTGGGGCGAAGACCGCCTACCACGCCTATCCGTTCGGCTACATCGTCGGGGAGATCGTGCGCAGGGCCACCGGCAAACCCATCTCCGAAGTCCTACGGGAAGAAGTGGCCGCGCCTCTTGGAATCGCTGACGAGCTCTACTTTGGCATGCCGGAATCCGAGCTGGGCAGGCTGGCCCGGCTGGAGGACGAAGAAGGCAGCGTCGGATTTCTCGCCGCCATGCCCGATGATGCGCCGTTCTTCAAGCTGGGGCCAAGGACAGTGACTCCGACAGCCGAGTTCGGCAACCGCCCCGATATCCTGATGGCCGACATCCCCGCTGGGGGCAAGATGTCCGCCCGTGCAATAGCGCGCATGTACGCAGCGCTCTTGGGGGAGGTGGATGGCGTCCGGCTCATCTCGCCCGAGCGGCTGCGCCAAATATCCGCCCCGGCTTTCAGCGGCGTAGACCAGATCATGGGGAACCCGGCCACGTGGGCTTTAGGCTACTCCATCGGTGGTCTCGGGACTGGCGCGCAAGAGAGCCCGAGTGTGTTCGGTATGGGAGGCGTTGGTGGAAGCTATGCCTGCGCCGACACCGCTACGGGAGTCGCGTTCGCGCTGACCAAGAACCGGCTCACCGCAGATTTTGGCGCCGCTCAACAGATCGGCAGGATCGTCGCAAAGGCCATCGCGGAAGGAAGCTCAAATGACTGAACCGAAAGTTCTGCTGGATGGACTCGCTATCGGTGAGTCGCCACGCTGGCACGATGAGCGCCTGTGGTTCTCTAACTGGGGGACGCAGCAAATCTGCGCCGTAGATCTCGACGGCAACAGCGAGGTAATGGCTCATGTCCCGACGACCATACCGTTCTGCATTGATTGGTTGCCGGATGGACGTTTGCTCGTCGTGTCGGGACAGGAGGCTCTGCTTCTACGTCAGGAGCCCGACGGTGCTCTGGTTACGCATGCCGATCTTGGCGACCTCGCGGAAGGCTTCAACGAGATTGTGGTGGACGCTCGCGGCAACACTTACGTCAACGGTGGCAGCTTCGACTTCGAGACGGGCGCGGGAGTGGAGTCAGGGGTCATCATACTCGTCACCCCGGACGGAGCGGTTCGCCAGGTAGCTGAGAACATCAACTTCGGCAACGGCATGGCGATCACACCCGATGGTGAGACGCTGATCGTCGCCGAGTCCTGGGCCAGACGGTTGAGTGCTTTCGATATCGCCGCGGACGGGAGGCTATCGAACCGTCGAGTCTGGGCCGACACGGGCGATGGCCCGCCCGATGGTATCTGCATGGACGTTGAGGGTGCGGTGTGGTACGCCGACGTACCGAACAAGCGCTGCGTGCGAATCCGGGAGGGTGGCGAAGTATTGCAGAAGATCGAGCTAGATCGTGGAGCCTTCGCGTGCATGCTCGGTGGTCCGGACGAAAGGATGCTGTTCATGCTCGTTGCCGAATGGGGCGGCTTCGAGAACTTGGACGACACAGCCCGGACAGGTCAAATCCTCGTAACCGAAGCGCCCGCCGCACACGCCGGACGTCCATAGTCGGAGAAGCAAAAGGGACAGAGGAGATCTGCATGAGAAAAGTAACCGCGATAGAGATGGTTTCGCTGGACGGTGTAACGGAGTCGCCGGAAGAGTGGGCTTTCTCCTACTCAAACGACGAGATAAATGAGGCGAACGCGGCGGGTATGGCCGCATCGGACGCATTGCTGCTGGGACGGGTGACGTATGAGCAGATGTCAGCCTACTGGCCCAACCAATCGGACGGCACGCCAATGGTGGACTACATCAACAGCGTGTCCAAGTTCGTCGTCTCGACGACTTTGGAGGAGCCCCTGGAGTGGAACAACTCGACCCTGATCGAAGGGGACGTCGTAGAGGAGATCGGCGCACTGAAGCAGCGGCTGGGCAAGGACATCACAATCATAGGCAGCGGCGCCCTCGTCCGGTCGCTGTTGCGCTACGGGCTCCTCGACGAGCTTAGTCTTATGGTGCATCCGATCGTGCTTGGAGCTGGGAAACGCCTCTTCGAGGACGGAAGCGATGCGCAGGCATTGGAGCTTGCGGCTTCGAGGACGTTCGGCACGGGTGTCGTCTCTCTCACCTACAGACCGTCGAGTGAACAGGGTTCTTGAGACGAAAACCGCTACAAAGGAGAGCGTGTAATGGACTGGAAGATCGAAGTGGTTACGGTTCCCGTCTCGGACATAGGGCGGGCGAAGGATTTCTATGCGGAGAAGGTCGGCTTCACGGTGGATATTGACTACAAGATCAGCGACGAGGTTCACCTAGTCCAGTTGACTCCTCCTGGCTCGGCGTGCTCGATCCACCTCGGAGCACCGGGAATGGGTATGGAACCCGGCTCGATCTCCGGCGTGTTCCTCGTCGTCCGGGATGTCCGCGCCGCCCGCGCCGAGCTCGCCGAACGAGGGGTGGAGATCGGCGAGATACAGGTCTTCGACGAGGGTGCGTATCGACTGGCCCGGGAAGGAGAGAACCTCGACAACGTCGGGTGCGTCTTCTTCAGCGACCCGGACGGAAACCGCTGGTGCATCCAACAGATACCTGCCCGTGATTAGCAAGCCATTGGAAGGACAATGAACGTGGGACGAGTAGTTGCAAATTTCTCGATATCGCTGGATGGCTTTATTGCCGGGCCAAACGGTGACGATAACGGTCTTCACAACTGGGTTTTTGGAGGCACCGTACCCTTGATGGCGGGCGGAACGACATTTCACCTGTCATCCGAGAGAAGTGCCGAGGTCTTTGATGAGTTCGTCCAGAACGCAGGGGCCTTTGTACTCGGCAAACGAACCTTCGAGGCTGCAAGTGAGAATCCTATCTTCCAACGGCCGAGCTTTGTCCTGTCGCACGAGGCACGAGACGAGGTTTCTAAAGCAGGAACTACGATCACCTTCGTCACCGACGGGATCGAGAGCGCCCTGGAGCAGGCAAGAGTAGCCGCGAGAGAAAAGCATGTCTGCGTGTTCGGCGGCGCGAATACCGTCTAGCAGTATTTAGGAGCTGGGCTCCTTGACGAAATACATATCGACCTGGTGCCTGTCCTACTTGGAGACGGTATCCGGTTATTCGACCAACTGGGCTCCAAGCAAATTGCGCTGGAAACGATCCGGGTGATCGAAGCCCCAGGTGTCACCCACATGACGTTCCGCGTCGTCAAGTAAAGGAGGAAGAACGAAATGGCAGCCACACCACCAAAGACCGGATACGCGCCAGTGAACGGCCTCGAACTGTACTACGAGATTCACGGCACAGGCGAGCCACTGATTCTGCGGCCCGGTGGCTTCGGCCTGCCAGAGATGTTCGGCGAGTTGCTGCCACGGCTCGCCGAAGGCCGCCAGGTTATAGTAGTGGATTTGCAGGCTCATGGACGCACCGGTGATATAGATCGCCCGCTCAGCCTGGAGCAAATCGGCGACGACGTCGCGGCATTGATCGAGCATCTGGGCTTCGCGCGGGCCGACGTGATGGGCTACTCGATGGGTGGCGACGCTGCGCTGCGGGCAGCGATCCAGCACCCCGCACTCGTTCGGAAGCTCGTGCTCGTCTCGATTCCCTTCAAGCGGGACGGATGGTACCCAGAGGTGCGTGCTGGCATGGACCAGATAAGCGCGGCAGCCATCGAGTTCATACGCGAGTCGCCGATGTATAAGAGCTACGTCAACGTAGCGCCGGACCCGGAGCATTTTCCGGTGTTGCTCGACAAGATGGGAGATCTGATGCGCCAGCCATACGACTGGACGAGCGAGGTGGCGGCGCTGGAAACGCCCACGATGCTCGTCTACGGAGACGCCGACAGTGTGCCACCCGCGCACGCGGTGGAGTTCTTCGGGCTGCTCGGCGGCGGCAAGAAAGACACCGGATGGGACGGCGCCGGCATGTCCAACGCCCGGCTCGCGATCCTCCCCGGCACTACCCACTACAACAGCTTCTTCTCCCCGATGCTCGCGCCACCGTCACACCGTTCCTCGACGCGCCAATGCCGAAGGCCAGGTGATGAAAGGAGACATTGCCATGCCAGAGAATCACACCGCTTTGCAAAACAATGAGCCGGAAAACGACCTTCCGACCGGATTGGCCAAACCTGCGCAACGGGCGCTCGCCGGGGCTGGATACACGCGGCTAGAGCAGTTCACCAGGATCAGCGAGGACGACGTTCTGAAGTTGCATGGCATGGGACCGAAAGCGCTGGATCAGCTTCGCCGCGCCCTCGCCGCCAGGGGCCAATCGTTTGCCGACGAGGAATAGAGAGAGGATAGAAGTATGGATACTATTGCAGATGCCGTTTTTTCCAGCACGATACAACTGGCCGCCGCCATCCGGGCGAGAGATGTTTCAGCCACAGACGTGCTCGAAGCGCATCTCGCGCAAATAGAAAAGCACAATCCGGTGCTGAATGCAGTGGTCACTCTGGATGCCGAGGGTGCGCGCGAACGGGCGCGCGAAGCAGATGAAGCCCTTGCTCGCGGCGAGGTATGGGGACTGCTGCATGGCGTGCCCTTTACGCTGAAAGATGCCCATGCAACGGCGGGGATGCGTACCACAACCGGGTTCCCGCCACTGGATCACACGCCCCAAGAGGCCGGCACGGTTGCGGCCCGTCTCAAGACAGCGGGCGGCATTCTAATCGGCAAGACGAACGTGGCCGTGATGCTGGGCGACCCCGCGCAATCCAGCAATCCCATTTTCGGCCACACCAGCAATCCCTGGAATGTCGGACACACGCCGGGCGGGTCCAGCGGCGGCGCGGCAGCGGCGCTGGCTTCCGGCATGACACCCTTTGAAATCGGCACCGACCTGGCTGGTTCGATCCGCATTCCGGCCCACTTTTGCGGCGTGTTCGGCCTGAAGCCTACAGAAAATCGAATCTCATCGGCCGGGCTCATCCCTGGTCTTCCTCAGCCGCGAAGCGTGCGAATCATGTCCTGTATCGGTCCAATGGCCCGCACCATCGAGGATCTGGCGCTGCTTTACCAGGCCCTCGCAGGGCCGGATGGACGCGATACCGAAGTGCAGCCGGTGCCGGTTGACGATACTCCAGACCTCGAACTGAAAGATCTGCGGATCGCTTTTGCTCCCACCTTTCCGGGCCTTCCGGTCGCAGCGGAGATTCGTGGCGCAATCGAAGAACTGGCGCGGCAACTAAAGACCCTGGGTGCGACCGTGGAAGAAGCGACGCTACCAGACCTGGATTTCAACCAGGACCTATCCAGCGCCGGTGAGTTGATCGGTATGATTCTTGGAGCATTCCAGCCGGAGGAGAAGGAATCACCGGCCACCCTCGCTCAGTACCTGGAAGCGCTCCACCGGCGCGATCAATCCATGATCGCCTGGGAACAATTCTTCGAGTCATGGGACGTTCTGCTGTGCCCGGCGTCCATGGTCACCGCGTTTTCACATCGAGAAACGGGATCTCCGCTGCACGTTGATGATCAAGAAGTACCGTACTGGCTGGTAAACGCCCATACTACGTTGTTCAACTACACCGGCCATCCAGCGATCGCGTTGCCGTATGCACAAAATCGCAATGGCTTGCCGATTGGAGTACAGATGGTCGGAAAACGCTGGGATGAATCGCGCCTGCTGGGAAGCGCAAAAGCATTGTCGCAAGTAACCGGCGAATTCCAATGTCCACCAGGCTACTAAACAAATGGCTAATTCAACCCCAACTACCAAAGGAGGATCGCGGTGAGGAAATTGATCGTATCGGAGTTCGTGTCGGTGGACGGCGTGGTGGAGAACCCGAGCTGGACCTTCCAGTTCTCGGGCGAGGAACAGGAGAAGTTCAAATTTGACGAGTTGTCCGCGAGCGACGCCCTCTTGCTGGGGCGGGCGACCTACGAAGGCTTCGCGGCGGCCTGGCCTCAGATGGCGGAGCAAACAGGGGAATACGGCGCCATGATGAACGGCTACCCCAAGTACGTCGTCTCGACGACCCTGGAAGAGTCTCTAGAGTGGAACAACTCGACCTTGATCAAGGGTAATGTTGCCGAAGAGATTAACAAGCTCAAGCAGCAACCGGGTAAAGATATACTGGTCTTCGGCAGCGGCGACCTCGTAAACTCGCTGATGCAGCATGACCTTATCGACGAGTACCGGCTGATGGTCTTCCCTGTTGTCGTGGGCGGTGGGAAGCGGCTCTTTCAAGTCGCCAACGATACGAAGGCTCTGAGGCTCGTGGACACAAAGGTGTTCGGTTCGGGCGTCGTTGTTCTGACCTACCAGCCGGAGGACGGGAGAGTTGAATGACTTTTTCCCTAGAAAAGAACGTCGTGGCCTACGATGCGGGAGAGACCATCGGCGGCGTGGTTGCCGAGAGTTCGGAGAAGGGCGGGTGAAGGCCCTGAAGAGCGGAGATCGAAAGCGGTGGCTGGCGCTGCTCCTGGTGTGCGCGGCGCAGCTCATGATCGTGCTGGACGGGACCATCGTGAACGTGGCGCTGCCGACGATAAAGGGCTCCCTGGGCTTCTCGGAGACGGGGCTGTCGTGGGTGGTGAACGCCTACCTCTTGACCTTCGGAGGCTTTCTCTTGCTGGGCGGTAGGGCGGGTGATATCTTCGGGCGTCGCCGGGTGTTCGCTTTCGGGTTGGCGCTGTTTACGGGCGCCTCGCTACTTTGCGGGCTCGCGGGCTCTCAGGTATTGCTCGTGGCCGCGCGCGCGTTGCAGGGTGTGGGCGGCGCGATCATTGCTCCCGCGGCGCTCTCGATCATTATCACCGCGTTCAAGGAACCCGCCGAGAGGGCCAGGGCTATGGGCGTCTGGGCGTTCGTCGTCTCCGGCGGCGCGTCCATAGGTGTGCTTCTCGGCGGCGTCCTGACGCAGACGATGGGGTGGCCCTGGATCTTCTTCGTCAACCTCCCCGTCGGGCTTGCCGCCCTCGCCCTCTGCCGCCCGCTCCTGGAACCGGACCCCGCGCCGGACACCGGCGGCGGCTTCGACCTGCCCGGCGCTTTCCTCGTTACGTCCTCCATTGTGGCAGCCGTGTACGCCATCGTCGGGGCCGGTCAGAACGCACCATCCGTAACCGCCATCCTCCTGCTCGTGGCGGCGGCTCTCATGGCTGCTTTCCGGGCCGTGGAGAAGCGGAGCAAGGCCCCACTCGTGCCGCCGGACGTCTTCTCCCGCTCGCGCAACCTCACCGTGAGCAACGCGGTCATGGCGCTCGCCGTCGTTGGGATGGTCGGGTGGTTCTTCTTCAGCGCACTCTACCTGCAGAGGGTGCTCGGCTACGACTCGCTCGCCACCGGCCTGGCCTACCTGCCAGCCACGATCGCGCTCGGAGCGATCTCCCAGGGGCCCGCCGCGAGCGCCGTTAACCGCTTCGGCATCAAACCCACGATAGTCGGGGGGCTGGGGCTGATGGCCGTCGGTCTCGTGCTCTTCGCAAGGGCGCCGGTGGGAGGGAACTTTCTCGTTGACGTTCTGCCTGGGATGATGGTCCTCGGCGTCGGGGCGGCGTTCGGGTTCATGGCGGTGATCCTGGCCTCCACCTCCGGCGTCCCGGAGAATGAGGCCGGACTGGCCTCGGGCCTGGTGAATACTTCCCAGCAGATGGGGGGCGCTCTGGGTCTCGCGGCTCTCGCCGCCATCGCGGCCTACACGGCTAGCATCGCAGGCCCAAAACCGGATGCCGTCGCCGCACTCAACTCCGGCTACCATGCGGCATTCCTCGCGGGCGCCGGTTGCGTCGTCCTCGGAGTTGTCCTCGCCGCCGCCCTGCTCCGGGATCTACAGTCCGGCAGCGAGCCCGCGGGAACCGATCCACGGAATCGGTCGACGTGAGGAGGACCCAATGAGCTTGAGTGAGTACAAAGTAGCCGCGGCAGTCGCGATCGCGGACATGCACATCGCCAGGGAGTTCTACGAAGAGAAACTCGGTCTCCTCGTGAGCATCGACTCCGGGGACAACGTGCAGTACCAGTGTGGGGAGGGGAGCGTAATGCACGTCTTCCTATCCCCGGATCACGGCGGCAAGTCCACCGCGACCCTGGCCGGCTGGGGCGTCGATGACATCGAGAGGGTCGTCGACGAGCTCACCGCAAGAGGTGTAGCCTTCGAGCGGTACGATGAAGGCCCGATCCTCACGGATGACAAAGGCATCGCCACGTTCGAGGGCGGCGCGAAGGTCGCCTACTTCAAGGACCCTGACGGCAACACCCTCTCCATCGCCCAGGCGCCGCGTTCGTGACTCCGGCCGGACGCTGACCTCTGATGCTCCGACCGATTCTCCCGGCTCTGCTATGCTGGCGTTAGCTCGTGAAGAGAACGATGGGGGAGCCTGAATTGCCGCCGGGAACCGACGTCATGTCCATTATCTCGGAGTTCGTGCCGCTCTCGGGGAAGCACATCCTCGATATCGGACGCGGCAACGGGTCTCTTGCGCGTGCGTTGGCGGATCGGGGAGCGTGTGTTGTAGGCGTGGATCCAAACACCGGGGCTCTGGCGGCCGCGCGGAGGTTCATCCCCGAAGGAATGTTTTATCCGGCCGGCGCGGAGGAGATGCCGTTCGCCGACCGTTCATTCGATGGCGCTATCTTCTTCAATTCGTTCCACCACGTTCCCAAGTCCGCCATGCCGAGGGCTCTGCGCGAGGCGGGCCGCGTTACGAAGCCCGCGGCGCCTATCGTTGTCATCGAGCCTCGCGCCGAAGGGTCGCTCTTCTCCGTGCTGAGGGTAGTGGAGGACGAAACAGATGTTCGCTCCGCCGCGCAGTTAGCCATCGACGAAGCCCTGGAGAGCGGGGCTTTCGAGCAACTCGGGCGCTTGGATTATCTTCGGCGAGAGCGTTTCGAGGGTCCGGAGGGTTTCTTAGGCCACGCAGTCGGCGTTGACCCCGCTCGCGCAGCCGTAGTCGAGCAGCGCCGATCCGAGGTCGAGGCCGTCTTCCGGCGGTATGCGCGTATCGCCGGGGACGGAAAAATGGTCCTGGAGCAGCCGATGCGCGCCCGTGTTCTGGCTGCGAGCGCCTGACCTGGCGGCCTTGCAAGAGGCATTCCGCGGGGTTCGCGGGCGCGTCCCGGTCAAAGGTGCGGGAGGACGGTTAGTAGCTGGTGAGTTATGCGGTATAGTCTGGGTTTAAGTGTCCGCGCCGCGGGGACCTTTTCTTTTGCCTACATCTCTGACACAGGTGTCTTGCAAGGCGTTTGTGACGCGGTAAGACGAGCGGATCAGGAGAGCTCATGGACTATCGTAACATCGCTATCATCGCGCACGTAGATCACGGGAAGACTACGCTCGTGGACGGGATGCTGACACAGACCCTCGACCTCGGCCACGGACAGGAGATCGCCGAGCGCGCCATGGACAGCAACGCCCTGGAGAAGGAGCGCGGCATCACGATCCTGTCCAAGAACACCGCCGTGGAGTATGGCGGCGTGAAGATCAATATAGTGGATACGCCCGGACATGCCGATTTCGGCGGAGAGGTCGAGCGCGTGCTCGGTATGGTGGACGGCTGCCTGCTGCTGGTGGACGCGGCTGAAGGACCGATGCCGCAGACGCGCTTCGTGCTGCGGAAGGCTATCGAACTGGGCCTCAAGCCAATCGTGGTCATCAACAAGATCGACCGGCAGGACGCCCGGCCGGAGGAGGTCGTAGACCTGACCTTCGACCTGATGGCCGAGTTGGGCGCTTCGGACGAGCAGCTCGATTTCCCGATCCTCTACGCAATCGCGCGTGAGGGGCGGGTTTTCGAGAATCTGAATGAGCCGCGGGAGGACATGCGGGAGCTATTCGAGACGATACTGGCCCAGATCCCCGCCCCCGAGGTGGGCCTCGCGGACCCCTTCCAGATGCTCGTCGCCAACCTCGACTATTCGGACTATCTCGGGCGCATCGTGGTGGGGAGGATTCGACGGGGCAAGGTCCGGCGCGGAGAGTTCGTTAACTTGATCCACAAGGACGGTACGATGACGAAGACGCGCGTGGTTCAGCCCTTCACGCACCTCGGACTGCATCGTATCGAGGCCGATGAGGTGGGCGCGGGCGACATCGTGGCCCTATCCGGCATCGAGGACGCCCAGATCGGTGAGACGGTCGCCGACCTCGCCGACCCCGAGGCGCTGCCTATCATCACCGTGGACGCGCCGACGGTTAGCATGGTGTTCCAGCCCAACACCAGCCCCTTCGCGGGCAAGGAGGGCAAGTACGTTACGTCGCGCCACCTCTACGACCGCCTGAAGCGTGAGGTGCAGACCAACGTGTCCCTGCGCGTCGAGGAGCTGCGGCCCGACGAGTTCAAGGTCTCCGGGCGCGGGGAGTTGCACCTTTCCATCCTGCTGGAGACCATGCGCCGCGAGGGATACGAGGTGCAGGTAGGCTCGCCGCAGGTCATCACGCGGGAAATCGACGGCAAGCGCCACGAGCCGATCGAGCATCTGGTGATCGACGTACCGGAGCAGTTCGCCTCGAACCTGATCGGGGTCCTTTCCAGCCGCAAGGGCCAGCTCGCCGACATGGAGCCACAGGGCTCCCGCATGCGGATAGAGTTCAAGATCCCATCCCGCGCCCTGTTCGGATTCCGCACGCAGTTCCTGTCGATGACGCAGGGCGAGGGCATCATGAACCATGTCTACGATGGCTACGCGCCGTGGGCGGGCGACCTCAAGACCCGCCAGAACGGCAGCCTGGTGGCGATGGAGGCTGGGAGCGCCTTCGCCTACTCCATCTGGAAGTTGCAGGAGCGCGGCAGCTTCTTCATAACGCCCGCTACCGAGGTCTATGTCGGCATGGTCGTGGGCGAGAACAGCCGCGAGAACGACCTGAACATCAACGTGTGCAAGAACAAGAAGCTAACCAACGTCCGCTCGGCGGGCGCGGACGACGCGCTGAACCTCACGCCGGTACGCAAGATGACCCTCGAAGACGCGCTCGAATACATCGGCGAGGACGAGCTGGTCGAGATCACCCCATCCTCCATCCGGCTGCGTAAAAAGATCCTCGAACCCAATATGCGTAAGTAACTTTTCGCGTAGACGCTGAATGCGCGGAGATGTTCCGCGCTGGCTTACCTTCTGAATTTGCTTTGGGGAGTCTTCCGCTGTTGGCTTTGCGCTTTCGGTTTTTTATGCGGCGAGCCCCACTTTCTTACTGTCTGGGCAGCTTCAGGCGGAAGATGGCTCCGCCGCCTTCCGCCGCGCTCTCCGCGGAGAGGCCGCCGCCCTGGGCAAGGGCGAGATCTCGGGCGATTGAGAGCCCGAGGCCCGTGCCGCCGCCCGCGCGGGTGCGGGCTTCGTCGGTCCGGTAGAAGCGGTCGAATATACGCGGCAGGTGTTCCGTCGGGACGCCGGGTCCCGTGTCCGCGACACTGGCCTCCACACCGTCATCGAGGCGGCGGCCGGAGACTGTTATGGCGCCTCCCTTGGGTGTGTAGCGCGTGGCGTTATCGAGGAGGGCGGTCAGGACCTGGGCGGTGCGCTCCGGATCTCCACGGGCCGGTAGTTGGTCCGGGACTTCCACCTCCAGGCGGACGCCCTCGTTCGCGGCGCGTTTGAGAAACCGTCCCGCCGTCTCGGCCGCGACGACGGAGAGGTCGAAGGGTTTGTTCTCCACGTCGAGTCTTCCAGCGTCGAATCGGGCCAGGAGGAGCAGGTCCGAGAGCAGGTCGTTCATCCGGTCGATTTCGGAGAGCTGATCGTCGACGATCTCTTCGTTGTCGGGGTCGGTTGGATGGCGCTTGATGACCTCCGCGCCTATTTTGACGAGCGCCAGGGGAGTCTTTAGCTCGTGGGAGGCGTCGGCGACGAAGGTGCGCTGGCGCTGGAAGGAGTCCACTACCGGCTGCATCGCCCGTCGGGACATGAAGAGACCGCCGATCCCCGCCAGCAAGAGGGCTCCGAAGCCGACGAGAACCAGGGTAATGAGTAAGTCTTCCACCATCTCATCGACCACCCATCGAGACTGCGCGGCCTGCACGACGGCTATCGTCTCGCCCGACTCTCCGGTCACGGGGACGCTTACGACCCGAACCCCGCCTTCGGAGCCCTCGATAGTCTCGGCGCGCGGAGTCCCTTCTTGTTCGGCCTTCCACGCCGCGCCGGTGGAAGGAAGTCCCAGGGAGGAAGAGGGGGAGCTGGGGTCCGCAACCCTGCCGTATATCTCTCCGTCGCTGTCGATGGATCCACGGTGCGAGCCATTGGGCGGGACTACGAATACCACGATGCCGGTCCTAGCATCGGAGTGAAGGTATCGTGGAGAATCGGAGGGCGGGTTGTGCTTCTCGACGCTCTTTACTTCCGGTCCTCTAGCCGGGGTATTCGCTTCCGGCCCTCCCGGCCCGTGGTTCCGCGCGAAGCCCGCCACGCCCTGCGCCTTCTGCATAAGCTGCTCGTCCTGCTGGCGGGTGAGCTGGTTGGAGAAACTGCCGATCACGATGACTCCGAACAGGACCAGGATGAGCGCGAGTATCCCCACGTAACCCAGTGTGAGCCGTCTGCGGATTCGTTCGAGCATTGCTCCGCTTTAGGGCCGGGGCTCGAAGGTGTAGCCTACGCCGCGAACGGTGCGGATGCGCGAGGGCTCCCCGTTCCGGTCGAGCTTCCTCCGCAAGTACGAGACGTACAGTTCGACCACGCTCGTCGATACCTCGCCGGGGACGCCCCAGACGGTATCGAGCAGGACCGAGCGCGAGAAGACCTGTCCAGGACGCTGCATCAGGGCGGCGAGGAGGGCGAACTCCTTGGCGGTCAGGTCTATCCGCTCGTCGCCCCGGCGGACGACGTGGCGTACCGGGTCCAGCACCACGTCGCCGGCACGCATCTCGTTCCCAGCCTCGCTGGTCCCGCGCGGCCTTCTGGTGAGCGCCCTCACCCGCGCCAGTAGCTCCGGGAGGGCGAAAGGTTTGGGGAGATAGTCGTAGGCCCCGGCGTCCAGGCCCTCCACCCGGTCTTCCACCTGTCCTCGGGCGGTGAGCATCAGGACGGGGGTGTGGACATCCGCCGCCCTCAGGCCGCGTATGATCTGCACACCGCTGCGTTCGGGGAGCATCCAGTCAACAAGCAGGAGGTCGAAGGAGTCGTCGAGAGCCCGCGAAAGCCCGGTGCGGCCGTCGCCGGCCGTCTCCGCGACGTACCCTTCCTCGCGCAGGACGCGGGCGAGCATCCGGGCCATCTTCTCCTCGTCCTCGATTATCAGGATGCGCGTCATCTTCCACATACTAGCCTACCTCCTGGCTCACGGACCGTTCCTATGAAAACTCATAACCCCGCGCAAGGAGGTTCATAGATCCGCCGTCCAGACTACCGGAGCAGGGGATGCAAAGACGAAGGAGACCTTTTGGAACTCAGGTGATAAGAACACCATTGTCAGGCTTACGCCGCTCAAGGAAGGTTCAGTAGAAAGCGGTTACCTCGCCGAGATCACCGTCGGCGTGGACCCGAGCGCGACCCCGGATCCCGTCGGTGCCGGCCCTGCGGGAGGACCAGCCGGCGGCAACGAGACCACGCAAGAAACGACGACGCAAGAGACAACACAGTCATCGTAAGCAGCGACGCCGTAGCCGTCGCGGCGATGAGCGAGCGCGACGGTCCAGCAGCTGCGGACATGACGGAAGTCTAACCTCTGTGGGAGCCGATCTTGAACGCGCGCAACCGCCCTCTCGACATTGATCGCGGTGTTGCTCATGCCTGTCCGGGGCCTCTCCGCACCGGTATCCCTCCGCCTCGGCTGGAGGTGGCCGCGGGATGTTTTGCGCTAAAGTGTAGGCTGCCGATCAATTAAGCAGGAGAGTGTGGATGGGCGAGATCTACGGTTTGACCGAGAGTGAAGCGCGGATCCGCCGGGAGCGGGGGCTGGGCAACGATACCGACATGAGGTCCAGCCGCTCGTACTGGGACATCGCCCGCGCGAACCTGTTCACCCCGTTCAACAACATCCTGTTCGCCATCGGGCTCGCCCTCGTCGCCCTGGGACAGTACAACGACGCGCTCGTCAGCGCCGGGCTCGGCCTGGTGAACACCGCCATCAGCACCTTCCAGGAGATCCGGGCAAAGCGCCAGCTCGACCGGATTTCCCTTATATCCAGCCCGAGGGTTACGGTGGTCCGGGAGGGGCGGGAGAAGGACGTCACTCCGTCCGAGTTGGTAGTTGGCGACGTCGTGCGGGTCGGCGCCGGAGACCAGGTCGTCGTGGACGGGGTGATGGTCGGCGACGGCTTGCTGGAGATGGACGAGTCGCTCTTGACCGGCGAGTCGGAGACGATCCGCAAGCGGGCCGGCGACCGGCTCTTCTCCGGCAGCTACGGTGTCACCGGAACGGGCTACCTGGAAGCCGAAAAGGTCGGGGCAGAGAGCTTCGCCAATCGGCTTACGACGACGGCCCGTGTCTTTCAGGTGACAAAAACACCCCTCCAGCGCAAGGTAGATTTCGTCGTCCGGTTGCAGACGCTGGTGGTGGTGATTATGAGCATCATCATCCTGGGAGCCGCCCTGCTGGAAGGGCTCTCGACCGTGCGCCTGGTGCAGGCCGCGGCGGTGTTGAGCGGGCAGGTGCCTTACGGTCTGTTCCTGATTACCGTGGTCTCCTACGCTCTGGGCGCCTCCGCCATGGCACGTCAGGGGGCACTGGTGCAGCAGGTCAACGCCGTCGAGTCGCTGAGCAACATAGACGTGCTGTGTATGGACAAGACCGGCACCCTGACCGCCAACCGTCTGGTCTTCGACGACGTTTTTCTCCTCGACGGGGCGAAGGCGGAAGGAGTGAGGGCGAAACTCGGCGACTTCGCGCGAAGCTTCTCCGCGAGCAATAAGACTGGCGAGGCCATCGTCGCCGGTGTGCCGGGCGAACGGCTCCCGACCACCGACGAGGTGCCTTTCGCCTCCGTCCGCAAGTGGAGCGCCCTGGCCTTCGACGGGCCGGAGCGTCGCAGGGGGGTCTACGTGCTCGGGGCGATAGAGATGCTCGAACCCCACCTGCCGACGGAGGCCGTCGCCTCCGACTCGCTGCTCTCGCGGCAGGCGCGGGCCTGGTCGGCACGGGGCCTGCGGGTGTTGCTCTTCGCCCACAACCCGGACGTCACGACTCTGCACGACGAGCGTGGGGGGCCGCGCCTCCCGCGGTTGGAGCCGCTCGCGGCGATCTCGCTCGGCGACGAGCTGCGCCCCGGCGCGGAGGAGACCATTGCCGCTTTCAAACAGCTTGGCCTGGAGCTGAAGATTATCTCCGGCGACGACCCGCGTACCGTCGCCGCCCTGGCCCGTCAGGCTGGGTTCCCGGACGATATTAAGCTTGTCTCCGGGCCGGAGCTGGCGGCGATGGGTGACGAAGAGTTCGACCAGGCCGCCTCAGAGGCGACGGTTTTCGGGCGCATCGCCCCGGAGCAGAAAGACCGGCTGGTGGACGCCCTGATGCGGCGGGACCTGCGGGTCGCGATGATGGGGGACGGGGTCAACGACGTTCTGGCGCTCAAGAAAGCCTCATTGGGGATCGCGATGCAGAGCGGCAGCAGCGCCGCCCGGAACGTGGCCGACATGGTCTTGCTGAACGACTCCTTAGGCGTGTTGCGACCGGCGTTCGAAGAGGGACGGCGCATAATCGGCGGGATGATCAACGCGCTGTACCTTTTCCTGACCCGCGTGGCGACGACTACCCTGATAATCATCGCCGTCACCATGGTTGGGTTGGATTTCCCGTTCGACCCGGCCCAGGTCGCCCTGACCACGTTCAGCGTGGGCGTGCCTTCGTTCTTCCTGACGTTGTGGGCACGCCCCCAACGGCTGGACGAGGACCTCCTGCCGTCCCTGGCGCGCTTCGTCTCCCCCGCCGCCCTGGCAGGCATGCTCATGGGCGTGGGCATCTACGTCGTCGACTACAACGTGGTGCTGAACAGTCCGCTGGTGCAGGGCGACCTTCCCGCGAGGATCCGGCAGGTGTACGAATCGTACACCGGGGTCTCCTTCGGGAGCGAGGGTTACAGGGACATCGTAGCCACCGTCACGGCCCAGGGCAGCCTCTCCATCTTCGTCTCCTGGATCGCCTGCTTTATCATCCTGTTCCTGGAACCACCCAGCCGCCTCTTTCTCGGCTGGCGCAAAGAGGTGAGCCCGGACAAACGACCGGCCTTCATGGCGGCGGGACTTTTCGTGCTGTTCCTCGTCATCTGGTCGGTGCCCCCGATCGGGTACTACTTCGGTATCCTGGTAAAGCCTTTCCCGATAACCATGATACTCATGGTGCTGGCGGTGGTCTGGTTCTTCCTCGTCCGGGCCGTCTGGCGGGCAAACCTTTTCGAGCGCTTCCTGGGGTTGGACAAGGCTGAGTGATGCCTCCACGGCGAGGTTTCCGTGGAGTTTTTATCGCCTAAGACCTGGAGAACGACGGCCGCGCACAACGGCACATCCCATCCGGTGGTTTCGACCCGAAGGCTACGCCCAGCCCGTCCGCCGAAAGCACTACACTCGACGGGCCGTCTTACGATATCCAACCTCAACGTCGCGAACACCGTGACGCAACCGTTCCCGTGAAAACGTATAGGCCAGACTCAAGACCTCCGCGAGAAGGCTCCAGAGGTCAGCCGCACCATAGAACGGCATCCCAAACCGACGGGAGATCTACCTGTACCTCTACGAATTTGCCATCGTGCCCTGCGTAGAGGAGATCTTGCACGGTCGCTGGGAGGAGGCTCACGAGACCTTCGAGCGGATGCGCGAGAAGGTGGAGGCCCGTTTCCTGCGAGGAGATTGTTCCGATATGCGGGATACGGCGCCGGTAGTCCGGGCGATCCTATGAAAACTCATAACGTCGTCCAAGACCTTTCACAGCCCTATGATCCAGGATTACCGATGACAGAGGTCTAACGCAAAGGAGGAAATGTGGAAGATGTAGCCAGAAAGATACCCGCCGCGAGTCTATCGAGGAGGTTGACCGTATGGGGGGCCTCCCTAATCGGGGTTATAGCCCTGATACACCTGATCGTAACCCCTGAATACTTCGAGTTCGCCGTCTACCTGGGGCTCCTATTCGTCGCCAACTTCCTCGGCTCGGCCGCCTCGGCCATCGGAATCTACCGGCGCTCGCGGTGGGGCTGGCCGCTGGGCCTCGTTATGGTCGGCGGCGCTTTCGTCATGTATGTGGAGAGCCGCACCATCGGCCTGCCGGGTCTTAACGAGGGATGGCTCGACCCTCCGGGCGTCCTCTCTCTGGTCCTGGAAGCCGCCTTTGTGTCGCTGTACCTTCGCGGTATCTCACAGAGGAGGACCCGTAACGCCGGTAAAGGGCTGGCGGATGAGATGGGAGCAGAACGATGACCGGAGAAGGGACACCGAAGTACCAGAGATCACTCCCAGGAGGCTTCGAGACCGGACGCCCCGGTAAAAAGGTCCGCCGAGTCTCGCCGCGCCGGGAGCTGGCCGTCGTCACGCTCGGCGTGGTCGCTTCCATAACGGGACTCGGCGGAGTCCTGGCCGCGAACCCGCCGAGTTGGGCGATCTCCGCGGCGAATGCTCAACCTGCGATCACCGCGAAGGCCGCCAAACCCGCGGAGTCTTCACCTACTATGAAGGCCGGCGCCGCCAAGGCATCGCAAACCCGTAAGGACGCGGAGTCTACTTCCGCCGCCACGAAGTCCGCCTCTACG
>JBBPZZ010000033.1:0-3702 GCA_038198445.1 Rubrobacterales bacterium
ATCGTCTACAAGAACGTACAATGAGATCAAGAAGGAGTCGAGATCCATGATGGCACCATCCTTTGGAGAGAGTTTGGTACATCAGCATACGATCCTGGCTCCTTCTCTGTGAATCTGAATTACACATCAGTCGTCTAAGAGGTTAGCCAGAGTACCCATTGATCCCCAGAGCGTCTTGGAGACTGCTTTCTTCATCTTGGTTTCCTTTCCTTTGGTCGTTTTCGAGCATCGCCCGCGCTAAGCAGCCTCGCGGAGGCTTTCGAACCGCCTCCGGGCGGCTCCCCATACGAGCAAAGCCGCTTCCTCGGAGAGCCAGCTCAAGTCGTCCAGATGTCCGCAGCCAGGACAACGAAGCACCCACCTCCCCTCAACGTCCAGAATTGGCTCCCTTTCTTCCAATTCGCCGCTACGGCCGCAAAAACAAATCTCGCGCATCGCACATATCCTTTTCAGTCCTATAACCGTGGAATCCGGCCTTGAGAGAACCTTACGAGGAGGTAGGTCCCAGTGTCATGGGAGCAGAGTCCCAATCTGTCCGGGTAATAGTTTCCAGACTCGTTGCTCGAACATTTCATCCAAAGGCTGGACGCGTATTACGAATGCCTACGCAGCAGCGGCTGAAGAGTGAATAAACCGTGGAGGCTATCGAGGCTGGCCCAAACATAGTTTGGCAGATCCACAGTGGTGAGATGCGGGATACATTTGCCGGATGTTGACGCAGAATTGGGCGTTAAGAGATTTTAGCTGCACTATGCCAGACGCTCACAGAGTCTGTCTTATAGCTGGATCATCAAGCAATTGTGATCCATACGGTTCCTACTAATCGTAACCCCCTCGTCCGAGATTATCCTCCAAGGATGCGCCGAAGTCCGACCAATGGCATGATTGTTTGTGGTGATAGGCGAACCTGGCAATCCGGCTCCTGAAGGAGTGACTACCTTTCTAGCCAGGGTTTAGTCTGGGGGGTTTCCGGTAACCTAGCAGGAGTAACGTGAGTAGATTCGTCTCGGAAACAGATATCGAACAGGCCGAACAAGCCTACCGTGACCTGGAGGAAACGTACCGGCGGCTCGGGTCGAGGTTCGCGGAGGCCGTGCAAAGAGGCGGGAGCCTCGAAGAGTTCCAGAGCCTCCGGGCGGACATCTCGTATCTGCTAAGGAAGGCCGACCTGCGCCGGGTCGAACTCCGGCGTGAATACCTGACACAGCGTCTGGATGGGCTGGAGAACGAGCACCGGCGAGCCCACCAGAATGCGAAGCGAACCGCCGAGTCGCTGAAGAAGGCCCAGAAAGCCGACGCGGAGGCGCAGGATATCTGGGGACGCCTGGACCGGGAAGTAAAGCATCTCAGCGAGTTGCGAGAAAGCGAAGACGAACGGCTCGAACAGATCAGGAAAGAAGACCCTCAACAGCAAAACCAGGATGGAACAACGCCGGCCTGAACCATCCGAAGCCCGGTGTAGATAGACTACGAGCATTATGGATTCAACCAGACGATTCTCAAACAGGGTAGACGACTACGTAAAGTACCGTCCCGGTTATCCATCCGCTGTCCTGGATCTCCTGAAGGCCGAATGCGGCCTCACGCCCGCCTCTACGATAGCGGACGTGGGCTCCGGAACCGGCATCCTGAGCAGGCTGTTCCTGAAGAACGGCAACCGCGTCTTCGGCGTCGAACCGAACCGCGAGATGCGCGAGGCGGGCGAGCGCCTTCTGGAACATTACCCAGGCTTTACGAGCATCGTCGGCGCGGCGGAGGCCACGACGCTCGAAGGCGGCAGTGTTGACTTCGTCACCGCCGGCCAGGCGCTGCACTGGTTCGACCCGGTCGGTGCGCGTGCCGAGTTCGCCCGTATCCTGCGTCCAGGCGGCTGGACGACGTTCGTGTGGAACAGCCGTAAGCGAAACGCCACGCCGTTCTTCAAAGCCTACGACGCCCTGCTCAAGACCCACGGGACGGACTACGAAAAGGTCGGCCGTCACGAGGACACCGACGGGATAGCCGCCGCTTTCTTCGGTCCCTATACGTTCCAGAAGCGGACTTTCCAAAACCAGCAAACCTTCGACCTCGACGGCCTGAAGGGACGCATATCGTCGTCGTCTTACGTCCCCGCCGCGGACCAACCCGGCTACGAAGCCATGATGCGCGAGGCCGAACGCATCTTCAGCAAGCATGAAACTAGAGGAAAAGTCGCCGTCGAGTACGCCACTAACGCGTACTACGGCAGGCTGCGGTAGAAAGCCGGCTCAGGAGTTTCCCTGAAGCGACTTCCGGTGGGCGGCGGCGCGCTTCACGTACTCCCGCGCGCCGCGCGCTACATCCTCGCTCTGCTCCTCCGTCACCTCACGAGCGCGTTTCGCCGGGACTCCGACGATGAGGCTGCGGGGTGGAAATTCCTTGCCCTCCGAGACGACCGCACCGGCGGCGACTATCGAACCTGCCCCAATCCTCGCGCCGTTTAGGATGGTGGCGCTCATCCCCACGAGGCAGTTGTCTCCGATCTCGCACCCATGCAACACGGCTCCGTGTCCAACCACGCATCCCTCGCCCAAGACCGCCGGAAACCCAGGGTCTGCGTGGAGCACGCAACCGTCCTGGATGTTCGTCCGAGCCCCGACCCGAATCGGCTCCGTATCCCCCCGCAGCACCGCCCCGTACCAGACACTCGACTCCTCACCCAGATGCACCTTCCCGATCACATAAGCCCCTGGCGCGACCCACGCGGACTCCGCGGCCTCTGGAGAGGCGTCGTCGTGCGGAAGGAAAGTTCCGTGGTTTAAGATCATGAACTCCTCATTCGATTGACCAACCATGCAAGACCTGTGCTAGCAATGATACAGACGATACCTATACAGAGACCAATGACTGCGTATATTGTTATCTCAACACCGGTCAAGAACCACTGAACAAGCCATCGAGAACGCAACCTAAAGAGAATGCACAGCGGAAGCGCCATAAACCATGACAACACCACGACATTTATCACACGTTCAATAGCAGCTTGCGCTGCATACACAGTGCTACAAACAAGGGCAGCAACCACAATTATAGGTGCGACAATCAACCCCAAACTCAAGATCGCTTCAATAACTCCACCGAGATTTGGCTGCTTTATCATTTCTTCGATGAGGACCGAGAATTTAATGATAGATCGGATAGAAAATCCTCCGATCATGGCTGTAACAGAGAGAAGGAGCGCATATATAAATGTTCTCATTTGCACCTTCCACTTCTACAAAGTAGAGCACTGTCAACTAGAGTTAGATAGCGCTATCTCTTCTCACTAACCAGGCTAGGTCTGCGGCCGAGTCTTGAGGACAATCTAGCAGGAGTGGCGAAGCTCCTCTGGTTTCTCAGCGCACGAAGAATCGCTCAAGTCTGAAACGACCTCTTCACAGTATTCTGCGGCTGGCGAAGTTATCGTCCAGTCCGTACTGTAACGGATAACGCGCCTCCTCAAAGAAAGTCTTGGCTTCTCTGCCCTCAGGTCAATGAGTCTCCCGCCGTTTCCCAGACTAACACGTCCACGATATCTTCGAGGCTCCGGCACGCTCGTAGGCGTCGCGCTGGCGGCTGGCGTCGTTGCCGCCTTCTAGCGTCTCGGCGACGAGGGCGGATACTTTGTCCCAGTCCGGTCTCTTCGAGCGTCGGTCGGATGAAGTCCAAGAGGTTCTGGATCACTTTCCGCGCCGGTACGGGGCG
>JBBPZZ010000034.1:0-12590 GCA_038198445.1 Rubrobacterales bacterium
CGAGCATTGAGCGCAGCCCCGCGCGCGTCGTCGGCGTGGAGGCGACGATAAACACCCGCGTAGGGCTCATGCGTTGGGTCCTGGCCGCGAAATATAAGATCCAACGTTCATGTGATGGATCTTACCGTCGCGCATCATCCGTCCGCGAGCTTTATCGTTGCTCCCTAACCTCGCTCGCCGACGGTGACTTCGAGCGTCTTTGGCTCGCCGCCGCGAACCACTTTGATGGGGACCGGCGCCCCAACCCTCTCGCCGGTCAGCAACGCCAGCAAGTCTTCGGTATCTTCGACCGGCTGTCCATCCAACGCAGCGAGGATGTCGCCCACGATCAAACCGCTGGCATCCGCGGGACTGCCTTCCTCGACCCCGACGACCAGCAATCCGGTCCGCTGCGTGAGACCTATCCGCCGGGCATCCGGCAATCGCACCGGCTGGCTCAGGATACCGAGGTAGCCGCGCTTGATGGAACCCTTCTCCGAGAGTGTATGCGCGGTGCGCCAGGCGATATCTCCTGGAATAGCAAGCGCGGTTCCCCGCGAGAGCCCGGTCGTCACTATCCCCAGCACCTCTCCCCGGGCGCCGATCAAAGTTCCTCCAGAGAAGCCGGGATAAGAAACGGCGTCGGTCTGGATGTAACGCTCCAACCTCGTCCCCCACCTCGTCCTCAAGGGTCCGCCTACGGCGCTCACGATGCCCAGACTAGCCCTCGTCCCCTCTCCCCTGGAGCCGCGGCCCACCGCCAGGGCGAGTTGCCCAACCCGAACCGTATCCTCAGCGGGCGCGGCAGGCCGGACCTCCAGGCCCTCGACCCGCAAGACCGCGAGATCCGACGAAGTGTCCCGTCCGACCAACCGTGCCGCATGGGTATCTCCGTCGCCGGCAACAACCGACAGGTCTTCCTCGCGCTCCAGTACGTGGCTCGCCGTCAGCACCATCCGCGGCGCGTAGACTACGCCGCTCGCCGAACGCCGTCTCCGGCCATTCACCCGGACCACGGCGGGTGAGATCTCGTCTACCGCCTTCGCCATCCCATCGGATAGCGCAGACAAAATATCCAAACTATCTTTCTTGCCTTCCATATCCTGCTCCTTGTTCGGTCTACCTGAACAGAATGTATCCCCGGAAGCAAAGCCGTACATCACCCGTTCGGCTAGTTTATTGACTGGAAGAACGGTTAGGGAAACGTTGCAGGAACCTATCGTCCGGATCGAACACCCTCCAGAATCTGTTGTCGATAGAAGTGCGTCCTTCGGCCATCCCCGGTTAGTAGAGGCGCGAGATTCTGTCGTACGGTATCATTTGTTTCATAAAGAAAGTTCGACTGAAAGGGTAACTACATGCCATTTTCGAGAATCATCCGGTTGGGCTGGCTGGCCGCAATACTATCCGGTGTACTACTGATAGTCTCGGAGCTTTTGTACTTTGTTACCGGTCTGGGAGGCCTTTCCGCAGAAATGGCCGCCTCCGGCTCTTTCGTCTTTCAGAGCGTGCTTTTCCTGCTCGCCGGGGTGCTGTTGTTGGGTGGTCTGCTCGGGCTCTACGCGGGCCATTCGGAGGATCTAGGCATTCTGGGAGTAGCGGGTTTCCTGGTCGCCTTCGTTGGTACGACGCTCGCGGTGGGCTCCCTATGGAAGGAGGCGTTTCTCACACCGACAATAGCGAAAGAAGCTCCGGCCCTGGTCAATGCGGGGCTTCCGGCGCTCACTTTATTCGGTGAGATAGTATCGTGGGGGCTCCTTTCGATCGGCTGGCTACTGCTCGGGGTAGCGATCCTGCGCGCGCGAGTCTATCCTCGCGCGGCCGCCGTACTACTCATAGTCGGCGCGGTGATCGCGTTCTTCCCACTAACCTTTAGCATCATTCCCCTGGGCGCAGCGGTAATCTGGATCGGCATGTTGAGCCTATCGTCGGGCGGGAATATCTCGCCCGAGCAGCCCTCCCGCGTAAGGTGATCTTCGAAGGCTCTCTTTCCTTCCGCATCGTGCCTCCAAGCGAGCTTGATTGCGTCTATTTCTGAGCGCCGTTCACCACGCTATCGGACGCCGGTCGCGGAAGAATCCGCCGGTCGGACCGTTATTTGGTAGAGTCGCGGCCCACACTGGGGTATCAGCGCCCTCCTCGACGGGGCGCGATGCGCTCTGGCCGCCCATGTCAGTCTGGACCCAGCCGGGACAGACGGAGTTGACCAGGATACCGCTGCCACGAAGCTCGGAAGACAGGATGCGCGTGAGGGCGTTGAGGGCGGTCTTTGAGACGCGGTAGGCCGGGGAGCCGCCACCCATGTCCTCCAGGGCGCCGAGACCGCTTGAGATGTTGACGATCCGTCCGTAACCGTTCTTCTGCATGAGGGGGATTGCGACCTCGCACAGCCGCCACGCGCCAAGGAAGTTCGCTTCGAGAGCCTCGCGCACACGGCCGAGGTCGGCGTCGATGCCGCGCTGGCCCTCGTCGTTGGAGATTCCCGCGTTGTTCACCAGGATGTCGAGCCGTCCGAACTCCTCTTCGATGGACTCGCCGAGCCGGCCAACGCTCTTCTCGTCGGCTACATCGAGCTGCCGGAGGACCACGTCACCGGGGAGACCTTCCGCTGCGGTGCGGCCCTGTTCTTCGTCCCGCGAGCCCATGATGACGGTGATATCTCGTTCGGCGAGTTGGCGGCAGATCTCAAGTCCTATCCCCCGGTTGCCGCCGCTAACCAACGCGACCCTTCTGTCCTCCGTCATCGAACCTCCTGATCTCTAAGAACCATCCGCAAGAAATACTACATCCCGAGCGTATCGAACGTCGGGCTCAAAGCGTCGGGTAGTTGCTCGTCTGTCCGAGGAGGTAGCGGAGGAAACTTACGGCGCCGTCCTTGCTCAGAGGCTCGTTCCAGTTGCCGCACTTTGGGGACTGGATGCAGGCCGGGCATCCTCGCTCGCACGGGCAGCGGGTGATGACGCCCAGGGTGTCGCGGGCGAGGGACTCGAAGGCGTCGTAGCCGCGCCGGGAGATCCCGACGCCGCCGGGGTAGACGTCGTACACGAAGACTGTAGGGAGGCGGTTCTGCCGGTGGGCGGGGGTAGAGAGGCCGCCGATGTCCGCCCGGTCGCACATGGCGAAGAGGGGCAGAAGACCGATCATGCCGTGCTCCCCGGCGTGCAACGCGCCGCCGAAGCTCTCGAAGCTCGGCCGGGCGCCCTTCGGGAGTGGAGGAAGAGAGATCCAAAACGCCTGCGTCTGAAGGGTCACGTCCGGCAAGTCCAGCGGGAATACCCCCACCTCCCGCTCGTCCGCCACCTGTACCTTCTTGTAGTACGTCACCGAGTCCGTCGTGCGCACCCGGCCCCAGTGGAGCGTCGCGCCGTTGGCGAGGTCCCGCTTCTCTACCTCTTCCAGGACTTCCACGTCCGTCTCGACTCGGGGCTTCGTATAGTAGCGGTTCGGGACGCGGCGGGCGACGGCGCGGTGGGCCCTGAAGTCCAGTTCTTCGACCTCGTAGGCCGTGCCGCGGTGGAGGTAGGTCGCGCCGGGATGCAATTCACTCGGGGCGCGGGAGGCTTCGGCGGTGCCGATCAACTCTCCATCGGAGTCGGAGATCAGGACCGTATCCGATGACGCCGAACGCAAGGAGATCCTACGCGCCGGACTGTCCCCCCTGGCGTAGATGAGCCGCTCGCCACTCGCGGCAAGCGCCCGCTCTCTCATCATCGCCTTCGCCACCTCCCGATAAGCCGGCCCGAAATACTCTTCATCGTCAGCGTCCAACGGCGTCTCGTGCGCGGCGGCCAGGAGGTGCGGGCCGAGGATGTACGGGTTCTCCATCGTCACCCGCGCCGCCTCCACCCGCCGGCCGAGGACGCGCCGCGGGTTCTCGAAGAGGTACTGGTCGAGCGAGTCGCGGCCCGCGATGTACACGGCGAGTGCCGGGTCCGTGCCACGTCCAGCCCGGCCCCACTGCTGCCAGATGGAGGCGACGCTCCCCGGATATCCGCAGCAGACCACCGCGTCTAAAGCGCCGACGTCCACGCCAAGCTCCAGGGCGTTCGTGGAGACGACGCCGAGCAACTCGCCCCGGAAGAGCCTGCCTTCTATGTCGCGGCGTTCGCGCGCGGTATAGCCGGCGCGGTAGGGAGAGATCTGCCTTGCCCCGTTGACGCCCAGCCGGTCGGCGGCGTAGCGGTAGATCAACTCCGCCCCCTTCCGCGTCCTGGCGAAAGCGATAGTCCGCACTCCCTGCCCCACCAAGTCCGCAAAGACCAGCGCCCCCTCGGTCAAGAGGCTTCGCCGCTCGCCTTTCTCCTTGTCCAAAAGCGGCGGGTTCCTGAAGACCACCCGGCGCTCTCCCGAGGATGCCCCGTCGTCATCCACGAGCGCGAACGGCAGGCCCGTAAGGCTCTCAGCCAGCTCCTGCGGGTTGGCTATCGTGGCGCTCGTAAGCACGAAACGCGGGTCCCCGCCGTGCAGCGCCGCCACCCGCCTCAGGCGCCGCAATACGGCCGCGACGTGTGAACCGAAGACGCCGCGCAGTACGTGCGCCTCGTCGACCGCGATAATTTTCAGGTTGCGGAAGAAGTCCGCCCAGGCCTCGTGGTTCGGCAAAAAACCTATATTCAGCATGTCTGGGTTGGTTAGAACGATGTTCGCCCGGCGGCGGATGTCCGCCCGAAGCGCCTGCGGCGTGTCGCCGTCGTAGGTCGCGGGATGGACGCCGCGCAGCTTGAAGGCTTCGATCTTCCCAAGTTGGTCCTGGGCCAGAGCCTTCGTCGGATACAGGAACAACGCCCGGTTCGCGGCGCTCTCCAGGGCGTTCTCGAAAGCCGGTATCTTGTAGCATAGCGATTTCCCACTCGCCGTCGCCCTCGCCACCACGACGTTCTCCCCACTCCTCACCCGCTCGTAAGCCTCCAGTTGGTGCGAGTACAAACGCGCGGCGCCCATCCCGCGCAGCGCATCGGATAGCTCGGGATGAAGTTTTGGCAGCTTTACTAGGGTGGCCTCGCGGGGAGCCAGAGTCGCGACGGTCTCTCCAAGGGACTCGACCGAGCGGCGGCTCATGCCGGCCAGGGATTTTGCCTTGCGGGTCTTCGTCCTAGATCTCACGTCGACCGGCGAAGGCGCGGCCTAAAGTGACCTCGTCGGCGTACTCCAGGTCGCCACCGACCGGCAGACCGCTCGCGAGAGCCGTCACCCGAACCGGCATTCCTTCCAGCTCCTGAGCGATAAAAAGAGCCGTCGCCTCGCCGGTGGTATTAGGGTTGGTGGCGATGATGATCTCCTTCGTCTCCTCTTTCTGGACCCGCTCTATAAGCTCGGCTATCCGCAGGTCTTCGGGCTCGATGCCGTCGAGCGGCGAGAGCGCGCCGCCAAGGACATGGTACAGGCCCCGGTACTCGCCGGTACGGTCTATCGGGCCGATGTCGTAAGGGTCTTCGACAGCGCAGATGATGGATGGGTCGCGGCGCGGGTCGCGGCAGATGCCGCACTCCTCGGCCTCGGTCAGGTTGAAGCAGCGGCGGCAGGGCTTTATCCGCTCCTTTACCTCACTCAGCGCCTCCGCAAGCCCGATTGCGTCCTCCTTGCGTCCCCGGACGATGTGGAAGGCAATGCGCTGGGCGCTCTTCGGTCCTATGGAGGGGAGCTTGCTTAGTTCGGTTATGAGCCGCTCTACCGGCCTCGCGTAGATCGCCAAAGGTTTTCGGTTACAGTCCCGGCATGTTCAGACCGAGGTCCCCGAGTCCGCCCGTGATGCCGCCGAGGCGCTTGGAGGCCATCTCCTGGGAGCTGTTTATGGCCTCGTTCACGGAGGCGATAACCAGGTCCTGCAATCCTTCGACGTCCTCGGGGTCGATCACCTCCGGGTCGATCTCCAGAGACACCAACTCCAGGCCGCCGGTCATCGTTGCCTTTACCGCCCCGCCTCCGGCCGACGCCGTGACGGTCTCCTTCGCGAGCTGCTCCTGAGCCTCCTGCATGTCCTGCTGCATCTTCTGGACCTGCGCCATCATCTTGTTCATATTCCGACGATTTCCCAAAACATCTCTCCCATATTTGGATCTACGAGCCAGCTAAGTTTAAACGATTTGTGCTGAAAAGCCTCTACCCGAAGCTCTATGTTGCGGTAAAGGGTGCCTCTACCCGCAGACTCCAGCGAATCCAGCATTTCAGGGACCAGAGCATTCAACCATGGACTCGAGGCCGAGATAGAACTCCGGAGAGATGTCATGCGGCTCTTGACATGTCATGCAAAACATGACACAATGGGACTGTGATAAAGAGCTTCCTAGACAAGGAAACTCAGAGGCTCTTTATGGGGCGCAAGTCTAAAGCGGTTTCCGGTCAGGCGGTGCGAAGGACGCAACTCAAGTTGGCGCAGTTAGATCAGGTAGAGAGCGTAGAAGAGTTGAGGATGCCTCCGGGGAACAGGCTTCACAAGCTAAGTGGAGACCGGGAGGGTCAGTGGGCGATAAGCGTCAACGATCAGTACCGGATCTGCTTCCGCTTCGAAGATGGAGACGCCTACGACGTAGAGGCTACGGATTATCACTAGAGGGGAATATATGAGCGACTGGACGGAAGAGATAGAGCGCGAGGATAGAGTCTACCCCCCGGTACACCCCGGCGAGATGCTACTTGAGGAGTGGCTTGCACCCCTGAAGATGAACGCCAACCAACTCGCGAAGGCCCTGGGCGTGAACCGCCAGAACGTCTACGACATCGTAAACGAAAAGCGCGGAGTGTCTGCGGAGATGGCCTTGAGGCTTGCCCGCTGGTCAGGGATGCATCCTGGATTCTGGCTCGGGCTGCAGGAGCGCTATGACCTGGAGATCGCCAGGATGAAAAGCGGCGAAAAGATAGAGCGGGAAGTCGAGCCGCTAGCGGCAACCAGATAAACAACGAGGGAAGCACGAAGCACGGTATCCCGGATCTGTAGAACCTCGTCGAGAACGCTTTGCACGTGTTCACCGGGAAGGTCCGAGTAGAAAGAGATCACAGGAACGGCGTGATGCGGCTCCTCAATCCTGGTCGAATAAACCGAACCGCTCCCGCGCTATCTCGAAGACCTCGCGCTGGTCGCGGATTATATCATCGCCCCCAGCGGCTCCCCCGCCACTCGCCTCCGGGCTCACCGCGGCCTCCGCTACACCGGAACCGTTCGCGGACCCAGAGTCCTCTAACCTTTCATCTACCTCGGGCTCCCGCGCTTCCGGCGGTTCATCAGCAAGCGGCGCGTCTTCCGCGGGCGGAGACGACTGCGGCTCCTGTCTCACAGCGGACACGCCGGCCCCTCTGGATTCGTCGGCCGCCCGGACCTCCAGGCGCGGCTTCGAGCCGACGCGCTCTTCCAACACCTTGTGCAACTCCTCGATATGCTTGCGGTCTTTAGCCATCCCGAGGAAGAATTTCTGCTCCTCCGGGAAGACGAGCCCGAGGACTTTCCCATCGAAGCTCTCTACGCGCGCCTCTCCATAGACAGCCGCCGTGAGCGCCTGACGACCGCGCTTGAGGTCTCCTATGACCTGGCTCCACTGGGACGCGAGGTCCTGGCTCGCCCCCCGACCGTCGCTGGAGCGAGCCACCTCACCTTCTGACTCCGGTTCGGGCGAGAGCTCCGGTCCCCGGACCTCCTCCGGCTGAGGCTCTTCTTCCTCGCGCGCCACGGCTTTCGCGGGCTCGGACGCGGAGGCTTGCGTAGCCCTGGCTACGACTTCTCCGCTCGCGACGGCTTTCTCCAGTGTCTCCAGACGTTGGAGTAAGGCCTCGATGGAAGGTTCGGTGTAGTCGCGGGCGAGTTTGAGGAAGGTCAGCTCCAGCTCCAGTTTCGGGTCGGCGCCGCGTTTTACGCGTCCGAGGGCATCGCCCATCGCCTCTACCAGCCGGACCACCTCGGCGGTCGGGATGGCGTTCGCCTGCTCCTCCAGAGGGGCGCGTTCGTCGGCGCCGATCTCGGCCAGGGCGACTTCGGGGGCGTGCGGCAGGAGCATCAGGTTCCGCAGGTGAGAGATCAACTCTCCGGCGAACTGTCCGAGGTCTTTCCCCTCATTTGAGAGACGGTCCACTATCTTCAAAGAATCCGCGGCCCGGCGTTCGTGGAGGGCGTAGGTAGTCTGCAGCAAAGCC
The DNA here is from genome assembly GCA_038198445.1 of Rubrobacterales bacterium. Classification (GTDB taxonomy): domain Bacteria; phylum Actinomycetota; class Rubrobacteria; order Rubrobacterales; family Rubrobacteraceae; genus JACDDK01. The sequence continues at coordinate 8,101 of JBBPZZ010000034.1, forward strand.
TCCGGGCCGACGCTTCCGAGAAGCTCGCGCACCATGGAGGCGGTGACCCCACCCTCCGCGAACGACGAGAGCTGGTCTAGAAGACCCTCCGCGTCCCGGAAGGACCCCTTCCCCTCGCGGGCTATGACGGTGAGCGCCTCGGGCTCCGCCTCTATGCCTTCGGCCTCGGCTATTTCGGCGAGCTTCTTCGCCAGCGTCTCGACGCTCGGGCGGCGGAAGTCGAAGCTCTGGCAGCGGCTGATGATAGTCGGCAGCACCTTATGTTTCTCGGTGGTGGCGAGGACGAAGATTACGTGCTCGGGAGGTTCTTCGAGCATCTTGAGGAGGGCGTTGAAGGCCTCGGTGGTGAGCATGTGGACCTCGTCGATGATGTAGATCTTCATCCGGCCGCCGGCGGGCGCGAGGTTCACCTTGTCACGCAGTTCCCGGATCTCGTCGATTCCCCGGTTTGAGGCGGCGTCCATCTCCAGCACGTCCATCGAGGAGTTGTTGATGATGGCGCGGCAACTGTCGCAGGTCCCGTCCGGCTCCGGCGTTGGTCCCTGCTCGCAGTTCAATCCCATGGCGAGGACTTTCGCGGTGCTCGTCTTGCCGGTCCCACGCGGGCCGGAGAAGAGGTAGGCGTGGGAGACGCGATCCGTCTCGATGGCCCGTTTCAGGGTGCGGACGACGGGTTCCTGGCCGACGATGCCGGCGAAACGCCTGGGGCGCCACTTGCGGTAGAGAGTCGTGTGCTTCATGGTTTGGAGATAGAGTTGGCGAACCTCACGCCGCTAGTATAGCGGACGAGGCTCGCCATCACGACGAAGAAAACAAAACCGCGCACCCCGCCGTCGACGAGATCGCACCCGGCGAACTCCCGGCCGCCGACTCCGATCCGGCTACCCCGATAGCACATGAGGTTACCCGCTTAGTGCTGCTACCTTCCGGTCCTGACACGATTCACGGGGCCCCATTGCCCGGGACCAGACCATCAACGCCGGCCGCACCGGTTTCAACCGAACCCGGTACTCGCCTCGGGCGGGGAATTAGGCCCTGCTAGGCGATCGCAGGTACAGGGCATCGCCAGCTCCCCGCTTAGCGCGGCATGGAGAGTGTACCAAACCACCCCGGAAACAAAAGAAGGCCGGAGCGCCCGCAGTGGCGTCAGCGCACCGGGTGAAATTTCCGCGCTTTCAGGAGTCCGCGCTTCGTCCGAATTTCAGCCGCCTCATGGCTTCGCGTACGTAGCCTTCGTAGCCCGTGTGTGATGGAGGCTCGGAGATCGGGTTTTCACGCAACACTTCCAGGGACTTCTCGTATTCTTCGGCGGAGACCTCACCGCGGGCGAACCGCTCCCTGAGTATGTTCTCCGCCGAATTCGTCCGTCCGGCGCCCTGCCTTACGGAGAGGAACCAGAACGCGCCCAACACGATGAGCGTCAGAAGCCCCATCAGGAACATCAGGCCGATGAACGACCCGATCATCTCGAATACGCCCCATCCGCCCATCGGTCCATCCATCCCGTGCATTCCGCTCATCTGTCCTTCCATCTCTGTATCCACTCTCCTTCCATCTCTGTATCCACTCTCCTTCCGCTATTGTCCGGGACCGGCCCGGAAGCTATTTATGAATAGATCTCGCCCCGCACCTCACCGGATAGTTCCGAACGCTCCGTGCCCGGGCAGACGTACAAAAGCCACATAGACGGCAAGTGCGAGGGCCGCGACTCCGAACAGCGACCAGCTTACTTCGTTTGCAACGCCGCTCAGGGTCTCCCAGTTATCCGCGAAGAGGTAACCGAGACCAACGAAGAGGCCCACCCACACCGCCTCGCCCGCGAGGTCGAAGGCGAGGAAACGCCGGAAGGGGTAGCCGCTGCCGCCCGCTATGAGGTTCGTTGGCAGGGCGAGCGGCGTCAACAGGAAACGAGTCAGGAGTATGGCCGGGCCACCCCGACGCTCGAAGGCCTCCCGCGCCTTCCTCCAGGAGCTTCCGGTCCATCCGTCCGATGCGCGCCCTGGCGCGAGCGAGACGCCAAAACGTCCCAGGAGGTAGCTGCCGCTGTCTCCGAGCATCACCCCGAGCAGGGCCGGAACGAGTACCGCCGCAGGGTCTAGAGTCCCTACGTTGACGAGGGCTCCGGCGGCCAGCAGAAGTAGCGTACCCGGCAGAGGCACGCCAAGAGATCCCACCATCAAGGCCAGCGGCAAGACCAGCCCTCCGTAAGATAATAATGTGTCCGGTGAAATCTCTGTCATGCTCATCTCTAATCCTCCCGCGTTCGTTCTGCTTCTTGCTATTTAGTTTGGGCTTCCGGTCTATGAACGGCCGATGAAGAACCTACGAATTTTCATAGAGAGTCACCGGCATGACTTCCGGTGACCCTCTCGTCCCCGTGACGGGTCTTTGGAGATCTCCTCCTGTGCGCGCCAGCAGGATGACCTCGCTGGAAGAACCTGCGGATTACGGTCCAACCCACCGCGAGCAGCGCTGCTATGTAGAACGCAATCGCCCAGGGAGAGCCAGTATCGCTGCCCGCAAGCAGGCCGTGAACGAGACCGAGCGCAAAGGTGAGGTAAGCCAGAGCATGGACGGCGCGCCATCCGGGCAACAGACGCCGAAGACCGCCGCTCGCCGCGGTCAGGAGGAGTGAGACCATCGCCAGGAAGCCAAACGTGACGGCTACGGGACGGTAGCTGGAAGTCCAGGGAACGAGGAGCAATTGCGACCAGCTAAACTGGACGTAGGAGTCGAGCCACAGGGATACCAGGTGGACGGCGAGCGCCAGGACAGAGGCTATACCCAGAGCCCGGTGCAGAGCGTAGACACGGGCGGGCAGACCGCCGACGGGGAGGCGGGCCGGGCTTCGTGTCCCGAGCAGGACGGCCCCCGTGGCGGACAGGAAGGCGACGAAGCCCGCCGAACGCGCCACCCCCCAGGAGAGGCTATCCGGTGAGAACGTGCGGACTGCCTCCCATCCAGACTCCGCCACGAAGGCGATAACGCCCGAGAAGGCGTCCAGGCGGGCGAGCAGACCGGCCACGAGACAGAACAGGCCCAGCACGAGCAGCGCCTTCCTGCCGGAGGGAGACCAGCCGGCGCCCGCCACGCCCCCGAGCAATACGACGCCCGCCACCGTGGCGAGGTCTAGAAAGCGTATCGTTCCACCCGAAACGGCGGCGAAAAGGCCGAGGACGCCGAGGGCTGGTGCAATCCATGCCGAAGATGCCGTCCCTTCTTTCCGAAAGATCAACGGAGTAACTGTCAGGACCGCGACACCCAGGGCGGAGCCGACGAGTAGCAGCGAGATGAAGGTCGAGAGCGCCGCGTTCATGCGAGTATCTCCGTTCGGCCCTGACGGTCGGTGACGACGGCCCGGTAGCGGTCGTCGAACCGTTCGAGGGCGGATTTACCTTCGAGGATCAGGAGCTTTGCGGCGAGATCCGCTTCCAGGATGGTCGGGGCGGCGACGGTAGCGTAAGAAAGCTCGCCGCGGGATGGGGCGCCGGTGCGCGGGTCGATCAGGTGGTGCGCCTCTTCGCCCCCCGCTCTCCACGCCCGTCGCCGCGTGGTGGAGGTAGCGACGGCCAGAGAGGAACCGGAGAACTGCCCGATAGCCTCCTCGTGTACGACCAGCACCCTCCAGGGTTCGCCCACCTCGTCCGTGCCGAGCGCCACCACGTCTCCCCCCACGTCCACGAGCAGACCCGCGACGGGGACATCCTCGGCCAGGCGCATCGCCGCCCATCCGATGCCGAGCGCCTTCCCCACACCGGCCAGGTCGAGGCGGACGCCGGGCGGCAGGGAGACTTCCCCTGACTCCTGTATCCACCCCCGCATGTCCACGGAAGGTAAGGCGCCTGGCGCTTCGACCTCTCCGACATCGTCCCCGGGTACGCCGTCCCGGTAGCCAAACCTTTCCAGGGAACCAATAACACGCGGGTCGAGCAGCCCGTCCGACCACTCGTAAGCGTCGATAGCTTTCTCGATGGCGATAAAGAGACGTGCGCCGACGACGGCCTTCCCCAGACGGTTCAGACGCGAGAGGTCGCTGTCTTCCATGAACCGGGAGAGCGCCTGTTCGCTCTCCGCCAGGACTTCGGCGGCGCGCAGGAGCGCCGCGTCGCCGGCTTCCGGGTCGTCGGTCAAGACTGCGAGACGCGCCTGTGTCCCCATCACGCGCCCCTCCCAGGAGCACGCGGGTAGCTTCAGGAGCGTCACGACCCCTGGCTCACCGCGGCAGGGGCCTGCGACGGGGCGGAGTAGACCGGGGTGGCCTGCTGTCGCACGGAGGCTTGCCGCCGCGCGATCCTTCGCTGTACGGCCTGCCGCTGTACGGAGGCCTGGGTGGTTTCTTCCGGCTGCGACGTAGAGGCGGACTTCGTGGCGGCGGAAGTAGACTCCGCGTCCTTACGGGTTTGCGATGCCTTGGCGGCGCCGGCCTTCATAGTAGGTGAAGACTCCGCGGGTTTGGCGGCCTTCGCGGTGATCGCAGGTTGAGCATTCGC
>JBBPZZ010000035.1:0-23452 GCA_038198445.1 Rubrobacterales bacterium
AACTGGTACCAGATACTCGTACACCAATCCTACTTCCAATCCGTGGGCCGGCCTTCGCTGTTAAAGCACCTCTGGTCGCTGGCGGTGGAAGAGCAATTCTATCTGCTGTGGCCGCTGCTATTTACCGTAGGGATGAGCGCGGGAGCGGCACGCTGGCGGCGTCACCGGATGCTAGTTTTCATAATCGTGGGGCTGCCGCTTCGGCCTTGCTGATGGCCTTTCTATACGATCCCAACGTTGACCCATCGCGGATCTACTACGGTACCGATACTCGTGCCTCAGGGCTCTTGATCGGGGCCGCGTTCGCTTTTCTGTGGGAGCCGGGACGGTTCTACACCCGGGAAGCCATACGCCGGGCTCTCCAGGGCGGGAGCAGGTGGATCTTCCCGCTGCTGTTCGATGTCGCCGGCCTCGGCGCTCTAAGTGTGCTCGTATGGTTCTGCCTGAAGATCAACGAGTTCCAGCCGTTCCTCTACAGGGGCGGCTTCGCGTGTGTCGGGTTGACCACCGCCATGCTCATAATGGTCATAGTCCACCCCCGCACATATCTGGGCGGAGCCGTGATAGGGAGGAGGAGCTTGCGCTGGATCGGTGTGCGTTCCTACGGCATCTACCTCTGGCACTGGCCGATCTACATGATCACCCGCCCGGACCTGGATGTCTCCATTAGCGGCTGGCCGCTTCTGGCCCTGCGGCTCGCCGCGACGGTGGCGCTCGCGGATCTCTCCTACCGCTACGTCGAGACGCCGATCCGGAAGGGCGCCCTGGAGAAGTCATGGCGCGCGCTTCGCGAGGCTCAAGGGAGCCGGCGTTGGCGTCTCGGCCTCCAGTGGGCGGGGGCAGGCGTAATGAGCGCGCTCGTAGCGGGGACGCTCGGCGTTGCTATCGTGCAGGCAAAGGCACCGCCTCCGCCTTCGTATCTGGCCCACATGAAGGCCATACACACGGTAAAGAACACCCAAAGGGCGGCCTCCAAAGAGAAGACCAGCGAAGACCCGCAACCCAACCCCTCACAGGCGAGCCAAAAGGACGCCGAAACCACCCAAACTAGTAAAACAGCCGTCAAGAAGTCTCCGAAAGCCGGGAAGTCAGGGAGAAAAAAGGCGGCATCCAGGGTTCCAGCCGTCTCCGTAGGTCCGGTAACAGCGGTCGGTGATTCGGTGATGCTCGGAGCCGCCCCGGCTCTGGAGCAGGACCTCCCCACCCTCAAGACCATGGACGCGCAGGTTGGTATGCAAGCCTCGACGGCGTTGGATATCTTGCGGTCGCGTGCCGCCGCCGGCCAACTCGGCGACGTGGTCATCATCCACATGGGCAGCAACGGCACCTTCACGAAAGAAGAGTTCGACGAGATGATGCAGCCCCTCAAGGGCGTAAAGAGGGTGGTGTTCGTCAACGACAAGGTCCCGCGCTCCTGGGAGCAGTCGAACAACGCCATGATATCGAAGGAGGTCAAAAAATACCCAAACGCCGTGCTCGTTGACTGGTACTCGGCCGGGTACAGCCACCCCGAGTTCTTCTGGGAAGATGGGATACACCTTCGCCCCGAAGGCGCGAAGTTCTACGCCGACCTCATCACCAAACAGGTCAAAGCCGCTCCCTAGAAAAATTGCTCAGGGGGAGTTTGGACTGGTGTTCTGCCAGTCTTCCATCTCTCGGCTCACAAAGTAGGAGATCAAGGTCTTGTAAATGTCCTCGATCACCTCTGGGTTCAAACGTTCTTCTTTGGCCCACCCGCGGCGCTCTTCGATCATTGCCCTCTGGCGCCCGGCTGCGCGCACACTCGAAGCGCTGGTCTTGAACCTGGCTGCCGCGCTGACGTATCGGGAGCGCTCACCGATCAGGGCTACGATCCGGCGATCCAAAGCGTCTATTCCCTTTCGCACGTCCTCGACGTTGGCGCATTCCTCGGGAGGTTTCATACGTTATCTTCGCCTCCTTGTCTCGGCAGGCGTGTGGAGAGACCAGCGAGGATTTGCTGCGTGGATTTTCTGTTGTCTTGCAGTCTTTCAGCCTATGATCGACCCGGATGCACTACGTCCCAGGGTGGTTTTTGTGAGTTGTATCTTCCACTGCCAGGGTCGTGATTCCCGAACCCATCGATTGTAGAGTTCCAGACGGGCGCGAACTTCTCTATGAGGAGGGACTCTCCCAAAGGAATCCATATATCGTCGACTACCAGGTAACGACAGAAGAAATCCGAGAGATTTAAGTTCTTTGCCTGAGTAATGGATTGGGCATGTTCGCTCAGTCTTCGGAATAGTACGGGTCCGGTAGTGACACCCAGTCCACCACCTCTACGCGCTCCGGCTGGAATGGCCTTGCCGACGTAGATCGGGGCCTCGAAACGACCATCTTGGTTACGCTCTGCTATCGAAATGTAGGCTGGAAATTCTCCAACGTAATAGATGGCGTAGATTCCCGCGCCCATGAATCGGTCCTCTGGAGGCAACGGGGATACTGTCCTGTTGAGCATCGCGTCGGCGACGCTGACGCCCAGGTTTTTCTTATCCAAGGGGTTATATGGTGTTTCGGCCATTAGGCTTTCACGGGCGAGATACGCTGATTCGATGGCTCACCGTGCTGAAGGTGCCCGCCGATGTCTCTCGCGAGCACGCGTCCGAGCAGCACCGGGACGGCATTTCCTAGTTGACGCATGGTTTCCGTCCAGGATCCGTGAAAGACATAATCGTCAGGGAACGTCTGCAATCGGGCGCTCTCGCGGACCGTGAAGTAGCGGATCCGCCCGTCAGGATAGGCCAGCATGTTCTCTCCGCCAGGGACGCCGTGATCTCCAGCCTTTAGTGTCTTTGCAGGCTCATCAAGAGGACTTCCCGTATGACCATGATAAGAACGCGCTCCAGGATTGAACTTGTGGTTCGGTACTTCTTCGGAATAGTCGTTCTGCTCTGGATCAGGTAGGGCTAGGATAGCGTCTCGAACCGTTACCCAGGGAAGTTCTCGCGGGGGAAACAAATTGCCGAGGCGTTGAAGCCGATTCCTCAGCTTCGGAGGAGTGTCGGGACGGTGTTTCCTAGAGACTTCGTGACGGTCCCAATAATTTCCACTTACCCATTGGTCCCATAGTAGAGCATCCATGGAATGGGTTGCTTTTGGAAAGGACCATTCCGTTTCGAGGTCCTGGCGAAAGCCCACGATAACTACCCGCTCACGTTTTTGTGGAACTCCGTAATCCGCCGCGTTGAGCAGCCGGAACACCACCCGGTAGTAGAGTCCATCCTTCTGTCCGTGAAGATGGTGGCGCTCCAGCCTGGATAGGTGATCGCTCCATTCCTCGTCTTTCTTCAGAATTATCTCAGGATAGGAGATTTGCAGGATGATGTACTCAAAATACCTGGCGAAAGATTGTCTTAGCAGTCCCTTGACGTTCTCCACGATAATGGCGCGAGGTTTCAGTTCGCGTATGGCGCGAACCATCTCTGGGAACATATCGCGCTCGTCGTTCCACGCTCTGTGCCTTCCACCGAGGGAGAATGGTTGACAAGGCGGACCTCCGGCGATGAGATCCAGGCCCTCTCCAATGCCGGAGTAGTCGAATGTTCGCACGTCTGTTTCGTACAGAGGCCAGTTGACGACCGGAGCTACTCCGAGTCTCTGATTCTCGCGGATGGTATCGCAAGCGTAACGGTCCCATTCCACGACGGCCTCGTGTGTAAAACCGGCATCTGAGAGACCCATCGCCAAGCCTCCCGCGCCAGCGAATAGTTCGACAGACCTCAACTAGCCTCCAAAAAGCTCATTATGCGCCCCGGCAACCCCGCAGCCTCTTCCACCTCGCACTCCCAGACTACTAGTACATCCCAGCCCAACTCTCTTAGTTTGGCCTGATTGTCGATATCGCGCAACCTGTTCTTCTCTAGCTTGGGAGCCCAAAAATGCAGTCTGGACTTCGGCAACCGGCAGCGCGAGCATCCCTCATGCCGATGCCAAAAGCATCCATGCACGAAGATGATTTTCTTCCTTTCAGGGAACACGATGTCCGGATGACCAGGCAGTTTGCCCGAATGGAGACGATACCGGTACCCCATAGCATGAATCAGACGACGTATCCGCATCTCGGGCTTTGTGTCCTTATTACGGACACGGCTCATTCTTTCGCTTCGCTCCGCAGGTGAGAGAGTGTCCTTATTCTTTGTCATCCCTCGGTCCTCTATATATGAGAGCAGGTGGGCTCTCGATGACTGAGATAATGGTGTCTCCAGCGCGGAGCGGAGTTTTCGGGTCCGAATTGCGTGAGAGATAGCCTAGGGCGAGGCTGCGACCATCCACGGGGAGAGGAGCTACGCTGGTAACGGCGCCGACATTCTTCTCGTTTTGGAGGATGGGTTCGCCAGGCGCGGGAGACGGTCCTTCGATGGCGAGGCGGTGGAGGGACTTGTTCGGATGCCCTCTGTAGTGCATCCTCGCGACGGTCTCCTGACCAGGATAACAACCTTTCTGGAAACTCACGGCTCGTTCCAGGAGGCCAGTCTCGCCGGGGAAATTCTCCGGGGTTATGTCCGAACCGAAGCGAGGGGTCCCGGACTCTATACGGATGGTCTCGTAAGCTCCGTGGTCCGCGGGGATTGCGCCCGCTTTCAGCAGATGCTCGCGGGCCGCGCTTAGGGCTTCGACGGGACCCAGCAGATCGTAGCCGGGTACGGGGTAGTTAACGCCCGCGGCGAGCAGGGTTTCGCTGCTTATTACCACTTCGCGGGTCTGATGTTCGGTGAGATCCAGGTTCCCCAGTAGCTTCCTCGCCTTCGGGCCGTAGAGTCCAAGGATAGACCAGGGCGTGTTCGTTTCGGAGAGGGACTCGACTTTTGCGCGGGAGAAAGGAGCGTAGCGGCCCAGGATTTCGCTCGCGGCCCCGGCCCCCTCTGATTCGGTGTCGATCAGAATGTCTCCAGCCGCCCTAAGGACTCGCAGGTCGGTCTGGATGCGGCCTTTGGGGTTCAGCAGCATGGCGTAGACACCTATGTTTTCGCCTGAAGGGATGTTGTTCGTGAGGATGGCGTCGAGCATCCCGGCTGGGTCTTTTCCCGAGAGGCGCAAGAGCTTTTTATCCGAGCGGTCAACCAGCGCGGCGTCCTTCTTGAGCGCAGCGTATCCGGTGGACCCGTTCATTTCGTCGAAATTCAGAGAAGCGCGCTTTAAGTTTTCCATGAGATCATTTTAAGCTATAAGGGATGGCCTGGACATTAGCGGCATTTTTGTGGACGCGAACTACCTGCCTACTGGGTCCAGACAGCATGTTTTCGAGAAATGGATTTCTTCGAGAAAATTAGGTTTTCGAGTGCCAGGCTTGCAGCGCGCCCCAGGTTTTTGTATTAAACTATGGACTGTAGTTGAAAGAGGGTCCGAGCCGGTGAGTCGTCGCCTGGTAACCGAGAGGCGGCATTTTTATTGGCCCGACCTGGAACAAGAAAGGTGGGCTCCAGTAAATGGCCCAAGGAACGGTTAAGTGGTTCAACGATGAGAAGGGCTTCGGCTTTATCTCCCCGGACGACGGTGGCGAGGATCTCTTCGTCCACTACAGTGGCATCGCCGGTAACGGGTTCAAGAGCCTCGAAGAGGGTGCCAAGGTATCCTACGAGGCCACCCAGGGCAGGAAGGGGATGCAGGCAGAAAACGTCTCTGCCGTCTAAAATCTAAGACCACGAGAGCTTGCGAGGACCGGGTTGATCCCGGTCCTTTCTTATGTCTGCTTTTCCAAGGATCCATGGCGCATGGCGGTCTCGCGGGCGTCGGAGTAGATCCGTGGCAGCGGAAGCCCGGTCTTCTTCGCGAGCCGGGTTGCGTCCTGGTACTCTGGCGCAATGGTGAAATCCTCTCCATCGAGGCTTCCGATCTTGACGCGGCAGCTTCCGTAGGGCAGCTCGACCTCGATCCGGCGGCGCTCGGCCACGATGCGCCCGACAGGGTGGTGCCGGACTCCCAGCGTACCGGTCTCGCGCATGAGCAGCCGGGCGAGGGGCTCCCGGTCGTTGGTTCGGGCCAGGGCGCAGACTTTGTACGCTCCGCGGCCTTTCTTCATAAAGATCGGCTCCAGCCAGGCATCCAACGCTCCAGCGGAGAGTAGACGCTCCATCGCCGCTCCCAGTAACTCCCCTGAAGCATCGTCCACGTTAGCCTCCAGAAGCTCCACCTCTCCCACGGAGCCTTCGAGGTCCCCGACCACGGCTCGCAGCAGATTTGGCGCGCTCTCGAATCGAGCTTTACCGGCGCCGTAACCGGCGGCGCGTAAGGACATTGGCGGCGCCGCGTTGGTGAACTCGCCGTCTGTAAAGGTACGCATCAGGGCCGCGCCGGTTGGGGTGGTCATCTCCCCAGGCTCCTCTATCCAGCGCACGCTGGAGCCCTTGAGGACTTCGAGCGTCGCCGGCGCGGGAACGGGAAGCGGCCCGTGGGCGGCCCGTACTATCCCGTGGCCCATCGGAAGAGGCCCACAACTCACGGATGCCGCATCGAGCAACTCCAGGGCGACGCAGCTTCCGGTTATGTCGACTATGGAGTCGACCGCGCCAACCTCGTGGAAGGTTACGCTCTCTGGATCTTCGTTGTGGACGGCCCCCTCGGCTATCGCCAGCCGCCGGAAAACAGCCACGGCTCTCTCCGCTGCCCGATCCGGCAAACTGGCCTGTTCGATAAGTTCCCGGAGCTCTCGAAAAGTCCGATGAACGTGCTCTTCGGGATAACCAACGCTGACGTGGAGCGCCGCGATACCGTTTACCTCGACGTGATTTGCGGTTAGATCGAATGGCACGCCGAGGTTTCGCAGGCTTTTGGAAACTTCCTCGACAGACGCCCCAGCGGCGGCGAGACTGGCGATGGTCATGTCGCCCGCCGCGCCGCCGATGGGTTGGAAGTGTACGTGCGTCAAGGCCTGCGCGGGATGTCGTGCCGCGGTCCCGCGTAAACCGCTGTTCTAGCTATCTCTGCCGTTTGAAATCTTACGCGCCGTCATCAGGGTTAAGGCGAGGATGATCGCGAGCAGCACCAGGGGGCGGGGATCGCTCTTGACGGCGTCCGTGAAAGGCGCCGGATTTCGCTTGCGGCCAGCCTCGCGGGCCATGTTCGCCTGGCGTTTGGCGGAGTCCGTAATTCCTTTCTTCAGACGGCCGAATGTATCTTTGATGCGCGTTTTGATCTTGCCCGTCACCTGTTTGGTGACGACCTGCGGCTTCGTGTGCTGCCGCAAGTCTCGAACGTCCGGGGCCATGCGGCTCCGGATCTCGAACATCTCCCTCTCTATGCGCTCTGGTATCTCGCTCATGATTTGAACTGCCCCTTAACCCACTCGATGTTCTGCTGCAAAGTCCGTATCGTACGGTGCGGTTTGGGATCCAGATTCCTCAAAGTATTCGCCCCCGCTCCGGCCAGTATCCCACCGATTACCAGCAACACGGCGGAGATTATGAGGGCCGAGAGCCACAAGCTGAGACCGGCGATCTCGTTCAGAAAGTAGATCCCCGTGACCGAAATGAAGACCAGGAAGAGGTGCAGAAAGACCGCACCGACGACCAGAAGACCCGTCGCTACGCCAGCCTTCTTGCCGACCGGCGCAAGCTCCGTCTTCGCAAGCTCAACCTGCTTGCTCGTGAGCTCCTGAAGCTGCGGCCTAAGAGCGTCGATTATCTCCTTGATACTCCGGTCAGAAGGCTCGGGGCCTTCTCGTAGCTCCCGGCCAAACTCCGTAATGCGCTGTTGTCCTTCCGTCACCGGCCCTCCTTCCTTGGAACCTTTAGCTTAATATTAACCGTTTATTACCCTCACCGCTCTGCATAGTAACTTTTCTCCGTCCCAAGACCTTCCTATCCAGTTCTTAGTTATCAAAATATCATAAAGCGCGGAATGGTGTGGTTGATGTAATATGGGCGTAGCCGTACAAGATGAGGAGTGTGTCTCCGGTGGGAGAGGAGAAATTTTGAGACTTTATCTGGCGCTTGGTATTTCGTCCGGGGACGTGGTCGCCTTCGCTGGAGCGGGCGGAAAGTCCGGGGCGATCTTGTCAATCGCCAAAGAGCTCGCGGATGATGGCATGAAAGTTATCGTTGCTCCCACGACCAAGATGTTCCTGACCGAGACCGAGAAGGTTGGACCGCTTATCATCACTGAAGAAGACGGAGACCCGATCTCCCGGATTAAGGCTTCTCTCGCTGAGTTTGGCGCGGTCGCCGTCGGTAGCGGACTGCTCTCAAAGAAGCGTGTCAACGGGGTGGAGCCGGACTCTGTCTCTGATCTGGCGAAGCTGGCCGACGTGGTGCTCGTCGAGGCCGACGGCTCCCGGCGGCGTCCAATTAAGGGCACCGCGGACTACGAACCGCTCCTACCTGGCTCGTCCACGGTCGTTGTCGCCGTCGCCAACATCCACGCGCTGGGCGAGCCCGTGGATGAAGAGCGCGTGCATCGGCCTCAGCTCTTCTCAAACCTCACGGGCATTGGTCCCGGACAGAGCATCACCGCCCGCGCTTTCGCCCTGGCCCTGGCTCATGGCTCTTTGAGAGACCTGCCCGAGGGAGCCAGCGCCGCCGCGCTCCTAACCGGCGTCGAACCCGGCAGGAGCATGTCCGACGCCGCCCTGGTCACCCGCGAGCTCTGGAAGACCGGAGTAAAGAAAGTAGTACTGAGTTCCCTCCCCCAGGGATCCCCCGGACAAGTCTGGGTCCCCTAGCCCGGAACCCTGACAAAGAACTTCTCGCAACATACTTGACAACGCTAAGCCGTTTATGTATCTTTGTATCGTAATACTAATACAATATAACTAGCGATATGGGGAGGTGTCGGGTACGGCTTTGTGGTTTGACATTAATGGGCGTAGTGGGGTGCCGATCTACGTGCAGCTCGTGGAGCAGGTGCGGCACGCGGTCGAGGTTGGGAGTCTGCTGGCCGGGGATCGCTTACCGACGGTGCGGGCTCTGGCGGAGGAGTTGACCGTCGCGCCGAACACCATCGTCAAGGCGTACAACGAGTTGCAGAGGATGGATCTCATAGAGAGCCGGGCCGGGGTGGGGACGGTGGTCGCCGAGGGAGTGGGCGCCGCCGCGGACGAGCGGCGGGTAGAGGCTTTCCACGAGAGGTTGAGCGTATTGGTCAGGGATGCCGTGGGACTGGGCATCACGGAGGACGAGCTATGGGAACGTCTGGACGCGGAGTTCGACCGCTTCCACAGCAGAGCGGTCAGTCGGGAGGAGACGTGATGGAAGAGATGGTGCGTCAGGAAACCGGAGAAGCCGCCGGACTCGGGCTGGCTATAGAGATAGAGAACCTCGTCGTGAACTACGGTCGGAAGAGCGGTGGATGGACTGAGCCTTTCCGTGCCGCGCGGGTCGGTTTATGGTTTCCTCGGACCAAACGGCGCCGGAAAGACGACGACTATAAAAACTTTGCTAGGGTTTAGTCGGCCGGATGGCGGAAGCGCGCGGGTGCTCGGCTACGACGTCGTGGGCGAGAGTCTGGAAGTGCGGGCCAGGGTAGGGTTCGCCAGTGAAGTCAATAGTCTCTACGGGGGCATGACTGTACCGGGGATCTGCAAATTCTGCCGGGACTTAAGCCGGAGTTGGAACCAGCCGCTGGTCGACCGCTACATCGGCGTCTTCGGACTACCCGGCGATGTAAAAGTCCGCAAGCTCTCCAAGGGACAGAAGGCGCAGCTTCAGCTTTGTCTCGCTCTGGGAAGCGACCCGGAGCTACTCCTCCTGGACGAGCCGACTTCCGGCCTCGACCCGGTAGCCCGGCGCGCCTTCCTCAAGGTGCTCGTCGGAGACGTAGCATCCGAGGGCAGGACGGTCTTCTTCTCAACCCATCTCCTCTCCGACATAGAGGCCGTCGCCGATACCATCGGCATCATAAAAGGTTGCAGGCTCCTGGTGAGCGACGAATTAGACAAACTTCGCGCGACCCACAAGACCTTCCGGCTGGTCTACGCGAAAATCCCGCCCGACGAAGAGATCCAGGCTCTCGCAGACCTGCCCGGCGTGAGGGAGGTAGAGCGCGAAGGCCGCGGCGTGCGCCTTCGGGTGCGGGGTGATACCGGGGCCGTCTTTCGGGCTTTGGAGACGCGGCCTTACCGGGTAATCGACGTAGACGGCGCGGGCATGAGTCTGGAAGACATCTTCATCGCTTACGTGGAGGAGGGCGGCAATGATCGCTAAGGAGTGGCGGGACGCGCGGTGGAAGCTGATTGCTATCGCTTTACTGGCCGTGGCTACACTGATTTACGCCAACTTACCGACGCCTTACGAGGAGATCGTCAAGGTCGCGCGCTACAACTCTAAGGTCAATCCCGTAGACGCCGTTCCCAATGTAATTTCAAACGGCGCTGGAGCGGCCAAGCCAGGGTTGTCCGCGAAGACCATTGAGCTGCCCACCAATCCGGCTGAGATTTCCGTCGATGAGTTGTGGTCGGTTTACAGCTTCGGTGGAGGGGCGGCGATGGCGCTTCTGGCCGGACTTCTCGGCGTGGGGCTCATCTCGGGCGAGGCCGGACGGAACACTATCTTCTTGTTACTTTCCAAACCGGTCAGCCGCCGCGGCTGCTGTTGACCAAGTACGCGGCATGCGCCGCCGCGCTGCTCGCAGCCGCGGCGGGGGGTTGCCTGGTGTTGATCTTTGCAGCATGGATCAGGGGTTATCCGCTCGAAGCGGTGAGCGTAGGGGGCGTCCTTCTCTCGGTACTCTTGCTCTGGCTGGGTTCGCTCTCCATCCTGGGAGTAGCTTTGCTGGTTTCTACGATTTTCGGGGATGTGATCAAGAGCGTAGTAGTCACTGCCATAGCGATGTTACTGTTACTTTCTCCGGACAACTGGATCAACTACGCATTCTGGAACGAGTACCACGCGATGGGCCTTTCGGATAGGTTTACTCGAGACGTGACGCTGTTCTATTACTGGTTCAGCGAGGGCGCGTTCCAGGGAGGAGGGTTTACGTGGGTCAACTTCCTTATCTGCCTGCTTGCCGCTGTCGTACCGCTACTCGCCGCGATCTGGAACTTCAACCGGAAAGCATACTGACCTACGGGAAGGTTATAGACTCCTTGCGCTGTGTACGGAACGGAAAAGGCAAAGATCGAGAACCGCGCCAATGCAAACGGGCGCTTCGCTCCCAGCCCGACGGGTCCGTTACACATCGGGAACCTGCGAACCGCTCTACTGGCGTGGCTGTTTGCGCGGTCGGCGGGGGCGCGGTTCCTGGTGCGGGTGGAGGACCTAGACCGCTCGCGGGTGCGTCCGGGAGTAGAAGAGGCGCAACTCGCCGACTTGCGCGTTCTGGGGCTTGACTGGGACGGGCCAGTGGAGCGGCAGTCCGAACGGATGAGATTGTACGAGGAGGCGATCTCCCATCTCGACGCTGATGGTCTTCTCTATCCCTGCTACTGCACGCGGGCGGAGATCCAGGCTTCCGCCTCCGCGCCGCACGGCATCTCCACCACCGACCGCTATCCTGGCACCTGCCGCGAGCTTACGACGTCGGAGCGTGCCGAGCGAGAAGCTGCTGGTCGTCCGCCGGCGCTACGGGTGCGGGCGGAGGAGGCTCGCGTATCTTTCGAAGATCGTCTGCTCGGCCGTTACGAGGATGAAGTGGATGACTTTGTAGTCCGCCGCAACGACGGCGCGCCCGCCTACCAGCTCGCCGTGGTAGTTGACGACGCCGCCCAGAGAGTGGGGGAAGTGGTACGCGGCGCAGACTTGCTCGACTCTACCCCACGCCAATTGCTGCTCGCCCGCTTGCTCGGGATGCGCCCTCCGCGTTACGCCCACGTCCCGCTCGTGCTGGGACCGGACGGACGGCGCCTCGCCAAGCGTCACGGAGCGGTAACGCTTGCCGACCGGGGCGCTCTGGGTGAGGAACCGAAGGACGCGCTCGCGTGGATGGCTTGCTCTTTAGGTTTGAGCGAGAAGGGGGAGAGTGCAACCCTCGATAAACTCCTGGACCGCTTTGATCCCGCGCGTCTTCCTCGCGAGCCAGCGGTGTGGTCTCCATAAAGCGGGGGCGCTGAGCGTCAGGCGCTTGTCCGCTGGCGCTGGCGGCGCTCTGTGGTAAGTTCCTAATGGTTGGCAAGAGAAGAGGAGATCCAATGGACGTGTCGCGGAAGTTGAACGGTTTGCAGACAGAGATAGCTGACAGCTTCGGCGAGAAGATCGTCACCCTGAGACGCGACATCCACCGCGAGCCAGAGCTTGGCTTCGATACGAAAAAGACCGCGCAGAAGGTCCTCGCCGCCCTCGACGGGCTGCCGCTGGAGGTACAGACCGGAGTAGCGGAAAATGGGATCGTGGCGACGCTGCGCGGTGACGGTGACGGCCCCACTATCGGGCTCCGGGCGGACATGGACGCGCTGCCCATCCACGAGGAGACGGGTCTGCCGTTCGCTTCTGAAACCGATGGCAAGATGCACGCCTGCGGCCACGACGGACATACGAGTATGCTCGTCGGAGCGGCCCACGCCCTCTCGGGGATGCGGGACCGGCTGAACGGGACCGTGAAGTTCTTCTTCCAGCCTGCCGAGGAAGGTGGCGGCGGAGGGAAGGTCATGGTCGATGAAGGAGCGGCGGATGACCTCGACTCCGTCTTTGCGTTACATCTGTGGCCGGGACTGCCGTTCGGGACGGTGGCGTCGAAGGCCGGTCCCATAATGGCCGCCGCCGACAGCTTCGAGATGAAGGTAAAGGGTAAGGGCGGACACGGGGCGATGCCGCACCTTACCGCCGACGCGATAGCCATAGCCGCGCAGGTCGTCACCGCGCTCCAGACGGTCGTCTCCAGGGAGGTGGATCCCGTCGAACCCGCCGTCGTGACCGTCGGGCAGATAGAGGCCGGCTCCGCCTTCAACATCATCCCGGAGACGGCCTGGGTCGCCGGCACCGTCCGCACCTTCAACGCCGACCTCCGCAAGCGGATGCCCGAACGGATAGAGAGTCTGGCTCGCGGCGTCGCCGGTGGTATGCGTGGAGACGCCGAACTGGACTATACGTTCTCCTACCCCGTCACCGTGAACGACGCGGAGGCCGCCGAACGGGTCCTGAGCGTGGCCGGAGACCTCTTCGGTGAGGAGTCCATCCTGGAGCTTCCGAACCCTTCGATGGGCGCCGAGGACTTCGCATTCTTCCTGGAGAAGATACCGGGCGCGTTCGTCTGGCTCGGTGTCGGAGAAGATGTTTCTAGTCTACATACGCCCACTTTCGCTTTCGACGAAGAGATATTGCCTCGCGGGTCGGCGCTACTTTCGGCGCTCGCGCTGGAGGCCCTTTCCAGATAGACCGCGGGTAGCGCTTACGCGCCGGGCATGTTGACGAGTAGATCGTAGAACTCGGATGGACCGGTGAGGAGCAAAAGGATCAAGAGCACCGCGCCGAGTGGTATGAGGGTCGCGGCGGCGGCCCGGTTCCAGCCGGCGTCAAGGGTTTCTTTTATGGCTATGGTGGCGACGAGGGCGCCGTATGGAATGGCTAGTAGGGGGCCGTAGGGGACCCAACACACGAACCCTATCCCCGAGGCGTATCCGAGCGCGCGGTAGGCCGGACCGAAGTTCCGCCGCGATGGGGCGCCGTCGAGGATGACGAGGACCAGCGCGGCCAGCCCCGCCAAGAGCAGCGGCGCGAGAACCACGGAGACCACGAGCCCGACGAACAGGGCGTAGATAAGCCCGTAGTTGAACTCCACGAGCCAGACAGCCTGTAGAGCCGCATCGAAGAGCAGGTTCAGGTACAGGATGATGGAGGCGAAAATGGTCGGCCGGATTGGACCGCCGTCCGGGTCCAGCCGCTTGAAGAACCTCCCCGGCGCGAACCACACCTCCCGCAGCGCCTCCCAAAAACCCTCCGGCGAGTGGTATCCCTGCTCCTGGTGGCCGCCCCGGCGGAACATCTAGCCTCCCTTGCCCGTCTTCTTGGGCTTGTCTTTGGAGTTCCCGTCTTCGCGCATTACCTGGCCTATTCGCGCTTCGAGGGTAAGCTCTCTAGTATCTTCAGGGGGTAGCCTGGCGTCTATGCTGCCCGTCTCCACGGAAACCCGGC
This sequence comes from Rubrobacterales bacterium, assembly GCA_038198445.1. Classification (GTDB taxonomy): domain Bacteria; phylum Actinomycetota; class Rubrobacteria; order Rubrobacterales; family Rubrobacteraceae; genus JACDDK01. Next base: position 14,016 of record JBBPZZ010000035.1, read on the forward strand.
CGCCACCGGAGAACCGGCCCGAGAGGGCAACGTCTCCGGCCTCGACGCTGGTCTCCAGTGTGCCGACGACCAGGTCCTGCAGGGTTACGTCCCCGGCGCCGACCTCCAGGCGTGCCTGCCCGGTATCGGTACGCATGTTGGAGAGGGCCACGTCGCCCCGGGGAGCTTTGATCTCGACTGAGCCGCCGACCTCTTTGACCGTTACGTCGCCCGCGTCTGCCTGGACCGTCAAGCTGCCGGAAAGCCCCGTGGCCTCGACGTCGCCCGCTTCGGAGGACACATCGACAGAGCTGCCCGATGGGACTCGAAGCACGTAATCCGCGCCGGTACCCCGGCCTCCGTCGGTCTTCAGCACGAAAGCGGATTTCTCGCGCGAGATGTCGATCGGTACTTCGGAAGCGCTCTTCTTGGCGGCGGCGGGGTCCGAGGCCTGGGCGTGCTTCGTCACCTCGTACTGTACGGAATTAGAGTTCTTTACTCCTTCTATCCGGATCTGACCGGGTCCATTGGTGAGCTGGATGTGAGGACGGGGGCCGGAGTCTATTGAGTTGCTGGCGACGCTGGTTCCGGGGAGAGTGTCACCGAAGGAACGCCAGATCAGGGCCGCCGCGATAATGAGCAGCGCCAGGAGCACCACGACCGCCAACAGGAGTAGCCAGGGTCCTTTTCCGCGCCGCTCTCGCCCGCGCTCCGCTTCGGGTGGGGCCGGCGGGCCGGCGGGCTCGGTCCTGCGCTCGCCGCCGCGGTCTTCTCCACTCCTGAAAGCCACCGGCCGTTACCGCCTTCCAGAGGGGGAGGCTCTCACGGCCCTACGCGTCCATAGACGTCTTCCAGCCGGACTATGTCGTCCTCGTCGAACTCGCCGAAGGATATCTCCAGTATCCTCACCGGATCTTCTCCGGTCGAGGAGAGGCGGTGGATGGTCTCCCTTGGAATGAACAGCTCCTCTTCCGGCGTGGGATGAAGGACTACGTCGTCCAACTCGACGCGCGCGCCGGGGTCCAGAACGACCCAAAGTTCGTCGCGCCGGTGATGGTACTGGCGGGATAGGGTTCCGCCGGGCGCGACCGTGATGATCTTGACCGTGCAGGTCAGGTTGTGGGTGTACTGCTCGAAGCGGCCCCACGGCTTATCTACTTTTATTGAAGGCGGTTTGTAGTCCATAGTAAACGCTCCTATCTCATACAGGATAAAACAGTTTAGAATATCCGCCCGCGCTTTTGCAGGAACGCTTCTCGAAGGGAATATTCCCCAGCGACAAACACCGCCACCGCCCGAGCGCACGGCTTCTTATGTCCCACGGTTCCTTACCGCTCAATCGCCAGACACTCCACTTACATGAACCGGAAGCACCCACGAATATTATCCCATGCTTCTGGAAGTGCGCCGCCGGAGATTAGCGCCGGATACGAAAGAGTTGGATAATGGTCCGCTCTGGACACTAAAGTAGGAGGAGTACATGCCCAGGCTTGAGGTAGAAGGTGTCGGGGAGTTCGATGTCGAGGACGGCAAGCGGCTGGTCCTCGCGATAGAGGAGGACGCCGGGGTAGATATCCTCCACCGTTGCGGCGCCTACGCCAAATGCACCACCTGCCGCATCGAGTACCTCGAAGGCGAGCCGGAGAAGATGACCAAAGCCGAACTCGAGGTGCTTCAGAGCCGCAACCTCCTCGGCGAAGTTCGTCTCTCATGCCAGGCCCTCTGCGACCACGACATGAAGGTGCGTCCCCTGATGACAGTGACCTCTATGGAGCTGGACGGTCCCGGCAACAAACCGGAGCCGAACATCACGCCCGAACCCGAGTGGACCGAGAAGCCGGCCTGAAGCTCCTTATTTGAAGTTCGGTACAACCTCCCTGGCGAACTTCTCGACCGGGGAGGTATCGTAGGCGATGCGGGGCATGTACGTGATGAAGTAGTTGACGCCCGCATCCACCATCGGCTGTAGCCGCTCAAAGATTTGCTCCGGCGTGCCGACCATGAACTGCTTGGAGTACTCGTCGTAGCCCTGGCTGCCTCGTGCCTCGGCCGTCGCCTCCTCCGGGTCGTCGCCATCTTCGAGCAGGTAGACGTTAACGCTCGTGGAGCGGGTGATCTCCTCGAAGTCCCGTCCCAAATCGTCGCAGTGGCCTTTCAGCACCTCGAATTTGTGCTTGAGCGTGTCGATGTCGCCGTTGACGTTCGTCGCGTCGCCCCATTTCGCGACGAGCTTGAGGGTAACCTTCTCGCCGCCGCCCCCGATCCAGATCGGCGGGTGCGGTTTCTGGACACCTTTTGGTTCGTTGATGGGTTTGTCGATGTTGTAGAACTCGCCGTCGAAAGTCGGGCCGTCTTCGGTGAACATGCGGTGGATGATCTCGCACGCCTCCTTGAACATCCGCATCCGTACCGGGACCTCCGGGAAGCCGTAGCCGTAGGCTTTCCACTCGTGCTCGTACCAGCCCGCCCCGAGCCCGCAGAGCAGACGCCCGTTGCTCATTACGTCTATGGTCGAGGCTATCTTGGCGAGCAGGGCCGGGTTACGGTAGCCGTTGCAGGTGACCATCTGCCCTATCTTGATGCGGGAGGTATCGCGGGCGAGACCCGCGCTGATCGTCCACGCCTCGAAGACGGTGTTCATCGTCGGCTCGGGGACGGTGTGGAAGTGGTCGTAGACCCAGATGGAGTCGTAGGCTCCCGTCTCCTCGGCGACCTTCGCCACCCGTGTCATAGCCTCGTACTGCTCGACCGGATCCTCTATCTCGACCAGGTCCATCCGCCAGCCCTGCGGTACGAAAACCCCGAACTCAACCGCCATCAGCGACCCCCTTCTCTGTTTCTCGACGCCGGTATCTTACCCGCTGATCGTCTCCGGGGCTCTCAACGCCAGATTCTCAAATTCCCCTCAAGCGTGCCGACCGCGACGGCGATGCGTCCTTCTTTGTCCGTGGTGGCCGCGACGTTGGTGGCGAGGGTGCCGCCCAGAGGCAGCTCCCAGGCCCGCTTCACGCCGCTCTTGGTGTGGCGAACCGCCACCAGACCGTCGTACGAGGCGTTCGGGACCAGCAACTCCCAGGCACCGTCGCCGTCGAAGTCTCCGGCGCGGGCGGCATCGAGATTGCGGCTATAGATGGTATGTGATGGATAGCCGCGGCCGGTGTCCGCAAGCTCTAGTTTTCCGCTCTCCCGGTTTAGTCGGTAGAACTCCGTTGCCCCTCCGAGGTGCGGGGTGCGGGTGGCGGCTATCTCGATCTCTCCGTTCGGCCCGAACGGCCCGGCCGCGATGAGGTGCCGCCACTTCTGCGGGACTCCGATAAAAGGCCCGGCGGCGGCGAGCGCGCCATCCGGGGAGTACACGGAGATCCTGGCCCCCAGCCCCTCCGCGCTCTCCGTGACAGCCAGCAACTCCTCTTCCCCGGCGCCGGGACTAAACCACAGCGGCGCGAGCGTCTCGAAGACGCCGCCGGACTCTGGCTGGATCTCCACGGCTAACTCGTAGCCGCCTCCTCCAGGCCTGAGCACGTCTATAGCGCCAGCCTCCAGATCGTCCTCCAAGACGCCATGGACGTAGCGATCCGTGGGGGACGACAGCACGGCAACCGCGCCGCTCTTGTTCTGGACGAGACGGGCGTCCGGGAGGGTAGAGAGCTGCGGACTCTCTCCCGGTTCGGTGAACAACTCGCCGCCCGAGGTGATGCCAAGGAGACCCGCCTCGCCGCGGATGGGGTGCGTCAGACGCGAACCCCGGCCACTGGGCGCGGTTATTAGCTCCAGCCGGTCCCCCTCCACCGCGACGGCGGGTGGAGCGCCGGACGGGAGCTTGTCGGGAGCGGTGAGCCAGGGACTCACCTCGCCGCTCTCGCCGTCGAGCCGGAACGAGTCCACCCGGCCATCACCGTAGGCGACGACCCAGGCGGTGTCGTCCTCCAGAGGCACGCCGACTACCCATTGCGGGGTGCCGCTCAGGGGTACGTCTATCGGCCCGGCTTCCGGCAAACGACCCCCACCTCTCACCACGCGGTTGCCGGATGCCTCCCCGTAGGTATAGCCGTATGCGGTCGCCGCGTCCTCTGTCATGGAGGAGGCCATGCTGGTCCTGGCCGGGTCTTTGGTCCATCCCGGAGAGGAGTTGGCCGTGGCCTCGCCGGCGTCGCCAGTGGCTCCCTCAGGGTCCGCGTTTGTACGTGAGCCCATCTGCCCGACTGTTCGCCCGGTGGTGTCGGTAGTCCGAGAAGCCTCGGAGCAGGACGTTGCCAGGAGGAGCAGGCTCAGGGCGAGTATCAGGGGGCGGGAGATGTCAGGCCTGGCCCCGCGAGAGGGTCTGCTTGCCGTCCGCGGAGCGCGCGACGATAAAGAGGAGGTCGGAGAGACGGTTGATAACCCGCACGGCGTAGGGATGCTCGTCAGCGTATCCGGCGCCCACGAGGCTGCGTTCGGCGCGGCGCACCACGGAGCGGGCCACGTCGAGCAGAGCGCCGAGCCGGCTCTCGCCGGGAACGACGAACTCGCGTGGGATCTCCGTCCGCCCGCGCCACTGAGCGACGGCGTTTTCCACCAGCGCGAGGTCGTTTTCTCCGACGAAGTTGTCCTCCTTCGGCATCGCCACGTCACCCATCACCCGGTACAGGAGCCGCTGCATCTCCAGCAGGAGATCGCCGATTTCACCCTCCGCCTCGGCGCGCGCGAGACCCAGGAAAGAGCTGGCCTCGTCCACGTCTCCGAGGACCGCAATGCGGCCGTCGGCCTTGCTCATTCGGCCGGAGCCCAGCATGGTCGTAGTGCCGTCGTCGCCACGGCCGGTCGAGACCGGCGGATTGCTCTCGCTCATCGAACTCCCATTCTATCGAAGCCTTCGACAGCAACTTAACCCGGAATATCCAGAGGCGCAAGGAGACGGGGAGTGCAAGTGACAAGCGGAATAATATGGCCGCTCACTAGCGAGGAGCCTTGCGGGACGCCTGCCCACCCTACACCCGTGCGCCCCCTGCCTGAGTCTTCTTCCGACGGTTTTCGGTAGCGTGGGTTAAGATTAGCGGATCATGAAACTTCGTATGAGCTTTCCCCTGATCCCCGACGGCCCTCTCGGACGGGCGGCGGCCGTCGCATCCCGGCATCCTTCTTACAGGGTGGAGGGGACTAACGGCGCGGCGCGGGTCAATCTCGGGCTGGACCTTCCCTCTGACTGGCGTCCGCTCGATGATCTCTCGAACCTGTTGCGTGGTGAGAAGAGGGTCGAGTACACGGCGGACGGCGTGGCGCTCTCGGGCGGGGAGCTCTTCGACGGCCTGAGATGCTTCCTTCGCAAGCAGCGCTCCGGGAAGGCGGCAAGGGAGTGGTGTACGCCACGCTCACTCTCGGACAAGCAGCTATTCCCGTGCAAGCAGATCCACGTCTACGACAATGACCACCTGACGGATAACTCCTGGTACGCTTTCGGTGAGATGGGCGAGGACGGCGTCTTTAATGTGGACAAGGATGGCATAACCGAGCGTGTCCTCTCCGACCTCGGGCCGTGCGTCCGGTGTCCCATCCTCGACCTCGACACGACCGCGGAGCTGGTCGCACGCCTGCCCGAACAGATCGACGCCGGCAAGGAAGAGGGCTGGCGCTATAGAGAGGACGGTGCCCTCACTGACTGGAAGGTCGTCAAGAACCGCGATGCAATCCTCGAAGAGACCTCATCCGCCGAGGAGAAGCAGACACTCATCGAACGCCTGGCCCGGAGTGTGCGGAGCGGTGGTGCAGGGGTAGCGGCGGCGAGCGGTACCGCGCCGGGGAGCCGCAATGTGCCCGCCACCCGTTACGAAGACGTGGGCGGTATGCGTGAGACGATAGCTCTCGTGCGCGAAGCCGTCGAACTTCCCATAACGCACCCGGAGATCTTCAAGAAGCTGAACATCCGGCCGCATAAGGGCATCCTGTTCTACGGACCACCGGGAACCGGCAAGACGCTGCTGGCGCGGGCGGTGGCCCACGAGAGCGGGGCGCACTTCATCGCCGTGTCGGGGCCGGAGATCCTGAACAAGTTCTGGGGCCAGAGCGAGGCGAAGCTGCGCGCCATCTTCACCGAGGCCAGGACGAAATCACCGGCGATCATACTGTTCGACGAGATAGATTCCTTCGCCTCCTCGCGCGACATGATGAGCGAGAGCTTCGAGGCGACCCTCGTCTCCCAGCTACTCTCGCTGATGGACGGCATGAACGACCTGGGGAGGGTATGCGTCATCGCGACGACCAACCGTCCGAGCGCGCTGGACTCGGCGCTGAGGCGTCCGGGCCGCTTCGACCACGAGGTTGAGATCGGTCTGCCCGATACCGAAGCGCGCCTGCACATATTGAAGATCCATGCCAGAGACATGCCCACCGACCCGGACCTGGACCTCAAACAGCTCGCCGCCGCGACCCGCGACTACTCCGGCGCCGACCTCGAAGCCCTCTGCCGCGAGGCGGCGCTCGTCTGTATGCGCCGCACCATAAACCTCAAGGACTTCGAGAAGCGCATAGCCCCTCACCAGCTCTCCGCGCTCTCCATCACCACCTACGACTTCCGCACCGCCATGAAGCGCGTCGGTCCGAGCGTCCGCCGCTAGGCGGTAGCCCTCCAGGCCGTCGCTGATTCAGCAAGCTCGCGGGCGGCTTGAAGAGCCTCCGGGGCGAGGGAGTAGAGGTCTGGGCATAACTCCACGCAGCACGAGGGGTCCTCGGGGAAATCCACCCGCCCGAACAGTTCGCTGAGCGGGATGGCGCCTCTGCCCGGTGGCAGGTGCAGGTCTCCCAGCCCGTAGACGGCGTGCTCGGAGACCGGCGGCTCGCCCGTGAGGTTGGTCCTCCGCAGGTTGTCGTGAAGGTGTACGTGCCGGACGAGAGGCGCCACCGCGGCGCACTCCTCGAAGTAGTCAAAGCCGAAGACGCCCGCCGCGAGGGCCGCGTGTCCCACGTCCAGGCAGATGCCGACCGCGGGGTGGTCGACTGCGGAGACCTGTCCGGCCAACTCGGAGGGCCAGACGGAGTAGTTGTACACATCGCCACGGACGATGGGTAATTCAGGATAGTAGTTCTCGACGGCGATGGTCGCGCCGATCTCTCCGGCCAGGTCTCCGGCCTCCCGCAAGGCGGACTGTTCGGCAAAGAGCTGCTCTCTCATGCTGTACCGGGAGTCGCGTGATCCTAGCCGTTGGCCGGCGTGACATACCACCGTCTTCGCGCCGATAATCTCCGCGAAGCGGAGGCTGGCGCTGAGTATGTTGCGCTGAAGGTTCCTGGTGGTCAGGTCCATGAGGTTGATCTCCAGCGGGGCGTGGACCGTGTACGCGAGATTTGCCTCCAGTAGCAACTCTCGAACCACTCGTAGCCGGAATTCGTCGAGGTTGCCGCCGAGGATGAGGCCGAGGTTTTGAGGCCAGATCTCCACGAAATCCGCCCCGAGGTTCTTTATGGATGCGAGGTCCTCCGCGAGTCTACGCACACCCTCCAAACGCAGGTGGGGCAATTGTATGCCCACGCTCCGAATACTCAAGCGATTCCTTCCTCCCTTCGAGCCGCGAGAAAACTGCGGGCAAGTATAAGGTCGTGGTCTCTTCCTTGAGTGAAAGGGATGTTAATGGTGGGTAAATCTTGAATTTAATCGACCTTGTACAATGCGGCTACGATTCGCAAGAAGCATTACTTCACGGGCAGAAAGATAGATTGGGGAGAGGAGTTGCGATGAGCAGCTACGAAAACTACACACGGAAATCAAGGAACTATGACAAGACGCGGGAGCCGGTGGGCACTGTGATCACCGTCGGAAGCTTCGCCCACGCGCCGACACCGCTGGACGAGATGGTGGTGCTGGACGCCGGTTGCGGTACCGGCAACTACTCGCGCGCGATGCTCGACTACGTCGGCCGGATCGAGGCGGTAGACATGAACCCCGGAATGTTGGAGGTCGCCGCCCGGAAGCTGGCGCGGCCCCAGGCCGAGGGCCGAATCTCTTTCCACTCCTCCCGAATCGACGATTTGCCCTTCGAGGACGCGACGTTCGACGGGGTCATGATCAATCAGGTGCTCCATCATTTGCCGGACGAGCCCTCGAAAGGTTTCTCCGCCCACCGTCAAGTCTTCCAGGAGTTTGCCCGCGTCTTGAAGCCCGGCGGGGTCCTCGTGGTCAATACCTGCTCACACGAGCAACTGCGCCACGGCTACTGGCACTACTACCTGATCCCCGAGGCGGCCGACGCGCTGCGAAGCCGCTACGCTCCACTCGAAGAGCTGGAGGAGATACTCGCCGACCGCGGTTTCGAGCACCGGGGCAATTTCGTCCCGGTCGACGCCACGGTCCAGGGAGAGGCCTACTTCGACCCTCACGGTCCCTTGAACAAAGACTGGCGGGACGGTGATTCCATCTGGTCGCTGGTCGCCGAGGACAGGCTGGAACGGGCGCTCCTAAAGCTCCGGGAAATGGACGAAAGGGACAAGTTGGAAGACTACGTGGCCCGCAACGACGCCCGGCGTCATGACATAGGCCAGATCACCATACTCACCGCCTCCCGGAAGTAGATATTTCACGAAAGTTTCACACAAGTTTTACATGTGGTTTACAATGAAGGACCTGGTTGCATACGCCGTGGGGAAACCTGACTAGCGAATCTTATATAGAATGGAGCGGAATTGGACCGAGTGTACGCTGCGCTGGAGCGCGTACCACTGTTCGAGGGCGCGCGGCGTGAAGCTGTCGGACTCGAACCTCTCGGTTCTCTGACCAATTCCACTTTCAAAGTAACGATGGACGGCGTGTCTTACGCACTGCGGCTACCTGGGAAAGACACTGCGGACTACATAAGTCGAATAGCTGAGGAGCACAACGCGCGGATTGCGACCGCCGCCGGGATCAACGCCGGGATATTCTACTTCGACGCCAGGGATGGCACGATGCTGTCCCGGTTCATCGAGGGAACCGCCATGGATGAGGAGAGATCCGAGCAGGACCCTCTATTCCCGGTTCGCGCCGCTCGGACGCTCAGACGGGTTCACGACCTCGGCCCGGTCTTCGAGACACGCTTCGACGTCTTCACCATGCTAGACAACTACCTGGAGATCCTGCGTAAGATGCGAATGCCGCCGCCGGATGGTTACTCCGAGGTAGAGCGGGGAGCCAAAGCGGTGCGTCGGGCGCTTGAGGCGTCTCCCATGCCTCTTGTGGCCTGCCACAATGACCCGTGGCCGGGAAACTTCGTGGATACAGGTGAGCGTCTCTACCTGATCGACTGGGAGTTCTCGGGCATGAACGACCCGATGTGGGACCTCGGCGACCTCTCGATTGAGGCCGGCTTCGGACCCGAGCGGGACCGGATGATGATGGAGGCATACTTCGGCGGCGGCGCGTCTCCGGCGCTCTATTCGCGTCTGGCGCTCTACAAAGTGATGAGTGACCTGCTCTGGGCCATCTGGGCTTTCATCCAGGTTGCGAACGGCAACCC
>JBBPZZ010000036.1:0-51904 GCA_038198445.1 Rubrobacterales bacterium
GACACTATCCTGCTCCTCTTCTACACTACTCACTCTGGCGGCTATCCGCGCTTTGCGGCACTCTAGCGCTAGCGTGCCGACACGAAAAGTATAGTCCGCGCCGGGTTACAATTCAAACCATGAGTTACGCGAGTATTTTCCGCCCCGAGAGACTGCCTAGCCTGAGTCGTCTGCCGAAGGAGCTTGGCCGCGAGGAGCGCTTCTGCGAACGCTGCGGGAAGCGCACGGAGCACATACTGTACCGGGTACCGAAGAAGGTGGTGCTGATCTACGTCAAGGACCATCCCGAGAGCCTGCACGCCACCTGCGTCGCATGCGCGAAGAGCACGGTCCTTACCGGCGATGAGCGGGAGAGAGTCCTCGCTACGCTCGACAAAGGCTCTTACTGAGACGTCGTACTTTCCTCTGAAGTTGCTTCGGGCGGAGGCGCCGCTTCGCTCCCCGATGTAGATTCGGTCAAAGGAGCCGCCTCGGTCGCCGGATTTGGTTCGGTAGCGGAGGACGGGTCCGTGTCTCTCGGCTCTGGGGCCGTGGTCTCGGTAGTATGCTCCGTCTCGCTCTTATCGTCGGGTCCCGGAATCGCGTGCTCGGGTTCTGGGGCGGTTTCCTCGTTCCGCGGCTTTTCGCCGCAGGCTTTCTTCGCATCGTTGGCTTTACAACCGGCGTGTTGGTCGGCGGACTGCTCGGGTTTCTTCCGTTCCTTGGGTGAGTCCTTCTTGCCTTCCGTGCCTTTGCTCTCGTGTACGTGAGGCTTGGACTTGTGTCTATTATGGCCCCCGGTACTGTCCGGCTTACTCCCCGAATCTTTCAGGACACGCGCGATCATGCCGTGTACCCAATCTCTGATGGCATGTCCCCCAGAGATGCCAGGCTTGCCGGCGGCAACCAGCTTGTGGACGTTCTTCACCACGGGCGAACCTTTGTCGGCAACAACCTTCGGTGGCGGCTTTGGCTTGGCTATTCCGCCGATGTCCGGCGTAACCTTCGTAACTTCAGGCTTTGGTACAACGCGAGTCTGGGGTTTCGTACCAGGTTGCGCCTCCACTTTGGGTTTCGGATCCTTCTTCTGAGGCTTGTCTTTTTGACGCTCGTCTTGCGGCTCTAGCCTATCTTCCCCGCGGCCAGGTGCGCGCTCTACGGAGGTGTCGCTTTTTTCCACGACCGGGCTCGGGTGCGCGTCCTGGCTGCCGGTGTCGAGGTCGGGCCTCGTACCGGGAGATGTGGGGTACGTCCAGGTGTCGCCACCCGAAGAGGGGACTGGGGGCCCGGTTTGCGGAGCCTGGCAATACTTGACATCCGAGCCGCCGGAGACTGCTCCGCCGTTGGACTCGAGCCAGTCAAGGAGCGGGTAGGGGTTCATCGCCCCGGAGGCCAGGCTGGTCCTCGCGCCGGTCGTGTCGTACCAGCCGAAGTGCAGGTGGGGCGGGAAGAGCCCGTTCGTCGGCTCCGGTCCCTCACCGGTGTCGCCAGCGAACCCGAGCACCTGTCCCGCCCTTACGCGAGTGCCGATCTTCAGCGTAGTCGGTCTCTCCATGTGCGCGTAGTAGAAGATGTCGCCCTGCTTGATCGGTCCGATGCTGTAGTCGGCCCGCACCATCACCGTGTAGCCGCCCAGAGTATTCCACCCTCGTCCGTTGGCCCCGGCTACCGGCACGATGGTGCCGTCCGTTACCGCGAACTCGGGCGTTCCCTCGGGCACCATGAGGTCCGTCCCCTCGTGGCTGCCCTGCGGACGTGGAGCGCCCCAGGTGTCGCTATACGAGTTGAAGTAAGTATCCGAGAGCGGAAATACCACCTTACTGCTGTTCGGGAAATTACCAAGATCTCCGCAGACGGGGCCAGTCCCGAACGACGACGTCCGGCCTTTACCGGTAGGTTTATTGGATGCTCCCGCGCTCGGACGGTAGAAGACTGGCGGCTTGGCACTCGCGACGGACGCGGTTTGTTCGGAACCGGTGCGATCCGGGTTCTTCCGAACCTTCACGCTTGGGTTGGCGCCGTTTTCGGCAGGCGGAGAAAAGGCAAGTTTTTGGGAACTCGTGGTAGAAGTGTCCTGGCGCGAATCGTCCGTTACGTTTACGTCTTGGACGGAAGTAGTCTCGCTTTGGGTCACGGTGATCTCCTCGCCCGGCGGGGAGTGAAGCGCCAGGGCTTGGGACTGATTGGCGCCTCCGACCCCGATCTTCACGAGGGCGGCGAGTAGAGACAGCGCAAAGAAAACGTAAGCCGCCCTGGTCCAACTAAAATGCGCTATCATACTCTCCCCTCCGACTAACCGCGACGCTGACCCCAAAGACCAGAAGTAGGCTTACACTCTCACACAGTAAGTTATCGGCCGTCAAGAGCAAAATCTGTAGCCGGGCGAAAATGCCGCCGGTCTTTTAGACACTACGGGCGTTGAGACCTAGATAGTCTGGATAAGGGATCACCCTGGAGAGAGCAGCCGCGGCCCCGATCATGGCCGCGTTGTCCGTACAGAGGGCGGGCGGCGGTATGACTAGCTTTACGCCGATACCCTCACACTCCCTCTCCAACCGCTCGCGCAGAAGGGCGTTCGCCGCGACGCCGCCGGCCACTACGAGCGCGGAGGATTCCTGGAGATCGGCGGCGCGCAGCAGTTTGCGGACGAGCGCCTCGACCACGGCGGCCTCGTAGCCCGCGGCGAGGTTCGGCAGTTCCTCCCGGATTCTCTCCTCTCCCATATCTCTGAGTCTGTAGAGCAGACTCGTCTTCAGGCCAGAGAAGCTGAAGTCCAGGTTTTTTCTGTCCTTTAGACCAACCGGGAAGTCGTAGCGGCCCGGGTCTCCGGCCTTCGCGGCCTTCGAGATCGCCGGTCCGCCGGGGAAACCGAGGCCAAGCATCCGCGCACCTTTATCCAGGGCTTCGCCCGCTGCGTCGTCGAGCGTCTCTCCGAGAAGACGCATATCGTAGTCCTCGGCCACCGAGTAGAGGGCGGTGTGTCCGCCGGAGGCGATCAGGGCGACGAAAGGCGGCTCTAGCAGCGGGTCGGCCAGATAAGCGGCTGCGACGTGGCCTTCCAGATGGTCGACCGGGATGAGCGGTAGCCTGCGCGAGTAAGCGAGCCCTTTGGCCGCGGCCACCCCGACGAGGAGGGCGCCGATCAGTCCGGGCCGGGTCGTAACGGCGACACTGGAAACGTCGTCCAGGGTAATCTCAGCCTCGCTGACGGCCCTCTCGATCACGCCGTCGATGCGTTCGAGGTGGGCTCTGGAGGCGATCTCCGGGACGACGCCGCCGTAGCGTCCGTGCTCCGTCTGCGTATGGACGACGTTCGAGAGCGCCCGGCGCCCCCCAGGCTCGACTACCGCGGCGCAGGTATCGTCACACGAAGTTTCGATTCCCAGGATCACACGGTGTTTATAGCATTTTGGCTCCTCCCCTTGGCAATAGACTCATGGCTGACGTGCTGACTGGCGAACCGGCTATACTAGATAGATGCGGACTTTCTCGCTGCTTTTTGCGCTCATCGCGCTGGTGATGTTGGTTATGTTTTTGATCTATGTGATCCGCGGCCCGATGGACCCATTGATCGCCGGCGGGCTTTTCGTCTCTTTTCTTGCCTCGCTAGTCCCCGCGCTACTGCTCCTGAAGCCGTTCGAGCCACCGGAGGAGCTGCGCCGCCGCCAGGAAGACCGGAGAGAGAGGGCGCGCCGCCGCTGGTCTAACGAAGATCCAAAGTCATAAGCAGCGCGTCTTCGTCGCCGTAGTACCGGCGTCTGAGGCCGGTGACGGCGAAGCCCAGGGACTCATAGAGAATGCGGGCGGCGCTGTTGGTGGGACGCACTTCGAGATACGCGCGCCGGGCCTCGGGGTGCGCGGCGAGCGCGGCCCGGATGAGGGCGCGGGCGCAGCCTAGCCGACGGTATTCGGGCCTGACGGCCAGCGTCATGACGTGAAGCTCGTCCGCCACGCGCTTTACCCCTATCTGGCCGAAGACCACGGCGTCGTCTTCGAGGACCAGGTAGAGGCTAAAAGGGCTTTGAAGCTCCTCGCGCCAGATCTTTTCACTCCAGGGCCGGGCCATGCACGCGACGTCTATCTCCAGGGCCGCCGGAAGGTCCCCCCGGCGCATGGGACGCGGCAGCAACGAAGTCTTTTGCTCTCTCAGCGGAGACTCCAGGGGTTGAGGTCCCGGCGCACCTCGGCGTCCGGCTCGCGCACGTAGATCGGAACAAGCTCTTCCGCGCCCACTACCGCGAGGTCCGCTGAGAGCACATGCCCGGCGGCCGTCACCCGGTGCAGCGGTGAGCCATCCGGTGGAATCTGACCGAGGCTGGAAAGCGTCGCGCGGTACCGGAGGGCGCCGTCACCGATCACGAGCGGCTCTCCTTCAAGTGAAAGCTCTTCCGGCTTTACGCAAACTATTTGATCCTCCAGCCCTCTCGCGGAGTATCGCCGGGCGAAGACCTGCCCGCGTTTGGCGTCGATCACGGCGAGCACGTAGTCTGTAATGCAGAGAGCAGGTGCGGCGAGAGCGGCGAGGGTCGAGTTCCGGGAGAGTGCGACGCCGCTCCCGAGGGCGAGCGTCCTCGCCGTCGCGGCTGCGATGCGGATACCGGTAAACGTGCCGGGTCCGATGCCGGCAAGTATCCGCCCGACGGAGGCGAAGTCCTCGCCGGCGAGGTCCAGCGCGGTGTGGACGGCAGGTAGCAGGGCTTCGGAGGCTCCAAGAGCGGCGGTCGAGACCTCGGCCAGGACTTCCCGGCGTTCATCATCCACGCGGGCCACGGCGACTGTAACGTTCGGGGTAGAGGCGTCCAGGGCGAGCAGCAACATCAGTGTTCGATGTTTTCCACGTTCAGTCGGATGGCGGCGGGGCCGTTTAGTTCGATCCTGCGTGTCTCGGGGGTCTCGTGGGAGATAAATACGACGGTGGGATGCTCCACTAGACCCAGCGCGGGCTCGGCCCATTCTATGAAGGTGACGGCACGCGGGTCGAGGTAATCGTCCAGATCCAAGGCGTCTCTCTCCCCTACTTCTTCCAGCCGGTACAGGTCCAGATGGTTCACGAGCAATCTATCTCCATTCCGTGACCCTTCGTAGGAGCGGGCGATCTGGTACGTGGGGCTCGTGACACGCTCTTTCACGCCCAGGGCGCGGGCGGCGGCGCGGGTGAAGGCCGTCTTCCCAGCTCCGACTTCGCCGGCCAACACCACTATGTCGCCCGGACGAAGGCCTTCGGCCACCCGCGCGGCGAGGGCGGCGAGCGCCGGCTCGTCCAGCCCTTCCCACACCACAAACGGCCTACCAGAGACCCGGCTGTAGAGTTTCGCGCTCGGCGGCGGAGGCTCGGGGGATGTTGAGGGTCCCGTAGGTGGAGGGACGTTCGGATTCGAGAAGCTCCGGCAGACGGGAGAAGTCCGAGAGCAGAAGATCCCTATCGGCGGGCACGTAGAGAGCCTTGGCGAGGGCGAGCGTCGGGAAGACGTATCGTCCATCGAGCGGTATAGCCCGCCCCCGGATGCGCGATACGGGATCTTTGCGCCCCGTGAGCACCCGGCTCGCCAGGTCTCCCATCGCCACCACGACCTTCGGGTCCACCGCCGCGAGCTGGGACATGAGGTACGGGCGACACGAGCTCACCTCGGAAGGCCTGGGAGAGCGCGGCGGCGTCTCGGGCGGACGGCATTTGACCAAAGTAGTGAGGTAGACCTTATCGCGGTCCAGACCAAGAGATTCCAGCAGCCGCCCCAGAAGCATCCCGGAAGCCCCCCGGAAAGACTTCCCTTCCCTGTCCTCGTTGAACCCTGGAGACTCTCCGATTATGAAGAGTCCGGCGTTTAGCGGTCCCTCACCGAAGACGACCTGGGTCCTGGAGTGGCACAGGCCACATTTAGTGCAGCCGAGCGCCTCTTTCTGAGCCTCCGCAAACTCCAACCGCTAGAACTCCTCGCTCTCCGGCAAGAAAGCTCCGAGCAGGATATATATCGCCAGGACGGGAACCAGGCTAAATCCGGGGATGGCAATCGACAGCACCGCCGTCACCAACCGGACGAGATTGGGGTTCCAGCCGTAAGTGTGCGCTAAACCGCCGCATACACCCATCAACCAGCGGTCTCTCTTGGCGCGTTTGAGTCCCAAAACTTACCTCCCTGATCTCTCTGCGATCCCTGTCTCTTGTAGGGCGATTCTAGCATGAGCGTCTTTCGAGTTATCCCCGCTCCGCAACCTATCGTATGTATCTACCCTCCAGAACCGCGCGGGAACCTCATTACGTGCTCCGCGGCCTCACTCTCACTCAGACCGCGAGATCTCAGTAGCCGGATGCGGCTCGCGGCATATCCGGCCTCCGCCCCATCTCCCTCTGGCGAGAGACCTAATCCGCCGGCAAGTTCCTCGTAGTCCGGCTCCGGGTAGGGTCCGGCCTCGCGGCTCGTTCGCAGGAACTCGATACAGAGGTCCCGGTGGCGCTCGATGTGCTCGTCCTTGAGGCGTGGTCCCTGGGCGGCGAGGCGGTCGGCCCAGGAGAGGACGGCGAGTTCCTCCCCGAACGGACCGGCGGCGGCGGCCAATCGGTCGGGCGGGTAGTCGGAACGCGGGTTCCCCATGAAGCCTATCTTCAGGTGGAGCGTGGTCAATATTATCGCGGCGTCCGTAAGACCGGCGGAGAGATCCAGGCGGCGGCAGATCCTGGGGATCATCCGGGCGCCCAGCGTGTCGTGGGCGACGAAGAGGACCCGCCCGTCCACCTCGCCGCGCGTCACGGACTTGGCGACGTCGTGGAGTATCCCGGCCAGCCGGAGCCCTTCGATACGTTCAGGGTCAACGCGGGCTCCGACCTCCCCCTCTTCCAACTCGCGCTCGATGCCTCTTACCACCTCCAGCGTATGCTCGAAGGTGTCGAGATGATGGAATGGGCTACCTTCGAGACCCCGCGCAAGCCCTAGCTCCGGCACGAGCTTCTCCACGGCCCCGACTTCCAGCGGAGGCCGCAGGGCCTCGTGGATGTCCGCGTAGTCTTTTATCTCCGGCGGCGGGACTTCTTGCGGCTGGTGTTCGGGTTGTATTGACCCTTCAGGGCGCCGTTCTGAAGCTCTTCGCCATCCTCCGCGGTCTTACCCGGCTTGCTCTTCTTGCCTTTCGCATCGGACTGCGCCCGGGCCTTGCGCCGCTCGATAAAGGCGAAAAATAGTGCGTAGAGGAAGAAGAATATGACGCTGTTCACGGCGAGCGACAGTAGCGCCCTGCTGTCGCCTAGCTGAAAAAATTTCGGGTTGATGGTGTGCATAACGTAGACGAGTCCCAGCCAGATCGCGGTGAAGATCGCCGCCCGTTTGAAGGCGTTACGCCAGTTAAGACCTTCGAACATCCGTATAACTCCTCTCGACGCGCCGGGGGTTTATTCCGGTCGTTATTTCGTAGTTTATCGTGCCGGCCCATCGTCCGGCCTCCTCGGCCCGGATGCTCTGGGCTCCCTGCTCCCCGATCAACACGACCTCGTCCCCCACTTCCACGGATGAGTCTACCGCAAACACGCAGGCATCCATCGTAACCCGTCCGAGCAAGGCCCGCCGGGCGCCCCTTATAAGAGCCTCCGCTCTTCCCGAAAGGGACCTCCTGTACCCTTCGGCGTACCCGACCGGCACTGTCGCCGCGAACATCGGCTCCCGGACGCGGAAGGTCAGCCCGTAGGATACTCCGTCGCCCGGAGCGAGATGTCGCACGCTCGCGACGTAGCTCTTCAAAGTCATGGCCGGACGCAGGTCCTCCTCCCGAGGATCTCCCGTATCACCCGCCGGATGCAGCCCGTAGAGCGCCACGCCCGGACGGATGCAATCATAATGGGCACGCGGATACCAGAGAGTGCCGGCGGAGTTCGCCATATGGACCAGCGCGCCGCCGAAATCGTGGGCGAGGAGGGTGTCATCGAAGGTTTCGAACTGTCGTCGAGTAGCTTCCTCATCGGAGTCGGCGGAAGCAAGGTGCGTATATACGCCCGCGAGTTGCCCGCCGAGTATCTTCCGCGCCTCTCCAACCTCATCCGGCTCGACGCCCCAGCGGTTCATGCCCGTGTTGACCTTCAGATGAGCCTTCAGGCCAGGATGGACGGAGATTCGCCTCGCACTCGCTATGGAGTGCGCCGTCACCATAAGGCGATGTTCCTTTGCGAGCGGCAGCTTATCCGGCGTGAGGTCCGTAAAGACGAGGATCGGGAGGCTCACGCCTCCCCGCCGTAGCTCCATTCCCTCTTCCGCGGTGACGACGGCGAGTAAATCGGCGCCGGCTTCGACGATGGCGCGGGAGACGGGGAGCGAGCCGTGCCCGTAGGCGTCGGCCTTAACGACGGCCATCAGGCGCGAGTTCGGGGCGCGGCGTCTCAGGGACTGGACGTTATGGCGGATGGCGGAGAGGTCGATCTCGGCCCAGGTGCGGCTCGGGATTTCCAGGCCGGAAGCCGCGCCGTGCTCCTCGATCACGTTACTGGCGCGGGTTGAGGATGTGAAGAGTAAGGATGTCCATGCGGGTGATTACGCCGCGCAGACGGTCTTCCTCGGTGACGGGGAGCAGTTTGATCCGCTTCTCCGCCATCGTGGTCGCGGCCTCGGAGAGCGTGGTCTCCGGTTCGACCGTGATGACGTTTTCCGTCATGACCTCGCCAACGGTAACGCCGGCGCTCTTGATCGTCTCCCGCCGGTACTCGTCCCAGCTTCCGAGCGGGATCATTCCGCCCAGGATGTCCAGAAATCCCGGAGCTTTTATATCCGCATCCCGGAAGATCAAGTCTCCCTCCGTCACAACACCAACCAGCCGGTCGCCCTCGACGACCGGAGTCCCGGAGATGCTGGATTCGGCGAAGAGTTTGATCGCATCTTCCACTGTTTGATCTGGACCAAGCGCCGGCCAATCGGAGCCCATTATGTCCCTGACTTTCAAATCCCTGATGTCCTGGTTCTCCACCTCTACCACCCTCCGAAACTCGCCGTATCTGACTTCCCAGACGCTGCCATCCCGATACTACTCCAATTGTGACATTCGGCGCGGCAACCCAGCCCAGACTTCACACTAGCTCCGCGACGGCGCGGGGCAGGTAAGGTAACAAGTCGGTCGCGATAAGGCTTTCAGCGGGCCAGCCGGTGTCTTCGAGCCATAGTTCCGCCGCCCGGCCGTGTATCCAGGCCCCGGCGCGGGCCGCATCGTAAACGTCCAGCCCACGCGAGAGTAACGCGCCGATCACACCAGAGAGCACGTCTCCCGTTCCCGCCGTGGCGAGTGCGACGCTGCCGGTCGAGTTGACCGCCGCCCTCTCCTTCTCGACGACGAGCGTGTCGGAGCCCTTGAGGAGGACGCAGCAGCCATGCTCCTCGGACGCCCGCCGCGCGAAGTGGAGCCTGCGAGCGGAGACCTCCTTGGCGCCCTGGTCCATCAGACGGCCAAGCTCCCCGGCGTGCGGTGTTATGACGGTCGGCGCTTCTCTTTCGGCGAGTGCTTTCGTTTCAGCGAGGTTGGAGATGGCGTCGGCGTCGAGCAGCACCGGAGCTTCGACCTCGCGCAGGATACCCTCGACCAGGCTGCGGCTGCCGTCGCCGGTCCCAATGGCCGGACCGACTACCAGCGCGGTTGCTCTCTCGGCCTGCTCCAGGATCCGCTCAAGCGCCTCGGGAACCATGTGCCCTTCTGCGTTCTCCGGCATCCCGTAGACGAGGGCCTCGGTCAATTTCAGGTCGAGGGCGGCGGCCGAGCCCCGCGGGGTCGTCAGGAAGACTATGCCGCATCCGGCCCTCTGTGCCCCCCTGACGGACATCACCGCCGCACCGGCCATCTTGCGGGAGCCCGCGACGACTAGCAACGCCCCGGCGGAATACTTGTGCGCGGGTTCGGCGATACGCGGGATAAGCCCGCGCAGCGAATCCGCGTCCGTCCAGAGTAGCGACGGCTCCACGTCGGCCTCTGGCGGGATACCGATGTCCACGGCCAGGACCTCGCCGGAGTAGTCCCGGCCCGGCGAGATGACACATCCAACCTTCGCAGCGTGCGCGCAGACCGTCAGGTCCGCCCGGATGGCCGCGCCCTGAACCTCTCCGGTAGAGCCGTCCACCCCGGACGGCACGTCCACGGCTACGACAGGAACCCGCGCGGCGTTGATCTTACCGATCAAATCCGCCTCTTTCTCGCGTACTTCGCCGGAAAATCCCGTACCGAGCAATGCGTCCACGACCACGTTTGCTCGCTCCAACTCTGCTTCCAGGTCTCCGGCTTCGACGAACTCCACATCGAGGCTCCGCAAAGCATGAAGGTTCACTTCAGGGTCTCCCGTGTATTCGTCTTTCGTCGCCAGGACCACCACCTCGACTCCGGCCCGGTGCAACTCGCGGGCGATAACGAACCCGTCTCCGCCGTTGTTGCCGCCGCCGCAGACGGCGAGGATCCGGCGGGGATCGTAGCGATCGAGAATTTCGTGGGCCATCGCGGCCCCGGCGCGCTCCATGAGGACGCCGCCGGGTATTCCAAGCTCTTGCGCGCCGTTGTCGGCGCGGGACATCTCGTCGGCGGAGTAGAGCTTCATCTATCCGGCGGGGTTGCGGCGCACTATGCAGACGGCGACCGCGGATAGTTCCGAGTGGGTGATGGAGATGGAGAGGTCCTCCTCGCGGACACCCACTCTATCGGCGAATTCTTTAATCTTGCCGAAGATGCGAACCGTCGGAGCGCGGCGCGGACGCCGCATGACCTCGACGCCGTTCCACTGGATCAATCCGCACCCGAGCGCCTTCGTGACGGCTTCCTTGGCGGCCCAGCGTCCGGCATAGTGACGGTCGTAGAAGCGGAACTGCTCGCAGTAGGCGATCTCCGCCTCCGTGAAGAGCCGTTGCCGGATGCGCGGGGTGCGTTCGAGGGCGAACTTCATCCGCCCGCAATCCACGACGTCAACCCCTATCTCCGGCACGATGAAGTTATCCACGGTTTGTATAGTACGCGAGATACGCCGCCCGCAAAAGGTCTATATTACGCAGGATGGATGAGAATACTAACGCGGTCATCATCGGCAACCCGAACTCGGGCCGCGCGGGAGACAAGGGTAATCTGGAAGATTACGCCGATACCCTGCGGGCGGGCGGTATAAAGGTCGAGGTCTTAAACACCGAGCATCCAGATCACGCCACCTCACTCGCCGCGGCGGCGGGAGACCGGTTGGTGATCGCCGCCGGTGGAGACGGCACGGTGAATGAGGTAATAAACGGTCTCTCCGGGGGCGCTACTTTGGGCATCCTGCCGCTCGGCACGGCTAACGTGCTGGCGCGGGAGCTTGGGCTTCCGCGCAACCCGGAGCAGGCATGCCAACGCATCCTGAACAGAGAACGTTCGCGGATAGACCTGGGCGTCGCCACGAACCGGGAAGGCGTCGAGCGGCGCTTCGCCTGCATGGCGGGCATCGGTTTTGACGCCAACGTGGTACGCACCATGACGCCGCGCCTGAAGCGTTACCTACGGGTGCTGGCCTTTCCGATCATGGCCCTCAAGGTGCTAATGGAGGAAGACCTTCCGCTCGTTCACATGATCAAGGACGACACTATCTATGTCACCCAGTTCGCCATCGTCGCCAACGGCCACTATTACGGCGGAGATTTCCGCGTGGCGCATCCCGACATGCTCACGAGCGGCGAGCTGGAGACTATCCTGGTGGAGCGGGTGAGCGTCCTCCTGCGTATCGACATCCTCGCCCGCATCATAGCCCGCGACCCGTTAAACCGCTCGATGCGCTCCTTCTCCGCCCAGGAACTCCGCGCCCGCGCGCCCGGCGCCGACGTGCCAGTGCAACTCGACGGCGAAGTCTGGGGCCGGTTACCGATGTCGTTCCGGATCGAACCCCGCGCCCTGGAGGTGATCCGTTAGCCCTCCGCTTTTTAGCGGCGCTCCGGTAGAGCGAGTCGCAGCCCGAGGCTGATGCGTACGGCGCCGGGCTTTCGCAAAGTGCGATCCGTCGTACTACGCGACCTCTACAACGCGAAACATGCCCGATTCCAAGTGGTAGGCCATGTGACAGTGGAAGGCCCACTTCCCCGGGTTGTCCGAGAGCCAGTCTATTGCAAACTTCTGCTTGGGATCGACGAGCACGGTATCTTTCATCGGACCGCGGTTCGTGCCGTTGGCGACCTGGAAGAAGTGGCCGTGCAGGTGCATCGGGTGGGGCATCATGGTCTTGTTCTCGAACTCGAACCGGATGTGTTTGTCCCGCTTTACCGAGATGGGATCCGCGTCGGGGAAGGTCTGGCCGTTTATCTTCCAGTCGTATTTCTTCTCGTCGCCGGTCAGGGTTATGGGTACTACCTGATCCGGCTCTCCGGCCGGTGGAGACCCAGCGTCAGGCGCGGCCTTCAACATGCTGTAGAGAAGGAGCTTGCGTCCCAACTCGGACGGCTTGAAGTCTGGGGGCGGCTTGGAAGCAATGCTTCCGTCGTAGCGGAAGACGGCCCGGCCTATCTTTTTCGTGCCCTCGGCCTGGGCGGCGAGTTGCCAGACACCGGAGTTTTTGGCCTCGACCAGAACGTCGTAGCGTTCGCCCATGCCGATCCTGATCGCGTCGACTTCTACCGGCTCCACGGGCTGCCCGTCAGTTTGGATGACGGTCATGCGGTGTCCCTGGAGCGCGACCCGATAGATCGTGGCGCTCGACGGGTTGATGAACCTGAGCCGGACCTTCTCGCCCCGCTTCACCTTCAGCTCTTCAGGCGACTCGGCGGGCTTGCCGTTTACGAGGTAATGAGGGTAGATGACGTCCGGCGGCCACTGGCGCGGAGGTTCATCCATCCCACTCATGCCTTTCATTCCCTTCATCCCGCCCATGCCGCCGCCCATGTCGTCCATGCCGGCCATCGCGCTGCCGCCGGACTCGAGGCTCTTCATTTCGTCCTCGGGGGTTCCCTTGACACCGTCCAGCCAGTCATCGAGCATCAGGACGTACTCGCGGTCGTAGGAGAGACCTTCGTTTTTGGGTTCGAGAATCAGGGGTCCGTAGACGGCCCGATCTAGCTGAAGTCCGACGTGGGAGTGGTACCAGTAGGTGCCGGAGACCGGGATCTCGAACTCGTAGGTGAAGTCTTCGTTCTTTCCAATTGGGGGCTGGGTGATGTCCGGGACGCCATCCATCTTGTTTACTATTGGTAATCCGTGCCAGTGTACGGTCGTGCCCTCGGGGAGCTTGTTGCTCACCCTGGCGCGCAACGTATCTCCCTCCTTGAGCCTTATCTCGGGCCCCGGCAAACCTCCGTTGAACCCCCAGGTAGAGATCTCGGGACCGCCGAGATCCAGGCTCATCGGAGCCGCCGTCAGGGCGTACTCCTTTACGCGGCTCGACGCCGAGGTACGGTTCGAGCGCTCGCGGGAATCTCTAGAGGTCAGGGAACTGCAACCTCCCAGAACTATAGCCCCGGTACCAACCCCAGCTACCTTGAGAAAATCTCTGCGACTCAGGCTTTGAAAGCCTTTCTTCGGTGCATGACTCACTTGTGTCCTCCATCTCGTGGTGCCTTCCGATGGTCTGCTCTTGTGACGTTCAAGCTTCTCCAATGATACGCACTGGGGGTATATCGTAGATCACACTCTGCTTGCAGAACAAGGGCTTCAGTCCTACTAGCATCAGGCCGAGTACGGGGACCAGAGGGTCGGGACTATCACGCGGCCTCCCTGAGAATGCGACTCCTGTTCGGATGGAGCACTTTTTTCACCAGACTCCATCGTCCGCGGCCGACCGGAGCGATACGCGCATTTTGGATGTGCGACCGTAGTGGTCGAACCACCGGTGGAGGGCGGAATGCGGACCAGCCGTCCATCAAGCTACCTGACCCAACAGCACCTGTGCCGCGACACCTATAGCGAGGGTAAAAAACAAGGCGACCGTCCAGACCGCCACGACTGTCCGTGAGAGACTCGTTGCCGCCTTTGGCCGCCCGTACATCGGGATGATTATCCGCAGGTACACGCCCAGCGAGAGCACGCTGTTGAGGATGGCGATCACGGCAAGCCACGTGAAACCGGCGTCTATCGCCGCGCCGAAGAGCAGGAACTTGCCGACGAAGCCAGCCAGCGGCGGTATGCCGACGAGAGAGACGAGGAAGATCACCATCGCAACGCCCGCCGCAGGGTTCGTGCGGCCGAACCCTGTAAATGACCGGAGGTCCCGACCCACTACGAGAACTATGGCGAAGGCCCCCAGGTTCATGGAGGCGTAGGCGGCGGCGAAGAGGATGAGCGACCGTATGGCGAGGTCGCTCTGGTTGATAGCAACGACCCCGAGTAGGAAGTACCCTGACTGCGCGATGGAGGAGTAGGCCAGGAGGCGCACGACGTTGTCCTGGACGAGCGCCGCGAGGTTGCCGTAGGTCATCGTGAGGGCGGCGACCCCGGCGATGACGAGCAGCCAAGCCGTGGCGTCGGACGGCAGGTAGCGTACGACTTGGACGAGGGCGAAGATCCCGCCGACTTTGGTGACTATGGAGAGGAACGCCGCGACCGAGACCGGCCCACCGTCGTAGGCGTCCGGCGCCCAGAAGTGGAACGGGACGAACGAAGCCTTGTACCCGAGGCCGATGAGCACCGCGACGAAGCCGAACCCGGCGGCCAGCGGCGCACTACCGAGCCGCTCCATCGCTGAGAGGAAGGTGGAGCCCGCCACCCCGAACCAGTAAGTGAGACCGAAGATCATGACCGCCCCGGTAACGGAGCCGAACACGAAGTACTTCATCGCCGCCTCGGTGGCGCGCTCGTCGCGCGGGTAGGCGACGAGCGCGAACGTGGCGAGGCTCGAAAGGAGCACGCCGAGCACGAGGAACATCATGTCGCCCGCTCCCGCGAGCACGAGCGCCCCGACGGTCGCGAAACAGAGGAGGCTGTACACGGTGCCTTCGCGGTCCGTATCGCGTACCTCCAGGCGCGCGAGGATGGCGGTAAGAGCCGTAGTTGGAGAGAGCAGGATCACGGCCCACACGCTCAGGTCGTCCACGAGATAAGTGCCCTCGAAGGCCGTTGCGTTCGCGCCGACCAGTTGTGTGCCGAGGAAGGTCGCGACCAGCAGCCCGGTCACGGTGAACGGCAGCGAGACTTTCGGCAGCCGGAGCATCTCGAAGGACAGGGCGCCCACGGCGGTGAGGAGCACCGCGACCTGGGGCGATATGAGCACGATGCTCTGGAGCATCCGCGACGAACCTTCGACCAGCGTTCCGTTGAGGACCTCCGGCGTGATCACAGGCCTATCGCCTCCGTCGTCCGGTGGATGACATCGAGCAGCAGGAAGGGTGCGACCCCGATCCCCACGATAAGGATCGCCAGTGGAATTATGGTCAGAATCTCACGCCTGCCGAGGTCCTTCATCTCGTGCCAGCGTTCGGATGGTTTGCCCAGGAAGGCTGTTTGTATTGCGCGCAGATACAGCCCAGCCGTTATGACGATGCCGAGCACCGCGACCACGGCCACCGGATAGACGCGGAGCGTGCCGAGGAAGACCTGGAACTCCGCCGGGAAGTGGGCCAGCCCCGGCAGGCCCAGCGAGGCGAAGGCGGCCAGGATAAAGAGCCAGCCGAGCCCCGGCACAATCCGCAGCAGTCCGCCCAGCTCTCCCATCTCACGGGTGTGGGTCCGGTCATGGAGCATCCCGACGAGCAGGAAGAGCGCGCCGGTTACGACGCCGTGGCTCACCATCTGGAGCACCGCGCCGTCGAGGGCCAGCGCCCGGACGCCCGTATCCGTCGCAGCGGCGGCCACGGCGACGCCGAGCACGACGTAGCCCATGTGGTTGACGCTGGTGTAGGCGATCAGACGCTTCAGGTCCGTCTGGCCCAGCGCGACGAACGCCCCGTAGAGCGCGGTGAAGACGGCCAGGGCTGCCACGTACGGAGCCGCTACCCGGAAGGCGTCCGGCGTCATCTGCAGTGCGAAGCGGACCAGGCCGTAGGTGCCGAGCTTCAGCATCACGCCGGCCAGGATCACGCTCCCGGCTGTAGGAGCCTCGACGTGGGCCGCCGGCAGCCAGGTATGCACCGGGAAGATGGGGGTCTTGACCGCGAAGGTTACGAACATGGCGATAAAAGCGAGCATCGCCGCCAGGCCCGCGAGCGGCGGCGACTCTATAAACGCCCGCATGTCGAAGGTGCGCGGGTCTGATCCCAGGTACAGGCCCAGTATCGCCAGCAGGAGCGGCAGGCTGCCGAGCAGCGTGTAGAGGAAGAACGTCAGCGCCGCCCGCTGGCGTCCCTCGTGGCCCCAGTCGGCGATGATGAAGTACATCGCGACCAGCGTCACCTCGAAGAAGACGTAGAAAAGGATCGCATCCAACGCCACGAAGACCCCTAGAGAAGCTGTCTCCAACAGCAAGAACAGAGCCATGTAGGAGCGCGCCCGCTCCGTTACGTTCGCCGAAAAGACGAAGGAAACGAAGAAGAGCACCACCGTCAGGAGCACGAGCGGCAGGCTGATGCCGTCCACGCCGACCCGGTAGGCGGCCCCGAGCGACGGCATCCAGGAGACCTCCTCTACTTGCGAGAACCCTGCCCCGGCTCCTCGCGCCCACATCCCCGCCGCCCCGAGCATGGTTAAGCCGGAGACCACCAGACCGAGCGCGTGCGCGCCACGAGTCGAGACGCCCGGCAGCGCCACGAGCAGCGCGGCGCCCAGAAGCGGGAGGAAGAGCGTTACGGATACGAGTGGGAACATTCGGTGAGCCTTTCTACGAAGCCAATGTGCCGATAGCAAGGAGAGCGAGGATCAGGGCGCCGCCAGTGACGGCCAGCAGCAACTCCTTGTGAACGAGCCCCGTCTGGAGCCGGCGGGCGCGATGCCCCAGACTTCGGGTTCCCCGGACCAGGGCGAATATGAGACCGTCGATCCCCTTCTCGTCCGTGAGCCGCGAGACCCGCGCTAGTCCGAGTCCCACTCGTCCGACCCCCAGCACACCCCGGTGGATGCCGCCGTCGAAGGTATCCGTGGCGCGCGCCACCGCAAGCGCCGGACGGGCCACGAACTGCTCGAACCCACCGCCGATACGGAATCCCTTTTCGGCGGACGAGCGCAGAGGACCGAGGAGGCTATCGACGGAGACGAACCATCCTAGGACCAAACCGCCAAGCGCCACTCCGGCGCCGAGCATGACGGTCAGCAGGTCCTTCGGGAGTTCGCCCCCGACGAGCCGGGTGAGTGGCTCCAGCGCGAAGCCCAGGACGACCGCCAGCGCGACAAGCCCGGACAGCCCCGCGCCCATCCAGGTTATTCCCGCGACCGGCTCATTTTGCTTCTCGCCTTTCCAGAGGAGCCGCAGCGTCCGCGCGACGTAGATCCCGGTCAGCGCAGTCCCTACCAGTGCCAGCGGGAAGAGCAACCAGGCGGCTGGCGACTCGTAGGTTGCGGCTATCACGGCGTCCTTGGACCAGAACCCGGCGAGTGGCGGCACGCCGGCGAGCGCCAGTCCCGCTACGGCGAAACCGGCGAAGACGAGAGGCCGTTCCCGTCCGATGCCCGCGAGCTTCGAGAATTCGGTGGAGCTGCGGGCATGCTGGAAGACTCCGGAGCCGAGGAAGAGGGCGCTCTTCATCGCCGCGTGGACCGTTAGATGGGCGAGGGCGGCCACGGGCGAGCCCGCACCCAGAGCCAGCAGCATGAACCCATATTGGCTGGAGGTAGAAGCCGCGAGCAGCCGCTTGAGGTCGCGGTTGGCAACGGCCATCAGTCCGGTTACCACCACCGTCACGCCGCCCAGAGCGCCCATTATCAGCAGCGCACCCGGTGGGAACAGCGGAAATGCGCGTATGAGCAGAATCGCGCCGGCGGCGACCAGGGTCGCCGAGTGGAGCAGCGCGGAGACCGGGGTGGGTCCGACCATCGCGGCCTGGAGCCATCCCTGCAGCGGTGTCTGGGCCGACTTGCCCGCTGCCGCAAGGAGGACGAGCAGGCTCGCGGCGAAGGCGGCGGAACCGCCCACTTCCAGGGTGCGCGGGATCTCGCTGGTCCCGGCTTGCGAGATGAGGATGAAGATGCCCAAGTAGAGCCCGAGGTCGGCGGTGCGCGTGTATAGGAAGGCGCGGGTAGCCGCTTCCGCGATTCCGTCTTCTTCGTACCAGAACCCGATCAACAGGTAGGAAGCGAGCCCGATCATCTCCCAGGCCGCGAGCAACAATACCCAATCTCCGGCGAGCACCAGCGTCTCCATCGCGGCGGCGAAAAAGGACATCTGGGCAAAGAAGCGGACCTTACCGCCTTCCTCCTTCATATAGCCCACGGCGTAGAGGATCACGAACACGCTCACGACCGCGACGATGGCGGCGAGCACCGCCGTTAGAGGAGTAGCGGTGAGGCGCAGCGGGAGATCCGGCAACCCCGGCAGCGTCGCCGCGTACCGCGCACCACCGGCGACGCCGACGAGAGTAGTTATTGCACCGATCAATGCGGCGCCGACACCCAGCAGGGCGAGCGCCGGTGCAGCGTACCGGATCGCCAGTATCGCTACCATCGCCGCCAATGGACCGAGTATTGTCAGGGCGACGGAGGTCATCCTTTCAGGTCCCTCGCTTCTTCCATCTCGACCGATCCCTTGTAGCGGAAGCGGGCGGTGCCGACGCCGAAGCCGACGGCCATTTCGAGGGCCATGACGGTCATCACGATCAGGACGAACATCTGTCCGGAGTAGGCTTCGGGGTGGAGGAAGCGCCAGAAGGCGACAAGGTTGACCATGGCGCCCGCGAGCATCAACTCGACGCCCATCATGATCATGACCAGGTTCGTCTGACTTAGCGAGCCGTAGAGCCCGACGCCGAAGAGTATAGCCCCAACGATGAGGGCGACGATGAGCGTAGCCACTATCGCCGCCTCTCCAGGGCCACGGCGATGGTCGCGATCATGGCCGTCAGGATCGTGATGCCCGCCGTCTCGAAGATGAGCATCGAGCGCTCCATCAACTCTATTCCCAGGTCATGCACCTGCTGCCCCGGAGGGACGCTGCCCGCGATGGAGCCCCACCCGGCCAGAAACACGATGCCGATAACCACGAGCGCCCCGAGGACGCCGGCGGCCTGCGAGAGCCGCTTCTGGTGCGTCATGTCCATGCCCATGAGGCCGCCGGGGTCCATCATGTACATCACCATGAAGATCGCCATGATCGACATCTCCGTAGCCATCATCATGATCTGAAGCACCCCCAGAAACTCGGCCTGCATGGCGAGGAACATCGCGCCTACTGCCGTCTGCGAGAACAACAGCGCCAGCGCCGACCGGACCATCGAGGACGTAGTAAAGACCACTACGCCGAACCAGATGGCGGCTATCCCGAAGAGAGCCACGAAGACGGTCTGGAGCATCACTTACCCACCACCAGCAGGACGATGCCGACGTAGAGGATGTTGATGAGGGCGAGCGGGATGCCGTACTTCCAGCACCACTGCAGGAAATGTTCCTCGCGTACGCGCGGGACGTAGCGCCCGGCGAAGAGCATCGCCGCCGCGACCACGAGCGATTTGCCCAAAGTCCATGCCCACGGCGGCAACACCGGCCCGAGCCATCCGCCCAGAAAGAAGACCGTCACCGTCACCGAGAGGGTCACGACGAGCACCATGCGGGCGAGGCGCATGATCCCCAGCCGCGCACCCGTATATTCGCTCATAACCCCGCCCGCCAGCTCGCCAGGCGCCGTCGGCAAATCGAACGGCGGCAGGAAACAGACCGCCAGAGCCGCCAGGAAGAAGAGCACGAAGCCGAGAGGCTGGAAGACCACGTTCCACATCGCCCCCTGCGACTCTACGATTCTCGTGGTGAAGAGCGACTCGGCGCGCATTGCGACCGTCGTCAGCGGCATGACGATGAGCATGGAGTAGCCTACGAGCTGGCCCAGGAAACGCCAGCCGCCGACCATCGCGTAGACGCCGTCCGGTCCCCATCCGGCCATCAGCAGCGCCACCATCACATAAGCGAGCGCCGCGTTCACGAAGAGCGCTCCCGTCGCCAGGTCAGTGATGATTAGGCCCGGAGCGAGCGGCAGCACGGCGGCGGCGAGTAGGGCCGAGATCAGGAGCAGCACCGGCCCGACCTCGAAGAAGATCCTGTCGGAGCTTCGCGTAACGACCGATTCCCGCCCCAGGAGCGCTACGGCATCCAGCGCAGGACCTGCGGGTTGAAAACGTCCGGTCGCCGCCCATCCTTCGAGCACCGCGACCACGTAAGCCCCCGCGAGCAGCGCCAGTATGACTATCGCCGTACTCACCCGGACATCTCCCAGGGCGAGAGGTCCAGCGACCCGACACCGGCCAGCGCATCGGCTACTTCCTTGCCCATCGTCACGGTCTCGACCAACCGGACGTTACACATTGAAGGAGCGTCGAGCTGCACGTTAGTTACCATGCCATCTTCGAGCGTAACGCGCAGCGCCGCCATACCGCGCGGCGTCTCTACCGTGGCCGTACCCGTGCCGGAAGAATCGTCGCTATCCGTAGAGCCTGTAGCGGCCATCGCCCCGGCTTCGAGCACGAGGTTCAGGCTCTGCCGAATCTCCTCCAGCCGGAGTTGGAAGCGCGTTAGGGCGTCGTTGCCATCTCGCACTACGGGAGCGAAACCGAGATCCTGATATGCCGGGTCCTCCGAGCGAGCATCAGTCTCGAACCCGGCGGCCCGCGCCACCGGCCCGATCGCATTCTCCGCGCCGGAACCGTCCACGATCCCGATCCCACCGAGCTTGCTCCCGAGTAGCGGCGTACGAAGGGTCTTGTGGACGAAATCCTCTACATCGCCTTTTATGCGTCCGACCTCACCTACGTTCGCCGCCTGTAATAGGGCGATTTGCAACCGGCCCGCGCCCCGGGAGAGCGACCTGTCGCCGATCAAGAATCCGAAACTCGCCGCCCATCCCAGATGGCTCGCCGCGCGCTCACGCTCCAGGGCGCCCACCCTGGATAGGGCTTCTTCCTCGCCGATCCGTGTTCCCGAGGTGCTCTCGATAGCACGCTGGATCAGCAGCCCATATGAGACGGGCGTGAGCGAATCCAGCTTCGCGGCGCGTTCGGCGATGCGTTCGACCGGGCCGTACAGGATCTCCACCGGAGAATGACCTTCTATTCCAGGTTCCACCTCCGTCTCGGCCACCGTATCGCCGTCGAGCGTGAAAACGAGAGAGAGGCCGCCTGGGAGTCCTGGAAACAGTGGACCGTAAGCGGCCGGCACCCACTCCATGATCAGGCCGTCACCGCTCGCCGGCATTCCCTCGGTCATCTCGATCATGGACATGAAGTCTTCGAGCTGGTCTTCGCCGACCTCTTTCTCTTCGGGCTCGTCCAGGTCCTGGTCGTTCTGATCACCCTCGTCTTCTCCGTCGTCCGATTCGTCTTCCTCTTCATCGGAGTCGTGGTGCATGTGGCCGGGATCCATCTCCCCTTCGTCGTCCTCGTCTTCCCGGACTACTTCGGCCTCGAAATCTTCTGTCTCGGGCGCGAAGGCGCCTGCCGCGAAGGAGCGCCGCAGCTCTTCGACGCCAGCCGCCACATCCTCCTGGTTCATGTCCACCAATAAGTCCGGCTCGGGGAGCGGCGATACGTCTCCGGCGCCCACGGCGAAGATCGCCCGCGGGCGCGGCATCTGGGCGTTGGCGACAGCCGCCGCCTCTCTGAGTCCCTTCGGCGGGTCGCCGATAAGCAACAGCACGCCCGCATGGCGGGGCGTATCCACGACCTGGAGCCCCGCGGCTTCGATGTCGAGCCCGTAGGCTCGCGCAACGTCCGGCCCCGGAACGACGAACACGGTCAACCGCCGGGCCATCGCCCGCGCGACCAGCCTATGGAACCACGACGGTTCCGCCTGTCGCGCGCCCGAGATCATCGTTGCCTCCTGAACGCTCCCTGGCTCCATCCGTACAGAAGCCCCAGGTAAAGAATCGCCAGAAAGACACCCATGTCGAGCAGCGCCTTCAAACCAAGCTCCCGATAGACCACCGCCCACGGGTACATGTAGGCCATCTCCATATCGAAGGCGAGAAACAGCAGGGCGTAACCGTAGTAGCGTACGTGGTACCGCGCCCATACCGGCTCCCTGGAGAGCCTGCCGGAGGTGGCCGGCACATCTTTGCCCGGCTCCCGGCGCGTCTTGCCGAGCGAGCGGGCGATGCCGTAGACGCTCAAGACGAAGCCCACGGCGCCGACGACCATCCCCAACAACAACGCATATTGCTGCAGCGCGCTCACTCCTTGTCTCTCCACACCTCTCTGGCGTTCATGTGACTACCGCATCGTGATGGTCTTGCTCCTCGAAGCGCCTCACGGACTGTATGGCATCTGGATTCTCGCCCCGCTTTGTAGCCCTCTTCTCCATAATTCTCCGACCTTCTGTTCCTACAAGCCTTGCGAATTTCCTGACCGCGGAAAGGTTTGGCGCGGGAGTTGCTAGGTCACCACGGTGTATTCGGCATCCTCGACAGCGCTCTTGCAGCGGACACAGCTCATGTCCAGCACGTTGCAACGGGTCTCGGTCACGGTTTTATCTACTCCCTCCTGGGTCCTAAACTTTCAGGAATCGTTCTACGGCATCTACAAGCTCATCTACCTTCTCTTCCGCCTGATCCTGGTTCTGGATCGACTCCTTCACGCAATGCGCCACGTGGTCTCTGAGGATCATCGCGGCTACTTTCTCGGAGGCTGCTACGAGACCCGAGATCTGGGTGAGTATGTCTATGCAGTAGGCTTCTTCGTCTACCATCCGCTGCACGCCTCTTACTTGACCCTCTATCCTCTTCAACCGGTTCTTCAGTTGGCCCTTATGATCTGCCCTGATGTACCCGCGCGAAGAGGCTACATTGCCGCTATGCTTCTCCATCGTTCAACTCCTAGTACTCAACTAAGTGCCCCCAGCACCACACCGAAAACTCTCGTCAATATACCATACCCCCATAGTGTATCTCTACGTGCTCGTGTGTGTTGATTAGCAGGGCAACTCAAAGTCCATTCCTACTCCGCCCAGGAACCGCGCCCTGGAGGTGATCCGTTAGCTCTCCGCTTTTTGGCGGCGCTTTAGCGACGCTCCGGCAAAGCAAGCCGCAGTCCGAGGCCGATGAGTACACCGCCGGTCAGCCAGCGCAGAGCTTTTGCGAAGCCCGGCTTAGCCCCAAGCCAGTTTCCGAGGGTCCCGGAGAAGTAACCTAGAAGGCTAAAGACCATCCAGGTGAGCAGCGCGAAGGTCAGCCCGAGAACCAGCAGTTGAGGAGCTATGCTCCCGGCCTTCGGATCGGCGAACTGTGGCAGGAAAGCCAGAAAGAAAATGGCGATCTTCGGATTAAACAAGTTGGATAGCACGCCCTGCAAGAAAACGTTTCGTAATCCAACGTTTGGCGCCGATTCACCGGAGGCGGCGAAGATATTTCCACTAAGGAGCGCCTTTACTCCCAGGTAGATCAGGTACACCGCTCCAACGTATTTGACCACTCCATAAGCCACCGCCGACTGCGCGAGCAAGGCCGAAAGACCAACCGCCGCGAACGTCGAGTGAACGACCAGCCCGAGGCTCGCCCCCGTCGCCGATACCAGCGCGGCCTTACGTCCCAGGGTAACGCCGCGGGTGAGAACCAGGATGTTGTCAGGCCCCGGCGCGACGATGAGCGCCAGCGAGGCCGTGAGAAAGATCAACAGGCTAGTGTCCGAGAACATCACGGCTCCTTTCCCGATTACTTCTCTTACTCGACTGTCACGCTCTTGGCGAGGTTGCGCGGCTTGTCTACGTCCAGGTCCCGGCTCTTGGCGACGTAGTACGCGAGTAGCTGGAGCGGCACACTGGAGACGAGGGGACTAGTTATCTCCGGCGTTTCGGGGACCGACAATACCACGCGAGAGATCCGCTCGGCGGCTTCGTCGCCTTCGCGGGCTATGGCGATTACGTTGGCGCCGCGGGAGACGGTCTCCTCCACGTTGGAGAGGGTCTTTTCGCGGAGCAGGCCGTCTCCTAGTACGGCGACAACAGGACAGTTCTCGTCCACGAGGGCTATGGGGCCATGCTTCATCTCTCCCGACGGGTATCCTTCGGCGGGGATGTAGGAGATCTCCTTTAGCTTGAGCGCCCCTTCGAGTGCCGCCGGATAAGAGATGCCGCGTCCCAGAAAGAGCGAGCAGCGGGCTTCCTCGAAGAGGTCCACGGCCTCCTCCATCCGGCCGGAGAGAAGCTCCAGTGCCTCCTCCGCCTTCTCCGGCGCCCGGCGCAGGGCGCGTCCGATCTCCAGAAGCTCCGACTCGGACTTATGCTCCCGAGCACGGGCGAGTTCCAGGGCGAGCAGGTCCAGACCCGCGACCTGGGTGATGAACGCCTTGGTGCTCGCAACACAGACTTCCGGTCCCGCTTTGGTGAGCAGCACCGCGTCGGCCTCGCGCGTGATCAGCGACCCTTGCGTGTTGGTGACGGCCAATACCCTGGCGCCGAACTCCCGCGCCGTCTCGACCGCGCCCAGCGTGTCAGTCGTTTCCCCGCTCTGGCTTATGGCGATGACGAGCGTCTTCTCATCACCTATCGGTCCAGCATAGCGATACTCGCTCGCCACGGCGACCTCGACGGGTATGCGGGCCAGCTTTTCGATGGTGTGCTTGCCGAGTAGGCCGGCATGATAAGCCGTTCCGCAAGCGACGATAACGATGCGATCTAAATCCGTGAGGTCCAACTCTATCTCCGAGAGATCTACCACGCCATCGGTATCGAGGCGACCAGCGAGGGTTGCCTGCAGGGCGGCGGGCTGCTCGTGGATCTCCTTGAGCATGTAGTCTTCGTAGCCGCCAAGCTCCACGGCCTCCGCGTCCCAGTCGACCTGGAATGGTTCGCGCTCGACCGCGTCTCCGTCAATGGTGAATATGCGGACCGTCGAGTCCGTTACCTCGACTATCTCGCCGTTCTCCACGATCATGAACTCGTGAGTCTCCCCGAGAAGAGCCTGCACCGCGCTCGCCAGGAAGTTCTCACCCTCTCCGAGTCCTACGATGAGCGGACTCTGGCGCCGGGCCGCGACGACCTTCCCTGGTTCCCGCGCGCTAACCGCCGCGACCGCGAAGGAGCCCTGCAACCTTTTCAACGTCTCCGCGAGCGCCTCGCGTAGCGGCACCCCTCCCCCGACCCGCTCGGCGAGCAGGTGCGCCATGACCTCGGTATCTGTCTCGGAACGGAAGACGACGCCCCGCTCCTGTAGCTCCTTCTTTAGCTCCGCGTAGTTCTCGATGATGCCGTTATGCACCACCGCGACGGTCCCAGGTTCTTCGCCGCCCGCGTGAGGATGGGCGTTCTCCTCGCTCGGCTTTCCATGAGTCGCCCAGCGGGTGTGGCCGATCCCGGCCCGCACCCTCGCATAGTGGCCGTTGCGCTCCGCTACGGCCTCGGTCAACTCCTTGAGCTGCCCCACGCGCTTCACCTGCTCTACACCCTCGACGCCTGCTACGGCAAGCGCCAGCCCCGCCGAGTCATATCCCCGGTACTCCAGATGCCTGAGGCCTTCCATCAGGACCTCGACACACCGCTCTCTACCTACATAACCAACGATCCCGCACATACGTATACCTCCCTCAAATCGTCCGTGGACGCGACCGAGAAAGGCAGGGGAGAAGAGAGACTTACTCGGGCCTGGCCGGTGTTTTGTTCCCGGTGTCGCCACCGGGCTTTGTCACCGCCCTATCGACTACCCGAAGCCGAGACGCACCCGCCGAATACTTCGATGAACGTCTGCCTCGTCAACTCCCGCTTCGAGAAACTCGTTTCGAAAAACTCTTTCTCGCGGGAGTCCTGGCGCTTGTTTTGTTTTTCTCTCCGCCGATCTCGCAAACCGCTACAGTCACGTCCGGTCTGTTTAATCCGTCACCTATTAGAAGTTATTTTCCCCAGCCTATCCTCCCTGTTCGTTCTGCACAAACTCTCTTCACCTCTAACTCTACCCGTTCCTCACAAGAAAAGAAAGGTTGGTTGTTTCTCAGAAGCCGCCGAACTCGATGATCCCGAATAGAGCGAGCAGCGCAATTATGATCGGCTGATGGATCAGGTATA
Source organism: Rubrobacterales bacterium (assembly GCA_038198445.1). Classification (GTDB taxonomy): domain Bacteria; phylum Actinomycetota; class Rubrobacteria; order Rubrobacterales; family Rubrobacteraceae; genus JACDDK01. Next base: position 25,981 of record JBBPZZ010000036.1, read on the forward strand.
TGAACAACGAGTTCCTCCCGAGAAACCCGAGCGGTCTCGCCAACAGGGGCGCGCCGGTCTCTCGAACAAACCCCTCCCGACGCCCATACAACACGTTCCCGAAGAACAGACCGATCAATACCACCCCGAACCACGGCAGAAGAGGCCGGTAATCCGGCATGAACAGGTTCTCCGGCACTACCCCGAACGGAAGCAGCCACGGATTCGCCGACGAGACACCCTGTAACCGCATGTACTCGCCAACGGCGAACACACCCAGGCCAAGAAACAAGTTCGTGAGCCGGAACCGCAGCAGAGGATAAGCCAATATGATCGAGACCCCGATCAAATGCAGAATCCCGAACACGATAATCCCAACTCCCAGATACCATGTAACCACCGTTAGTAACATCCCATAACCAACTATCTTCAGTCCCCGGAAGAGGTATTTAAGGAACATACTACGTCCGGGGTCTCCGGCCGCGGACCTCGCATAACTGATAGACAGTGAAACCCCGACGAGAAACAGAAAGAGGCTCGCGATCGTATCGGAGAACAACGCCCACCATCCGGCGGCAACGTCGATACCATAGCCACCGAAGGCTTCCAAGTCGTAGCTCAAGTGGTAGAAGGCCATCAGCAGGATGGCAATGCCGCGGGCGGCGTCCACCTCCCAGAAACGTCCGTCCTTCCGCATGGTCTTGCTCTCCGTACCCTGCTCCTCTCCTGACGGCGCAGCAAGGATCATACCGCAGCCAACACCCGACGGCCCCGCGAATATCCGCTACGATTCGCGTATGTTCGAAAGAGAGTTCACCATCCGGCCCGGACGCCGCGACGACGCCCCCGAGGCGGCCCGGCTCTGGATGCAAAGCGCCAGAGATCATGGCGAATACGACTCCGTCTACTCCACCGCCCCCGAAGCCGAGCACACGATGCGCCGCTTCCTCGCGGACCTCTCGAGCAGCAGCCACTCGTTCCTCTTCGTCGCCGTCTCGGACGAACAGGAGGTAATCGGCTTTATCTCGGGAGAGATCCGTGAAGGCTCACCAACCTTCCACTCGAAGACCTGGGCCTCCGTAGACGACATCTTCGTCGCGGAGGGCTACCGCGGCCTCGGCGCTGGCCGAGCCCTGATCGAAAGCGTCGAGTCGTGGGCAAGAGAGCGGGACGCGCATGGCGTCTCTCTACAAGTTGCCGCCGCCAATGCGAGGGGCCGCGAGTTCTACACGCGCCTGGGTTTCCGCGAAGTCTCGGTCTACGAGGTACTGGAGTTCTAGAGAACCGGCGTCTTCCCGCGCTCAGAGCGTATACGAACGCGACAACACCCGCGTGCCAGACTCCCTCTCATAGCCCAACGTGGTGTAGAAAGCCTCCGCCTCAGTACCCTCTACCTGAACTTCAACATAAGATACGCCACGTGTTATACATCGGTTCTCGGTTTCCTCCAGCAGGGCGCGGCCGACGCCCCTGCGGCGCTCTTCCGGCAGCACGTAGAGGTCCTCTATGCTGGCGAACAGCGCTCCGGCGGAGAAGTTGAGCCGGTACGATAGAGTGACGACTCCTATTACGCGATACCCTTCGTTTGCAGCGAGAATTTCCAGGTCCCCATTCTCTATCGCTCGGCGGACCTGTTCCACAAACGGCTCCGGGAGAGGCTCGCCCTCCCGGAGAAAGTCCTCCAGCAGATTCAAAGGTGCGTCGGAGAGATGTCCGCGCACCAAACTCACCGTAAAGCTCAACTTTAATATCCTGGCGCGCCTACGGCAATCCTGGAAGCCGCGTCGATGGCTGTCTCTATATCTTCGTCGTCCACGTCTAGGTGGGTGCAGAGCCGGATCGAGTTATTGCTGCGTGGTGTAGCCAGGACTCCTTCACGGGCCAGCGCCTCCAAGAACCCGGCCGCCTTCTCGACCTTAACGAGCACGATGTTTGTCTCCGGCGGCTCCACGTCGTATCCAATCTGAACAAGTCCTTCCGCGAGTTTGCGGGCGCGCTCGTGATCTTCGGCGAGCCGGTCTTGATGGTGTTCGAAGGCGTACAGAGAAGCCGCCGCTATGATACCCGCCTGCCGCATCCCGCCGCCGAACGCCTTGCGAGCTCGTCGGGACTCCTGAATAGTCTCCTCGTCTCCCGCCAGCAAGGAGCCGACCGGGGCTCCCAGGCCCTTCGAGGAGCAGACCGAGACGGTATCAACGTGTTCGCACCACTCGCGGGCCGGCATGCCGGTGGCCGCCTGCGCGTTAAAGAGGCGTGCGCCGTCTAGGTGGACCTTTGCGCCCAACTCATGCGCTTCGGCGGCGACGGTTGCGAAGTCTTCGAGGGGGAAGATCCTGCCTCCGGCAAGGTTATGCGTGTTCTCAAGACACAGGAGCCTGGGACGAGGGAAATGAACGTTCTCGGGGCGAATGGCCGCTCGTAAGGCCTCCGGCGAGACGACACCGTTCTCGCCGGGAAGAGTACGCGCCTGCACTCCCGATAGCAGCGCCGGGGCGCCGCCCTCGTAGTTGAAGATGTGGGCGCCCTCGTGCAGCAGAACCTCCTCGCCCCGGTTCGTATTGACGAAGACCCCGATCTGATTGGTCATCGTCCCCGAAGGCGCATAGATGGCCGCCTCCTTGCCCAGCAGTTCCGCCACGTACTCTTCCAGCCGGTTGACCATCGGGTCTTCGCCGAAAACGTCGTCACCCACCGGCGCTTCGGCCATCGCCTTGCGCATCTCCCCAGTCGGCCTCGTGACCGTGTCACTCCTGAGATCTATCATGATTTGCCTCCCGCTCTAGTTTTCGTTTCCGCGCCGATGACCTGCTGCGTAATAGAGGCGAAATGCACCTTTGCAACCTCTTCCAATCCTTCCCTTCCTCGCTCTCTATAGACCCGCGAAGCAGCCTGGACTACGTGCGTGGATCCCCTGGGTAACTCTAAGCCAGCCCATTCCGAAAGCCTGTTCATTTCCTCCAGGTACCGTGCCCTCGCCAGGATGGACGCCGCCGCCACCGCCACGTCATCTTCAGCTCTGGGCCGCACCTCCAGACTGACGCCCTCCGGTACATGCGGTTCTATATACGAACGAGCCTTAACCCCGAAAGCATCGACGACGATACATTCAACCTTGTCTTTAAGTTCAGCTATGATCCAGACGTTCACTTGGCCGAGCAGGCGGTTGACGTTGCTTCCCGCCGCGGCTCGGCGCGCCTCGTACTCCTTTGGTTCGAGCGAGACCACACGCAAGTTATCTTCGCCGAGGATCTCCCTTATGCCAGCTGCTATCTTCCGTACCTGTGCGACACCGAGATCTTTGGAGTCACGCGCCCCACTCTCCCGCAGAGCCCGGTCTATCTCCGCATTCAGGACTCTCGCACCGGCCACCACTAGCGGCCCGAGGTACTCTCCCTTTCCGGCCTCGTCCGTGCCGATGCGCGGAGTGGAATTAGGTCGAGGTCCTGACGCTGCTTTGCGTTTGTCAGTTCCTGGCCGGCGCCTGGCCGCCCCCTGATGGGACACGCGCCAGTCCTCGAGCAGACTTCGCAGGCCGGAAGCCTTACCGTCAACCGAAACTTTACCCGTGTGAAATACGTTCAGGTTGTTCGACTCGGCGCCGAGCTTGAGGTGGTATTGCTCGCCGTGAACTATGTTTCGGCGCCCGGTAATTTGGACATCGTGCCGGTCGAGCAGATGTTGGAGGTCTTCGGGTATGGCGCTCAAAATACCTCGAACCCCCGCAGGTTTTCCACCTTCTCGAACTCGGTCTCGACGTTCTCGACCGCTGCATGAGGCGGCCCATCCTCGCACCACCCGGTCATCTCTTCGACTTCCCGCGCCGGGCCTTCGAAGACCGCTTCCACGCGGCCATCCGGAAGGTTCTTCACCCAGCCAGTAAGGCCGAGTTCCCCGGCTTTCTCACGGGTCGCGTCCCTGAGCAGGACGCCCTGAACGCGACCCGAGATGTAGACGTGTACGCGTTTCCGGCCGCCATCAGCGCTATCTGCCACTTCTCACCTCCGTGTGGAACGTCGGACTGTGCCGGTAGGTAAGTCTACCTGTTATCTGGGCGGCTTCTCGCGGATATGCTAGCCTAGAGCGGTTATGGAAGCGGAGAAGCGGATGCTGGCCGGGAACCGGGTGGGGGATCGAGAAAGCGGTTCCTCGCGCGGAGCAAGGCGTGACCCGGAGAGGGTGCTGCTTACGCTCGTCGTCCCGACTCGGGACGAAGCCGGTAACGTGCCGCGGCTGGTGGAGGAGCTTCGCATCAGCCTCTCGGGGATCGACTACCGGATCGTGTTCGTAGACGACTCCACGGATAGGACGCCGGAGGTCGTGCGGAGGCTCGCGGAGGAAGATCGCCGCATAACCCTCATCCACCGCGAAGGCGCGGAGCGCGAGGGTGGGCTCTCGACGGCGGTGACTACGGGCATGGACACCGTCTCGAAAGACAGCGAGTACACCTGCGTGATGGATGCGGACCTCCAACACCCCCCGGAGAAGGTGCGCGAGATGCTGGAGGTCGCACGCGGCTCCGAGGCGGACGTGGTGGTCGCAAGCCGCTACGCCGAGGGCGGGAGCTACGTCGGGCTTTCAGGTCCGGTTCGCCGGGCGGTCTCCCTCGGAAGCAAGTACCTGGCGCGCATCATCTTCAAGGAGGCTCGCAAGACCAGTGACCCGCTAACAGGCTTCTTCCTCGTCAGGAACGAGGCCATCTCGGGCATCCAATTCAGGCCAACGGGGTTCAAGATCCTTCTAGAGATCCTGGTCTGCGCCCCGGAGCTCAAAGTGGTCGAAGCGCCGTTCGACTTTCAGGCGCGCAACGCGGGCGTCTCGAAGGCGACGCTGCGGCAGGGCTTCGATTACCTGACGCACATCCTCAGCCTGTTCTGGTACGTCCCCTCGGCGGGGCGTTTCTGGAAATTCGCGCTGGTCGGCGCTTCGGGCGTGCTGGTCAACATGGTTACGCTCGTCGTGCTCGCCGAGTACTTCAACGCGCACAAGGTCATAGCCTGGATGTTTGGGGTGGGGCTCTCGATCTTGAGCAACTTCCTCCTGAACAACGCCTTCACCTGGCGCGATGTGCGGCACTCCAGCCGCATCCACTTTCTCCTGCGCGGCGCCCTGGCTTACCCGGTCGCGATCCTGGGCATCGGCGCGAACTTCGCCGTCTACTATCCGCTCTTGAAATACGTCTCGGCGGAGTTCCCCTACTATCTCTTCTTCGACTTCCTGGGGATTGTGGCCGGCACCAGCGTCAACTTCATACTCTCGTCACGATTCATCTTCCGGCCCTCTCTACCGAACAACCTCGATCCGGAGACTCCACCGAAGCAGATCGCCGAAGACATACGGCAAGAGTTGAAGGCGGATTGGATCGGCCTTATTCGCGTCCCGGAACTCGCGCTGATAGGAGAACCATACAACCGGGAACTCACCGCCGCCGACCTCGGCGTAGTGGAGTTGGTGATAAAGACCCGCCATCCCACCCTCGCGGTAACCGGACCTCAGCGTCTCCCCCAGGCCCGCACCAACACACGCTGGACGAACTCCCTAGCCGTACCCGTGCCTAAAGACGACCACACCGTCGGCGTCGTGTACGCCACCCGGACATCCACCGAACCCTTCACCGAAGAAGACCTGCACTGGCTCACCGCTTACACCAGCACCGCCGCCCCGATCTTCGAATAACCGCGGACAAAAAAGACGCCCCGGCGAGTCCGCCGGAGCGCCCTGAACGGCTCCTCCCCCGAAGCCTAAATACCGGACCCCACCACCCCCTCCCAGTGGGTGAGGCCCCGGCAGATCTCACGTCTCAACCCAAGCTTTAAACCGAGCCCCGGGTCCGCCAGACCTGCCTGAGATGAAAATTAACATTCCCGACACTACTACGCAACGTCACGAAAACCCTATACCTAAGCCGTGTTCCACCTTCAACGCCAAAGCGTACACGATATGTTACCGGCTTCTCCAAATCTTCCACAACATCTTGATGCTAGACTAAAATTGCCATGTGTAACAAAATATATCTGGACCGTTAGTGCAAGGTTAGATAAGTTTAAGGTTTAGATTCAGTCTGTCACCCACAAATCGGCGAATGCAGTTTTCGCGGGACAGCGTTGGGTACCCTTGAGGCTCAGGTCGTACCAGCGCACGGGGCTATCTAGTATAAAGTTGCAACGAGGCTAAAGTAATAAAGTCCGGTGTATATTTCGGTAGAAGGAGTGTTGGATGATCCAGACCGGTAAGGTGAACGAGTTGGTAAGCAAGATGGTTGCCCTGGACGGCAGCGACTTGCACTTGAAGGTCGGTGCTCCTCCCTCGGTCCGGGTCCACGGAAATCTCGATGGGCTGGAGGGTTACGAGGTACTGCGGCCGGTGGACACGGAAGAGTATCTCGCGGAGATCATCCCCGAGAAGCTGATGGGAGAGTTTGAGGCGGAAGGTGAGGCGGACTTCTCTTACGCGGTCGAAGGAGTTGGACGCTTCCGGGTAAACGCTTTTCGGCAGCGCGGTTCGATCTCTATCGTCATGAGGTTCATACCCTTCGGCATCCCGAAGTTCGAAGACCTGAACTTGCCGGAGGCGATACGCACGCTTGCCAAGGAAGAACGCGGCATCATTCTGGTCACCGGGACCACGGGGAGCGGCAAGTCCACGACGCTCGCCTCGATAATCAATTTGGTAAACCGCTCCAGCGCCAAGCACATCGTTACTATCGAGGACCCGATAGAGTTCCTCCACCGGGACGATAAAAGCCTCATAAACCAGCGTGAAGTTGGGACGGACACGGCATCCTTCGCCCGGGCATTGAGGAGGGTGCTCCGTCAGGACCCGGACATAATTCTCATTGGTGAGATCCGGGACTCCGAGACAGCCCAGATAGCCCTCTCCGCCGCCGAGACCGGCCACCTCGTACTTAGCACGCTTCACACCGTGGACGCCACGGAGACGATAAACAGGATCATCGACCTCTTTCCGCCGCACGAGCGGGATCAGGTACGGGCCATGCTAGCCGGTACGCTGAAGGGCGTTATCGGGCAACGTCTCTTACGCACCAGGGATGGTAAAGGCCGGGCCGCGGCCTGCGAAGTCATGGTTACGACCGGACGCATCCGGGACTTCATCGTAGACGCCAAACAGACCGGCCAGATCCCGGAAGCCATCGCCGAGGGCGAATACTACGGCATGCAGACCTTCGACCAGGCCCTCTTGAAGCTGGTCCAGGAGGAACGCATAGACTACGAAGAGGCGCTACACGCTTCGAGCCGCCCGCAGGACTTCCGTCTCATGGTCCAGTCCCTCGGGCTCGGCGTGAACCGATGATCCACCACCCCGTTTGATAACACCACAGCCTTCTCGGATAATTGCGCCTGGCCCTCGGGCTATTATGCTCAGAGGCGGCTAGATTCAAGGAGGTTTCACCGTTCTTCAAGAAATTCGAGAGCGAGAAGCGTGGAATAAAGCTGTTGCGGACCTCGGAGGCAGCGTTCTCCAGTCCTGGGAGTGGGGCGAGTTTCGTGGCCGTCACGGATGGCGGCCACTTAGACTGCTGGATGATGACAATAACGCAGCGGCCCAGGTGCTGCTGCGGAAGATGCCGCTTCCGGGCCTCGGGTCTCTGGCCTACGTCCCGCACGGTCCTCTCTGCCAGAATACATCTAGCCTCACCGGAACGCTCGACGCCATTTCGGACTATACCCGGAAAGAGGGCGCTTCTCTGATACGGGTCGAGCCGCGGATACCCGAGCCGACGAGTCTGAATGGTAAGGGGTTCGTCAGGAGCGAGAGCACCATCCAGCCGCGCTGCACGCGGATATTGGAGGTACTCGAAGACCCCATGGAGCAGCTCAAGGCGCTCCCGAAAGATGCCCGCTACGGGGTCCGGCGGGCCGGACGCGAGGGTGTGGTGGCCGGTCCCTCCGAAAACGTCACAGAAGACCTCGAAGACTTCGTCGTCCTTCTCGAAGAGACGGCGGCGCGGCAGAACTTCGCCATACGACCCCGCGAATACTACCGCGAGTTCATGGAGCGCCTTCCGGCGGCCCTGATCGTGGCGCGCAAGGACGGACGGCTCCTGGCTGGAGCCATGACCCTGACGTTCGGGGATGAGTCCTACTACCTGTACGGCGCTTCCGCCAAGGAAGGAGACAACCTCTACGCTTCCTACCTGGTTCAGTTCGAGGCGTTGGCCGCCGCCCGAGGCAAAGGCGCGACCCGCTACGACATGTGGGGTCCGTGCCAGCCACGCGAAGGGGACCCACTCTGGGGCGTCTACCAGTTCAAGAAAAAGTTCGGCGGCGCGGAGGAACAGTATGTCGGCGCACACGAAAGAGACTTGAGCCCGCTCCAGGCCCATGCCGCCCGCGCCGCCATAAAAGGCTACTACACGGTTCAGAAGCTGCGCGGAAAGACCTCCGGCCCCATAAACGATTAGCGGCGGAGTACGCCGGGGAGCGCCGGCCGTTTTATACTGACGGCATGAGGCCGATCTGCTTTCTCTCGGATTTTGGGCTGGCCGACGACTTCGTCGGCACCTGCAAGGGCGTGATGCTGAAGATAGCGCCCGGAGCTTCGATAGTTGACCTGACACACGACGTTTCGGACTTCGAGGTCGCCGCCGGGGCGGAGATACTGGCCCACGCTACCCGCTACATGCCCGCGGACACCGTCTACCTAGCGGTTGTTGACCCTGGCGTGGGCACGGAACGAAGAGAGCTGGCGATACGCACGCGGAGCGAGGCGCTGCTTGTAGGGCCTGACAACGGGCTCCTGATCCCGGCGGCCGACTCCCTGGGCGGCGTCTCGGAAGCCGTGTCGCTGACTAACGAAGACTATCGCATTCATCCAGTATCCAGCACGTTTCATGGCCGGGACATCTTCGCGCCGGCCGCGGCGCATCTCGCGTCCGGGATAGAGATCGAAGAACTGGGAGAAATGGTGGACATCGGCTCCTTGACACGCCTAAGTCCTCCGAAAGTCGAATCGAGCCAGGACGGCAAGAGCCTGCAGGCAAACATCATCGCCATCGACCGTTTCGGAAACGCCCGGCTCTCCATCATGCAAGACGATGGCGGCTTCGAGTTTGGAAAGGCGTTAAGGGTCGACGCGGGGGACGGCGGCATGTCCGTTCGTTACGTGGATACTTTCGGCGCCGCGAATCCGGGTGAGTTGGTCCTCGTCCCGGACTCTCACTGGCGTTTGAGCCTCTCCATCAACAAAGGGAACGCGGCCCATGCCCTCTCGCTCAAAGTAGGCGCCGTCGTGCGCCTGGACAGAGCCCGGGAGTAGCAGAAGAATGCCATCTCCCGATCTACAAAGACCCGGCTCCCCGGACATACCGGAGCGTCCTCCTCTCTCACCCGAAGAGCGAGGCCGCGTAACACGGGCGGCCGTCTTGCGCCCCATCAACTTGCTGATGCTGGTGCTCGGAGGCGGCATATTCGCCGTCGGTGCCTCTGCCACGCATCTGGCCTGGCTTATACTGCTCCTCACCCTCGCGACATACACGACGCTGGTATTTCTCTCCGTCCGCGACCCTGTCTTCCAGCAACGGACCCTCGCGGGCCGCACGCCACGGGCTCTTCAGACTACGGATCGAGGGGACCGTGATGTCTCGCCCGAGCGTCGCGCCCGCTGGCTTCCTCGTGGAGAGACCCGGCAGAGCGTCGAAGACGCGCTCGTAACCTACCGCAAGGCGGTTGTGGCTATCGAAGAGTCCGACGACGTAACCAGAGCCGTCCTCGACGACGCCGTTCCCAAGCTGCACGGCGCGGCCAACCGGCTGGTGGAGGTAGCGGATCGCCGCGAGAAAGCCGCCGAGATGGTCAGGGACCTTAGAGATAGGGAACCCAACGAAGAACAGAGTGCGACCCTGGCGGAACTCGAAAGCGAAATACGGGCTGCGGATGTAGAGATCTCCGCTACCTCCGAGCAATTCTTGACCCTCCGCGCGCGGATCGTGCGTGTCTCCATGGATAGCAGCGGCACGGACAGGACAGCCGCCGAACTCAACACGTCACTCGACGAGCTAAACCTCCGCCTCGAAGCACTCGGGGAAACGATGAATTCGCCCGATGGTCCTTCACCTGATCGTCGAGGCTCGACTTGAGAAAGTAAATAGAAAGAGAACTTGAAGTCCGGCTGAATCGGGACTCTGTCCGAGGTTGGGATAGCTTTGGTCTTGAGATCCAGGGAAGCCACGCTTCCGGCGTCGCCCCTGGGCTTCTTGCGTCGTCAGACTAAGGCGAGGATCAGGCCGAGCTTGCCTGCCAGCCGTGTCCCATGTCATTTTCTTCGTTGGCTTCCGCGGGTACGGTCTGAGGCTGGGGCCGGCGAACGGGTACGCCGCCAAGCTCCTGGCGGGATTCGCCCACGGAAGTTAAAGAGTCCTCGAACCAGTTCTCAAGCTGCTCCATAACACGGTCCCTATACACCTCGGAGCCGCTGGAGATCTCCTCTCCGTAACGCTCCGCACGGTCTACGACCTCGTCGGCCCGCCGCAGCGAGCGCCGGTACGGTTCCGTATCCTGCACCTTAGCCTCCGCCCGATGATGAGCATCCTCTATTATGCGCGCCGCATCCTCCTCGGCGGCGGCTACTATCGCCCTGCACTCTCGCCGTATAGACTCAGCCTCCGAGAGCTCCGCGGGCAAGCACCCACGCAACTCATCCAACATGACAAGCAGGTCGGCGCGATCCACGACCGCCCGGCCCTTCCGCATCGGTACGCTGGAGGCATCCTGAACGATGACCTCCAACTCGTCCAACACTCCGTTCATGTACTCCATGTCCTCTCTCATGGGTCCAACCCTAGCACGCTTATTCAGGCTACGCTAGGCTTTCTGAAAGTATTTTTCGGAGCTTTACCTAAACTTCAGGTCGAATTTCATCTTAAGGTTAAGTGTAATTGTACTTACGGCTCAAGTTAGCCCTTCGCGGCCGATGGCTGTGCGGGATTTAGGCTTTTCAATAGGGCTTTCGAGAAGTTATCCACAGGGCCGTGGATGGTGGAGTAAGCCTAAACCCCGCGTATAGCCGGGATCTAGCCGGTCGTGGAGTTGTTGGGGCTCGGCGGTGCGGGGGTGGCGGGTTCAAAGATGAGGTTATCGGTTGCGTCCAGCCCAATTCGAACTGTAGACCCGTGGTCTATGCGGCCGGCAATGATCTCTTTACTCAGGGGCGCCTCGATTAATTTTCCGATAGCGCGCCGCAAGGGGCGCGCTCCGAAGCGCGTATTCCGTCCTTCCTCGGCGATGCGCCAGGCTACTGACTCCGAAAAATCGAGGTTTATGTCCTGCCCGGCGGCGGTCTCGCGGAGGTTGTCCAGCAAGAGAGCGGCGATCTCCATCAACTCATCGTTGCCGAGGGAGTGGAAGACGATGATCTCATCCACCCGATTTAGGAACTCGGGCCGGAAGTACGTTTGAAGCTCCTGCATCAGACGATCCCGAACCTCTTCTTCATGGTCTCGCATCTCCTCCGCGCCGGGGATCAGATGGGCTCCGGCGTTGGAGGTCATTACGATCACGGTGTTGTCGAACGAGACAGTACGGCCCTTATTATCCGTCAGGCGCCCGTCTTCGAGGAGCTGTAGAAGCATATTGAAGACATCCGGGTGAGCCTTTTCTATTTCGTCTAGCAAGACTACCGAGTAAGGGCGGCGGCGGACGGCCTCGGTGAGCTGGCCGCCTTCGTCGTAGCCGACGTAGCCGGGAGGAGCGCCGACCAGCCGGCTCGAGGCGTGGCGCTCCATGTATTCGGACATGTCCAGACGGATCATGGCGTCCTCGTCGTCGAAGAGATACTCGGCGAGAGCGCGCGCAAGCTCCGTCTTCCCCACTCCCGTCGGCCCGAGGAAGATAAAGCTGCCGATGGGACGGTTCGGGTTGGCGAGTCCGGCCCGCGCCTTTCGGACGGCCTCGGAGACTGCGACGACCGCCGCGTCCTGGCCGACAACGCGTTTGTGAAGGGAGGCCTCCATCGAGAGCAGGCGTTCGGCCTCGTCCTTGAGCATCCTGGTGACGGGGATGCCGGTGCGGGCGCTGACGACCCGCGCGATCTCCTCGCGCCCAACCACCGCGTCCCGGACGCCGCTCTCCGCCATCCAGCGCTCCCGCGCCTCCCGGAACTCATTTTGAAGCCCGTCGGTCTCGGCGCGCAAGAGCGCCGCCTGCTCATAGTCGCGTTCCTCGACGGCGGCCGCGCCCTCGCTCGTCAACTCCTGGAGACGAAGCTCAAGCTCTCGAAGTTCGTCCGGCATCATGGTCGTCTCTATGCGTACCTGGCTCGCGGCCTCGTCCAGGAGGTCCACGGCCTTGTCCGGCAGGAAGCGGTCGGAGATGTAGCGGTGGGAGAGCTGGGCGGCGGCGCGGAGAGCCTCGTCGGAGATCTCCACCTCGTGATGCGACTCGTACTTGTCCTTGAGACCTTCAAGGATCTCGACTGTCTCCTCCTCGGTCGGCTCCTCGACCAGGATCGTCTGGAAGCGTCGCTCGAAAGCGGCGTCGGATTCAACGTGGCGGCGGTATTCGTCTATGGTGGTCGCGCCGATTACCTGGACTTCGCCCCGTGCGAGGGCGGGCTTCAGGATCTCGCCGGCGTCCATGGAGCCTTCGGCCGCGCCCGCGCCGACGAGGTTGTGGAACTCGTCGACGAACAGGATGATCCTGCCGTAGGAGCTACGCACTTCGTCGATTACGCCCTTCAGACGCTCTTCGAACTCGCCCCGGAACTTCGTGCCGGCAACGAGCGATCCGAGGTCGAGAGAGATCAGGACCTTATCCTTCAGCGACTCGGGTATGTAACCGGCGGCGATCTTCTGGGCAAGCCCCTCGACGATGGCGGTCTTGCCAACACCCGGCTCCCCGATCAGGGCCGGGTTGTTCTTGGTGCGGCGGGCGAGTATCTGGATCATTCGCTTTATCTCGTCCTCGCGGCCCACGACGGGGTCGAGCTTGCCTTCGCGCGCGAGCCGGGTAATGTCCCGGCCGTGTTTGGCGAGCAGGCTGTCCGGGTCTTCGCCGAGAGTCCCCTCGCCGCGCAGCTTGCCCAGGGCGCGGCGCGTGTCCGTCTCCGTCAGACCGACCTCCCGGAGCACCCCGGCGGCCGTGCAGTTGTCGACCAGCATCAGTCCCAGCAGAAGGTGTTCGGTGCCGATGTGGTCCCCGGCAGACTTCTCGGCCTCCTCGCCCGCGAGCCTTAGCGAATGACGGGCGTTGGGGGTCAGCTCGATCCTTTCGGCGTGCGTGCGCGAGCGCGAGAGGTCGGTTCTCCGAATCGCGTCGTTGGTCTTCGTCTGCGCCAGCCCGATGTCCAGGCCGAACTCCTCGAAGACTCGATGCACCACGCCGCCCTGCTGCGCCAGAAGGCCGAGCAGGATGTGCTCCGTACCGAGCACGTTCGTCCTCCCCCGCCGCACCACGGCGTGCGCCACGTCCAGAACCTCTCGCGCGTTCTGGGAGAGATTGCTCAGGTCCACCATCGCCTCCTATTGATACAGGTTGATGCCGCGGGTCCTCCGTCATCACCGCGGGCTCTGATCTCTTCTCCCGATGCGTTCAAATCGTTAGCGGCTGTTGTATATGGCGAAACCGATGGCTACGAGCGCCGGGAACAGGTAATGAACCGGGACGTTGCCGTTCAGCATCGGCACCACGACAAATGGCGCGTAGGCTATGAGGACGGCCACGCCGGAGACCGCCATCGCGAGCGGACCTCCGTTACGGCCGCCGGCGCGGTGGATCAAAGTGCCGGCCAGATAACCCACGAGTCCCGAGAGTATCAACCTGCCAAATCCTACCTGGAGTACGACATAAGCGACCGGAATGCCGATAAGCGCGACGACGATTCCGGCGAGAAGAGTCTTGGCGATCTGGTTCGTCTTCATCGCTCCGGCCCGCGCGCCGCGGGGAAGCCTGGCATCCTCGGGACACTTTATCCCCACCTCGGTCTGCACCATGCACTCGGTGCAGATGGGTCGCCCGCATGCGGCGCAGGAGACGCGCGTCTCCCTCTTCGGGTGCCGGTAGCAGTGCATTATCTCGGCCACTAGAGTCCTTTCCGGCCACGAGCGCGAAGTGTCAGCTCTCCGCGCGGCATTACGACTATCTCACGCTTGTAGCTGCGATGCACCTCGGCGACGAGCTGGCTGTGTTCGGTTTCTTTTCTCTTCAACTCTTCGCGCAGGCTCTGGTTCTCGGCTTCGAGACGTCCGATGCGCCGTTCGAGGTCCAAGACTTTCCTGACCCCGGCAAGGTTCATCCCCGTCTCCTGGGTTAGTTTCTGGATGTAACGCCCGACCTCCACGTCTTCCTGGGAGTAGAGCCGGGTATTCTTTATACTCTTGCGCGGACAGAGCAAACCCTTCTGTTCATACATCCGCAGAGTCTGAGGATGCACCCCGATCAACTCCGCCGCCACCCCGATCATGAACACCGGACGCCTGCGAAAACTCACGACCGATCCTTCCACATCTTACAACCCCGCCTTACGGAACAACTCCGCCCGCACGTCCTCGTCCCGCTCCTCGGCAAGCGCCTCCAGGATCTCCCGTTCCCGCCGGGTGAGCTTTTTCGGCACGACGACCTTGATCCTTACGATGAGGTCTCCCGCGCCACCGCCGCGCACCTTCCTGGCACCTGCCCCACGCACCCTAAACTGTCTTCCATCCTGAGCCCCGGCCGGCAGACGCAATTTTACCGTTCCGCCGCCAGGCTTTGGCGCACTGATCTCCGCCCCTAGCGCCGCTTCCACGAAGCTCACCGGCGCATCGACCACAAAATCGTCACCGCGCCGCTTGAACACCGGATGCTCCTCGACCCTGGTTACCACGTACAGGTCTCCGGACGATCCGCCTTTCTGAGCGGCGTTTCCCCTGCCGGGAACCCGGATCTTCATCCCGTCTTTCACGCCGGCTGGTATCTTGACCGTCACCTGACGAGACTTCCGAACCCGCCCGCTCCCCTTGCAAGCCGGACAGGGCGTCTCGATGATTTTCCCCTCGCCCCCACACCTCCGGCACGTAGTCGATAGCGCGAAGAAACCCTGATCCCGGCTCTGCGTGCCGCGCCCGCCACACTCGGGACACGTCCTGGGCATCGTCCCCGGAGCCGCCCCCGTTCCCCGGCAATCGCCGCAACCTTCCTCAACCGGCACCGCAACCCTCGTCGTGGCACCCTTGAAAGCGTCGTTAAACTTTAGATTGACACTTACTGTTATGTTGCTTCCACGGGTGGCGGCAGCCGTAGACGGGCGATTGGCAGCGCCGAATACGTCCCCGAAGCTGCCGAAGAGGTCCGAGAAATCGGAGAAGCCTTCCGCGCCTGCTCCAGCGGGGCCTCCGGTTCCTGGACGGGTGGTTCCCTGGTTTCCGAAGAAGGCGCGGGGACCTTCGTCGTATTCCCGGCGTTTACGCGGGTCAGAGAGGATCTCGTGGGCGTGCTGAATCTCCTTGAAGCGGTCTTCGGCCTTGGGATCGTCGCGGTTGGCGTCCGGGTGGTGTTCCCGCGCCAGCTTACGATAGGCGCGCCGGATGTCGTCCCGCGAAGCCTCCTTGGGAACTCCTAAAACCTTGTAGAGATCCTTCGTCTCCATCCCTAACCCTGAATAGCAACTACAACTTTGGCCGGACGGATCGGCTTGCCGTTGAGCAGGTAGCCGCGCTCGAAGGTCTGAACGATAGTCCCTTCTTCGTGCTCCTCGGAAGGCTGGCTCATTACGGCTTCGTGGACGTTCGGGTCGAAGTGCTGGCCGTCGGAGGCGACCGGGAGGAGGCCTGCTCCGTCGAGTACGTTCGCAAGCTGTATCCGCGTGGCGCGCACGCCCTCGCGGATGTCGCCCTCGTGCTCCAGGGCACGGTCGAGGTTATCCAAAACCGGTAGAAGTTCGATAATAATCCGCTCTGCCGCCGTCTCCAGGATACGAGCTTTCTCGCGTTCCTGGCGCTTGCGAGAGTTCTCGAACTCGGCCTTCAAACGGCGCAGGGCGTCCAGGTACTCATCCCGCTCTCGGCGCGTAGCCTCCAACTCCTCGGTGAGAGCGTAGAGATCCATCTCCCCACCGGCGAAGGGTTCGTCCGGCTCCGGGTCCTCTTCGATTATCTCGATGTCTTCTTCGTTTACGGCCGCACCGGAATCCTCTGCTGTACTATCAGTAGAAGCGAGGTCTTCTGGGGAACCCTTGGCCTGATCTGCGGCTTCGGCATTCTCTTCCGGCGTGGGCTGGGGCTCGTCCTGACGATTCGGTTCGCGGCTCTGCTCTTCGTTGCTCAAAAAGCTCCTCCGTACTCGTAGATCCAACAGGCCAACCGCCGGGAGCCGCATAGCCAGCCCCCGGCGTTCTGGATGCTACTTGCGCTCCTCGTCCTCCTCGTCGATTACTTCGGCGTCCTCGACGAGATCTTCGTCAGGGTTCTCGTCACCCGAGGATCCCGCCGCGGCGTCCTGCTGTTGCTGGGCCTGCTGGTAGAGCACCTCGGAGAGCTTGTGCGAAGAGTTCATGAGAACCTCCTGCTTGCTCTTTATCTCCTCGATGTTGTCGCCGGCCAGAGCCTCTTTGGTCTCCTTTATTGCCTGCTCTACCTCGTTCTTCGTCGCTATATCCACCTTGCCGTCCACGTCCTTCATGGAGCGCTCGATGGTGTACACGAGGTTGTCGGCGTTGTTGCGGACGTCGGCCTCTTCCTTCCGGCGCTGGTCATCCTCCGCGTGCGACTCGGCGTCACGGACCATCTGCTCGATATCCGTGTCCGAGAGACCGCTCGAAGCCGTGATCGTAATGCGCTGCTCCTTGCCCGTACCCAGGTCCTTCGCCCCAACGTTCACGATACCGTTAGCGTCGATATCGAACGCAACCTCGATCTGAGGTACACCTCTAGGTGCCGGCGGGATGCCGACGAGCTGGAAGTTGCCGATGATCTTGTTGTACATCGCCATCTCGCGCTCGCCCTGATATACCTTTATTTCAACGGAGTTCTGGTTGTCATCCGCCGTGGTGAAAGTCTCAGCCTTACGTGTAGGTATAGTGGTGTTCCGCTCGATCAGCTTGGTGAACACCCCGCCTTTGGTCTCGATGCCCAGGGAGAGCGGTGTAACATCGAGGAGCAGAACGTCCTTGACCTCGCCCGCGAGTACGCCAGCCTGGATGGCGGCGCCGATGGCTACGACCTCGTCCGGGTTGATCCCGCGGTGCGGCTCTTTGCCGGTGATCTCCTTGACCTTCTCCTGGACAGCCGGGATACGGGTCGAGCCGCCAACCAGTATCACCTGGTCCACCTGCCCGCTCTGGAGACCGGCGTCGCTCATCGCCTGACGCACCGGACCGGCCGTGCCTTCGACAAGCTCCGCGGTCAGGTTGTTGAACTGCGCCCGCGTGAGCGTCAGGTCCAGGTGCTTCGGGCCGTTCTGGTCGGCGGTGATGAACGGCAGGTTAATGGAGGTGCTCGTCGTGGAGGAGAGCTCCTTCTTTGCCTTCTCCGCCGCTTCGACGAGCCGCTGGGTAGCCATTTTATCCTTCGAGAGGTCTATCCCCTCGGCCTTCTTGAACTCGGCGGTAAGCCACTCCACTACCTTGGCGTCGAAGTCGTCGCCGCCGAGGTGGTTATTGCCGCTGGTGGCCTTGACCTCGAAGACGCCGTCGCCGAGCTCAAGGATGGAGACGTCGAACGTGCCACCGCCCAAGTCGAAGACGAGAATCGTCTGCTCGTTCTCCTTGTCGAGGCCGTAGGCGAGCGCCGCCGCCGTAGGCTCGTTGATTATGCGCTTGACGTTCAGACCCGCGATGCGCCCCGCGTCTTTGGTTGCCTGGCGCTGGGCGTCCTCGAAGTAGGCCGGTACGGTGACGACCGCCTCGGTCACTTCCTCGCCCAGATACTCCTCGGCGTCCCTCCTCAGCTTCTGGAGGAGCATGGCGGAGATCTCCGGAGGCGAGTAGTCTTTGTCGTCTATCTTCACCTTCACGTCGCCATTGGCCGAAGTAACGTCGTAACCAACCCGGCCAGCCTCGCTCTTCACGTCGTTGTAACGCCGGCCCATGAAGCGTTTGATCGAGTAAACCGTGCGCTCTGGATTCGTTACGGCCTGGCGGCGGGCAAGCTGCCCAACCAGTCGCTCGCCGCTCTTGCGGTCGAAAGCCACCACCGAGGGCGTCGTACGCTCCCCCTCGGAGTTCGTGATGACCACCGGGTCTCCACCCTCCAATACCGCGACGCAACTGTTCGTCGTACCCAGATCTATGCCAATACTCTTAGCCATGCAAGCGCCTCCTAAGACTTAGTGTTTCTAAACTAGCAGTAGTATAAAATCTAAGTGCATGACCTGCAAGTCTTTATACACGCATTAAAAGGTGCGTGCTCCGCTATTATCACTCTATACTGTAGGATCACGCAGCAGACGGCGAGTAGTGAGGACGGAGGTCTTTCGGGGATTTGGATGAAACTATTTTATTGGTAGATGACGACGCGGCTCTCTTAGAGGTTACGTCCATCGTGCTCGCCTCGGAGGGATACCGGGTGTTGACGGCGGAAGATGGGATAGACGCTTTGCGGGTCGTGGGGCGTGACGGCCTGGACCTCGTGATTTTGGACATCATGTTACCGAGGATGAGCGGCTTCGAGGTATTAAAGAAGATCCGGGAGCAGAGCGACGTGCCGGTAATTATGCTGACCGCAAAGAGCCAGTCGGTGGACAAGGTCGTCGGACTTGAACTCGGGGCGGATGATTACATAACCAAGCCCTTCGACACCAAGGAATTGCTCGCCCGGATAAAGGCGATCCTGCGAAGGTTCGGACGGCGGGAAGGGCGGGGCCAGAATGGGATGCTCAAGCTCGGGACGTTGGAGATAGACCCCGAAGGCTACACTGTCAGCCGCGACGGAGAGCCGTTGGACCTCACACCGACGGAGTTCAAGATACTCGCGCTTCTGGTGCGGCGTCCGGGACAGGCGTTCACGCGAGGTCAGATCTCCGAGGCAGTCTCGACCGGGCAGCATTATCTGGCGAGCCGCTACATAGACGTACACATCTCACGGCTCCGTGGAAAGATAGAGCGCGATCCTTCAAAGCCGGAGGTCATTCAGACCGTGCCGAGCGTCGGATATAGGGCCGCGAGACCAGCCTAGCGGTTCCGCGCGGAGGTAGGGCATAGAGAAAAAAGGAAACAAGAGAAGCAACAGCGAACTCTTCCCGGCCTTGAGCTTCAGGGTCAGGATCTTTATGGCGCTCGTCGGGATTTCGTCCGTCGCCAGCCTCGTTATAGGGTTGGTCCTCTACTACTTCGCCCAACAGCGGCTGGTCGCGGCCGAGAGCGACCTTCTCGCCCAGCGCTCCCGCACGGCGAACACCGGCGCGACGGACTTCCTCGAAGGTCTACGCAAGCCGGAAGACCAGTCACTACCGGCTCCGGACACATATGCCGAGGAGCTCGTCCGCTCTGTCTCCGACCCGACGGGGCTTGGAGTGCTTTATCTTGGTCCCGGAGGCAAGCCCCTGGCCGCCCGCAACGGTCTCGGCGGCTCGATGGATCTCAAAGAAGATTACAAACGTCTGGAGTTAAACAAAGAGATAGTCCAAAAAGTCCTCAAGTCTCCAGAGAAAGACGGACGGCTCATAACCGGCGGCGGGGCGCGTTACATAGCAGTCTGGCCGCTGACCGGCGCGGATGGCGAAGCGAGAGGCGTGATGGTCTACAACGCCCCCGGAGATGAACTGGAGAACGCGCTCGCCTACCTGCGGTACGGAATTCTCGGCGCTATCCTGACGAGCGTCGTCCTCGCCGGGCTAGGGAGCCTTATCCTTACTCGGCAGATCACGCGTCCCCTCTCCGATACCCGCGACGCGGCGATACGCGTGGCCTCCGGCGACTACGCGGCCACCGTCCCAGTGACCAGCAACGACGAGCTGGGCGAGGTCGCCAGCGCATTCAACTACATGGCCGAGGAGATAGAGCACTACGTCGGGGAGATCCAGGAACAAAAATCCCGCCTCGAAGGCGTCCTCGAAGCGTCTCCCGAGGCCGTCATAGCCACCGACTCAGAAGAACGCGTGACGATGGCGAACCCCGCCGCGGCCCGGATGCTCGGCATCCTGAGCTCGGATTATGGGCGCAAGCTGGCGGAGATAGGGACCTCCGGTGAAGTCGTCCAATGCCTGCGCGAAGCCGCCATAACCGGCGCCGCCGTCCGGGAGATCGAATCAGGCGAGAAGGCTTTCTGGACTTACGCGGCCCGGATGAGCCGCGAGGGCGGAGGCGACGCCGGCATCATCCTCGCGGTGCGGGACATAACCGAGCACCGTTCGCTGGAGAAGGCCAAGACCGACTTCGTCTCCGACGTATCGCACGAGCTGAGGACGCCGCTTACGACGATCCAGAGCGCCGTGGATCTGCTGGACCGGGCGCGGGAGAGGCTGGATCCTCTGGAGCAGCGCGCCCTGGAGCTTGCGGATCAAGAACTAAAACGCATCCGGCGTATGGTGGAGGAACTGCTGACTCTCGCCCAGATGGATTCGTGGAAATACGCTCTGCGGCTCGGTCCCGCGGACCTCGGCGAGATCATTCAAAACGCCGTGGATTCCGTTGAATCAAAGGCCGAGCGGTTCGGCATCGAGGTAGTCTTTCACGACGGCATCGAGCACCGGTGCGTCTGCGATCCCGAGAAGCTTTACCAGGTCTTTCTCAATCTGCTGGACAACGCTATCAAGTACTCGGACTCCGGCGCCCATGTGGGCATTACCATAGAAGAAGACGCCTCCACCCTGACGACTCGAGTCCGGGACACGGGTCCCGGTATCCCGGAAGATGACCTGCAACAACTCTTCGAACGATTTTACCGGGTGAACAAAGACCGCTCCCGCGCCACGGGCGGCAGCGGTCTGGGACTTGCGATCAGCAAACAGATAATCGAGATGCACGGCGGCGAGATCTCCGTCGACAGCGAGGTCGGCGCGGGCTCGACGTTCACGATACAGCTACCGAAAACTCCACTCCCCCGCTCCGTGAACAGTGCGATATAGGCTCTCGGCTCTTGCTCTGGCCGCGGCGGCGACTCTTCTCGCCGGCTGCGCGAGTTCGAGGGAAGTGTCTATAGCACCGCTACCTGCCGGCGAGAGCCAGGCGGACCTGGGGCTTGGACCGGGCGTCCGGCCCCTTAGCTCCGGTCCAGGCGACAAGAGCGCCCCAAACTGGAGCCCGGACGAAAGCAGGATCTCCTTTGTCCTGGACGGCTACGTGGTGGATAAACCTCTCAATACTCAAGGCTTGCGCCGCTGGACGACCAAAGACTTCGGAGCCGAGGAGGTAGAGTACAACTCCAAAGGTGGACTGACCATCCTCGGTAAGGATAACCCCTCGAACTCTAAAGCGCCGCAACCCGCGGGTGACAGCGGAGCAACAAGTTCTATATACCAGACCTTGCCTCGAAAAGAGTCTTTCAAGTTAAACAAAATCACCGGAGACGCCCTGGCGATAGTTCCAGGACAAGATGGCAAAGGTCTGGTGGTAGCTCTAAAGACGAACACTTTTCAGAGCGGCATCGCCATTATCGGCAGCGACGGACGGGTGGAAAAGGTATACAAAAACCTCATCGGCGGCCGGGTCATGGGCCTCGCTCTCTCACCGAAGGGGGACCAGTTAGTCCTCTCAGTGCAAGGAGCCGCGACCTTCGCGTTATACGCCCTGGATCTCTCGGACGGAAGCTCGCGCGTACTCGCCCGGCTCAAGCCGGATTTGGAAATTTTCGGGGCTCCACAGTGGACCAGTCACGGCATCTACTACGTGGCCGGAGACAAAAACATCGAAAAAACCGACGCCGCCCCGTACAAACTATACAAGATTGAGCCCGATTCCGATGCGCCAGAGCCCGCGCCTGGGGTTGGTGAAGACTTCATCGCTTCCAGTCTGCGAGCCTCGCCCGACGGTGAGCGGCTGGCCGTAATTGGCCGCCGCAACCCGAACTCCCTGACGAACCTGTACATAATAAACGTCGCCACGAATGACCTTCAGGCCGCGACGTCGAACGACGACATGGAGATAAAGACCGGTCCCGAAGACCTTGCATGGTCGCGCTCCGGCGAAGAAGTGGCTATCATAGCCAGCGGCGCGGTCGCGGACCTCAAAGTGCATGCGGCCCCCGCCAGTTCTTTGCTGGCTGATTTCTACAACCTCTACGAAGTTCCGGTCAACGAACAATGAGGGGTCTGGTCTTCTGGATCTCCGGGGCGGCTTTTGCATTCGTCGTCACGGCCGGAGCATTCCTGTTCCTCGCCAACCTGAGCAGCAACACATCCGAAAAAAGCCTCTCGCCCGCAACCCCTTCGGCCGCATCCGGTCCTTCCCTGAGCTTGAGTCTACAGAAGGATCAACTATCCTCTCTCAAGCAGCTCAAGGATCAAAAACTAACCGTGACCGCCAAGAACTCCGGCGACGAGGAACTCTCTGGGATCAGCCTGACCTTGAAGGTATCCTCGGAGGACACGTCTATCCCGGAAGTCCGATACTACCGCGCCACAGTGGACCAGATAAAAGCTGGAAAGTCGTCCGATACGCCCCTCGACATCGACCTTTCGCCTCTGGATCAGAACGACGAGATAACGTCGACGAGGACGATAATAGAAGTTCGGGCCACTACGCCATCGGGCGTATCGGCGGTTAAGACCGCGATCTTACCGACTCAGACGTCTCAACCATCTGGATAAACGCTCCTGGTGCGGGTGACGGAGTCTTCAGGTTCGGCAACTTGACGCGGCCCAGTAGACCCCGCGCAAGCTCGCCCACTTCGACGGCGCTACCCAGGTCGATGCGGGCCAGCGTATAAGGAACGCCTCGATACAACCCGGTACGTACCGGGCGCCAGCCACTCTCGACAAGGAACCTGGTCGAAACGTGCCGGGAAAGCCCGAGGTCGCTGGATATCGCCTCCACTTTCTCAACGCCCCGGTGACGTAGGTCCCGCAACATCCTGACCAGCAGGTGACGGCGCGTACGCGAATCTCCCTCGAGGTAGGCCAGTAGAACGGCATCCTCATCCACGGGTCCGACCGGATACCGTCCAGCACGCGGCAGACAGTCCCGCGGGCCATAGACCAGAAAGCCCAGGACATCCTCGCCTCGGCGCATCACGAACCCCGCCGTTCCCCAGGACTCCTCCAGCTCCCCGAACCATTCCTCCGCGGAGCACGCCCCCTCGGTCCAGTGAGAGATCACCGCACGTAGCCCCGGTATCGAGTCGGCCTCATCCGAGGATATCTCTACGATCACCGGAACAAATGAGATGGGCTTGACCAACCTGCCTTTAATCATCGCGCTCCCCAGTGGGGCCATCCAGCCGCTCCCGGAGACGAGCCCGCGTCTCCCGCACTTTCTCCCGAAGCTCTTCCGGCCTCGTATCGGGATCTTCCGTGATTTCCTTCTCCGACTCTTCCTCATAGACGTCCCGCGATACATCCCTTAGCGGCGGACGGCCCGACGCGCTGTAGGTCTTGTCCGGCGATCCAGCCGGAGTCTCGCCCCCTACTCCGACAGCCGCATCCCGCTCCGGGGCCGTTCTCTGGCGGTGAGAACCTTCGCGCATCTCGGAGAAACGCTCCTGCATCCGCTCCTGCTTCTCGAAGTAGGTCTCGCGGCTTCGCTCGCGGGCTTCACCGGCCCGGTTGGAGATGGTGCCTCGAAGCTCCTTGCCGCTGCGCGGCGCGAGGAGTAT
The DNA here is from genome assembly GCA_038198445.1 of Rubrobacterales bacterium. GTDB lineage: Bacteria > Actinomycetota > Rubrobacteria > Rubrobacterales > Rubrobacteraceae > JACDDK01. The sequence continues at coordinate 49,634 of JBBPZZ010000036.1, forward strand.
GCCCGCCAGCACCCCCGCGACGCTCCCGAGCAAGAAAGTCCTCAGCCGCTGCTTGTCTATCACCGTCGTCTACCTCCTGAAGCCTATGCGCGTATTCTAACCCTTTCCGATGCGGGTTATCGGAACTCCGTGCCGGGGAGTGCCGGCGTCCAGCAGCATCGAGGAAGACCTGCCAGCGTTCTCCGCGATCCCGGACACCCTGTTTGTGACGATCTCTACCGTGGCGTCGGAGGTATGCTCGATGGATACGTTCTCCACCGTCTGAACCCCGGTGCGGGCGGCGCTCTCCAGGATGTAGTCGTGGATCTGGCGTATCTCCGTGAAGTGAGAGGTATACTCCTCCGCCGGACGGCGCATTGCGGTCCCGAGTGCGCGTATATAGAACCGCGAACGATGCATGTCGCAATCCGAGAGATACACGACCAGTGTGCAGACGTTCGGATGGTCCCGGTAGCGGTCCAGGATGATCTCCGGCACCAGATGCACCCCTTCGACCACGAGATTCGTCCCTTCCTTGAGCCCCCGGTCAACAATCGCCTCCACGCCCACGGCGACCTGCGCGGCCTGCTGCCGGAAACCAAAGAGCAGAGTCTCTTCCTCCTCGACGGGGATGCGAATATCCTCGCTCGTTATCTCGTAGGAGCTCTTGTGGAGCAGCGGCAAAAGGTCCGGGCTGATCGCCCGCCGCAAAACCTCGCGTATGGAGTCCGTCCCGATAACGCTCTGGATGTTGAGCCTCCGCGCAACGTCCGCCGCCAGGGTGCTCGTCCCAACCCCGGTCGCCCCTCCAATAAGCACCACGACCGGCTCCGAGGACTCGCGGAGGAGGCGCCACTTATCCAGCCGGGCCACGACTATCGCGTCGGTCTTCTCCAGCTTGGAGCGCACGCGCGCGAGGACTTCTTCCTCCTCCACCGTTAGCCGCTCCTCGGCCAGAAGCTCCGCCCGAACCTCGCTTGCTATGCGATGCGCCAGCTCGGGACGCGCTCCAGCCTGGGAGAGAGTCTGCGCCAGAATTCCGCGGGAAAACGGGGTCTCCCGTCCCCCCTTTACTATAGTGATCTCCCGCTGGTCCATGTCACCCTCCAAGAGAGCCGGGAATATTAATCGCCGAGAATGCGGAGGCCTCCGTACTTTCTGCCCCGCCGGCGTCTGATCCGATAAAAGAAGAATAGCAAAAACGCCACCAGCAGTAATGATACGAACGGAATAAAAACAGCAACAACCGCCCCAACGAGCGCCACAATGTCCTCGAAAACGCTCAAGAACGCCGTGGAAACCCCCGCCGACCCGACTTCCGTCCTCGGCCGGAGAACCACCTTCAAAACCGCCACCACACCGGCGATTACAGCCCCAACCGCAAGCCAGGGCAGCGAGCCGGTATCCATGTCGGCTCGGACAGCCCAGGTAAGCAGAACCGCCCCGGACGCGGCCCTCACCGCGACCATGACCCACCCGAAGATTGGCTCCAGGGCTCGTATCTTGTCCAGAGCGATCTCGACCACCGCGAGCCCCGCAAATACACCGATGGCGGGCCACCAATCGCTGGCGATGGAATCATATGGCGAGGGTTCCACGAGAAGCCCGAACTGTACCGTCAGGGCAGCAACCAGCAACGGCACGAACGCCCGTACTCCGGCAACAGAGGCGAGGCCGATACCCAGCCCCAACAACAGTAAAGGTGACATCTCCATCCGCACATTATAACCTGGAGCACCGGCTATCCCTACTAACTCAATCCAGCACGCGCTCTGAGCTATACTTGCTTGGCTCTACGCCAAGCCTGAAAAAGTCCGGAGGAACGAAACGTGTCGCAGACCGCAACGATGGAGAAGATAGTCGCCTTCTGCAAGCGCCGGGGCTTCGTGTACCAGAGTTCGGAGATATACGGCGGATTCCGCTCTTCCTACGACTACGGTCCTCTCGGCGTCGAGATGAAACGGAACATCAAAGAGGAGTGGTGGCGACGTACCGTCCACATGCGCGACGACGTGGTCGGCATCGACGCGGCGATCATCATGCACCCGAAAGTCTGGGAGGCTTCCGGCCATACGGCGACCTTCAACGACATGCTCGTCGAGAGCCGCAGCAGCGGACGCCGCTACCGGGCGGATCACCTGATCGAGGCCGCGACCGGCATCGACGCCGAAGGCATGAGCGCCGAGGAGCTCACGGAGATCATCCAGTCCGACGACCGCGTAAAGGACCCGATGGACGGCGGCCGGGACTTCGCGCCCGTGCGGCCCTTCAACCTGATGTTCGAGACGTACA
>JBBPZZ010000037.1:0-3264 GCA_038198445.1 Rubrobacterales bacterium
AAGAGATCGTCGAAGCGAGCGGCGTACTCCTCAAGCGGACCGGGGGACGGGGCCACGGGCAGTCGTCTGGTCATGACGGCACCTCCTTGCGCGCCGCCATTTGAGCATGGTTCTTTACCTACTTCAACAAACTACCGCTAGGTGGAGTGTTCAACCAAGCCTTGTGTTCGGTTCGGCAGACACGAGCCACTTCTGCGCTTGGAAGGATAAAGACATTCGGCGACTCCTTCTCCAAGCTCTTGCCTAGATCTATAAAAGCATAGAACAATCTAGTGTCCTGAATATTTTCGTGCTTCTCATTGAGGCGCCATGCCTCCGCGTCGGTCTTGGTTTTGACCTGTACAGCAAACGGGATACCCTTCCTGTCTGCTGCATAAATGTCTAAGATGTCAGCATTTATGCGCGCTACAGCAGCATTGAATCCTTCTCTCATTAGTCTATACAATACGTAATGCTCGCCGATTTCACCATGCCAGCGTGTATTTGCCACTGACTTCTCCTTTCTGCACGAGTTCGGGCCGACATCGGGCTGAACTGTTGCCCAAGCCTAGAAAATTTAAGCAGGACAGCATAGCCGCTATAAGCGCCTCGGCCTGCTGACAAGCTGAAATGACACCTAGCGATCAGCTTCTACCCCACCTTCTCTTTCTCCTCTTCCCGTTCGTTGGCGGCGAGGACTTTCTCGACCATGTTCGGCGGGACCTCCTCGTAGTGGCCGTGCTCGACGTGGAAGTTGGCCCGGCCTCCGGTTATGGAGCGGAGGTCGCGGGCGTAGGTGAGCATCTCGACCTGCGGCACCTCGGCCTGGATGACCTGGCGTTCGCCGCGCTGCTCTATGCCCATCGGACGGCCCCGTCTTCCCGAGAGGTCTCCCATGACGTCGCCCACAAGCTCCGCCGGCGCTAGCACCTCGACCTTGAGGTATGGCTCCAGGAGTACGGGATTGGCCTTCTCTACGGCGCTCTTGAAGGCCATTGATCCCGCGACCTTGAAGGCCATCTCCGAGGAATCCACCGAGTGGAAGGCGCCGTCGTGCAGCCGGACCTTCACGTCGACGACCGGGCAACCGGCGATGATCCCCCCCCGCATCGCCTCCTGGATGCCCTTCTCGACGGCCGGGATGTACTGGCGCGGTATCGCTCCGCCGACGATGGCGTTCTCGAACTCGAAGCCCGAGCCGCGCGGCATCGGAGATATTTCTATCCTCGCGTCGCCGAACTGCCCGCGTCCGCCGCTCTGCTTCTTGTAGCGTCCCTGGGCCTGGGCGCTGCCCGCAATGGTTTCCTTGAATGGCACCTTCGGGGCCTTTGCCTCAACCTCGATCCCGTAGCGCCGGTGTATTCGCTCCAGGGCGAACTCGACGTGCATCTGGGTGAGACCAGCCAGTACGTCCTCTCCTGTCGATTCGTCCCGCTCCAGCTTCAAGGATGGGTCCTCGTCCACTACGCGCCTTATGGCGTCGAAGACCTTCTCTTCCTCACCGCGGGTCTTCGCCCCGACCGCGAATGCCGTCGTCGGCTCCGGCAACTCGACCGGCTCGAACGTTATCGGCTTCTCCGGCTTGCAGAGTGTATCCTGGGTGACCGTGTCCCGGAGCTTGGCGACGGCGATGATATCTCCGGCGACGGCTTCGTCTATAGAGGCTCGTTCCTTGCCTACAAGATGGGAGACGCTGCCCAGCCGCTCGGAAGAGCCGGTGCGCGGGTTGGTAAGCGCCTCGTCCGAGCGGCAACGCCCGCTAACCACGCGCATCACGCTGAGACGTCCAGCGAACGGATCCACGTAAGTCTTGAAGACGTATGCGGAGAAGGGACCGTCTTCCTCGCAGGCGACCTCTTCACCGTCCTCGGAGATCCAACGGGACTTATCAGCGGGGCTCGGAGCACTGCCGGCTATTACGTCCAGGAGCCGGTCAACCCCGATCATGCGCTCCGCGCTCGCGGCGAGGACCGGAATGATGAGGCCATCCACTATTCCTTTTCTTATACCCTCGAACGCTTCCTCGGTGGTGATCTCCTCGCCCTCCAGATACTTTTCCAGCAACGTATCGTCACTTTCGGCGATTGCCTCGAAGAGCTGGGTCTTGGCCGCGTCTACCTCGTCCTCCATCCCGGCGGGGATCTCCTCTTTCTGCTCACCATCCACGAAGGTGGTGCCGCTTAGAAGCCCGTAGATCCCCTGAAGGTCGTTCTCGCGGCCTATTGGAAGGTTCAGCGGCACCACTGCCTGCCCGAACTTCTCCCTGAGTTGATCTATGACCGCGCCGAAGTCCGTCCGCTCGCGGTCCAGATGGTTGACGACAACGATGTGCGGTATGCCTTCCTTCTCTCCCCGCCGCCAGACGCGCTCGGTGACGACCTGGATCGGGTCCTGCGCGTGTACCACCAGCACCGCGCAGTCCGCCACCCTCTGGGCCACAAACGCGTCCCCGATGAATCCCCCATCCCCTGGGGTATCGAGGACATTGACCCGACGCCCCTTCCATTCGAAGCTGGCGACGCTCATCCCGAGCGTCATGCCGCGCTCGACTTCCTCCTCCGCGTAGTCCAGGACACCGCCCTGAGAACCGCTCCTCCCGGATGCAATTCCCAGCATCGCCTCCCCGAGAGACGTCTTGCCGCTCCCCCGGTGACCGATCAAGCATACATTACGAATTAGTTCCGGCTCTGTCGCCACGAGATCCTCCTTGTCCTCGCCTGACCCCTGCCGCCCACTCCGAAAGGCGGGAAATGTAGCTTAACGCAGCAATGAGCTTCGCGCAGCCTGCTAAGGTGCATCCGTCCTGGTCTAGTGTAATGAGCCTACTGCTTGCGTAGCCGACCCAGGAGACAAGGTGGCCGATGTGCCAACCGGTCCAGCATGCCTCGGTATCCGCGTATCAGTAGTGAGCGTGAAATAAACTCCCGTGGCTTAATCGCCAAGTCAGATATGTATCCCTGATCTCACCGGAGGGCTGCTCGGAGCGTAATCTCTCGTCCTGCTGCTCACTTGTCTTGACAACATTGTTATACTGCAACGTACTTTGCACGAAATAAACGTTTCAGAAAGTGGCAACGAGGCCTCCCAAGAAGGTTCCCCCGAGGGTGGGAACAAGGGACTGTGGCTGCTCTTGATCTACCAACTCCCTAAGACGAGTGATGCATAACTTCTCAAACCAAAAGATCCGCCAGATGACGCAGAGGCCGACCGAGCTGGACGTTGAGATGCTGCCCGCAGGTGTAAGCTGCGATCTTGGCCGCCAGACGGGTCAGCAACCCCTGAAGG
>JBBPZZ010000038.1:0-8572 GCA_038198445.1 Rubrobacterales bacterium
GCAAGATTAGAGCGCGCAGCAGGGAGGCTCTAGTAGAAGCGCTGGCGTTGCCCTCAATGCGGTAACTGACCAAGACGCCCTGGGTTTCTTCGAGCACTGCGGCTACCGTAGGGGCGTCCGATCTTTATGAAAACCGCTGTAGCGAACATTAGGATAGTCCAAAGGCCCGCGCAACGGGACGAGAAAGTGGAACTATCTTGCTCCATCTGTATAGTGAGGATCCAGTACGTCGACGAAGGAATATTTTGTACGAGGCATCTCTTTGAGAGGTTTGGGGAAGGCTTGGCGCCGCGTCTCCTGGGGCGAGGGACTCAGGAGCGGGCTGCGGACTACGTGGGAGCTTGGAAAGGTGATCTTTCCGGTAACCGTCACCGTCTCGATCCTCAAGTACACGCCCCTCTACGACGCCCTGCTCTCCGGTCTCACGCCGGTGATGGGCCTGATCGGTCTCCCGAACGAGGCGACGATACCGCTTGCGCTCGGCAACCTGCTCAACCTCTACGCCGCCATAGGCGCGATGCTCACGATGGACCTGACGGTGAAACAGGTCTTCATCCTCGCCCTGATGTTGAGCTTCTCGCACGGTCTGCCGGTGGAGGCGGCGGTGTGCCGCAGGATCGGGGTGAGCGTCACCCTCGTGTTCCTGTTCCGCATTACTCTCGCCGTATCCGCCGCCTTCGCCGTCAACTCGTTGTGGAACGGCGGAGACGAGATAGCCCATTACGGGTTCGCGGCGGCTTCGCAATCGGAGCCCTCGGGATGGATGGGGGTGATCCTCCACGCTTTTCATGCGGCGATCACCGGGATAGTAGAGCTCGCGGTCATCGTAATCTCGGTGATGATGGTGATACAGGTCCTCAAGGACCTCGGCGTGCTGGACAGGTTCGCGGACCTCGTCCGGCCGCTGATGAGGCCGCTCGGGATAGAGGCTCGCGGCGCGGTGACGATGGCCGGAGGGCTCATCTTCGGGCTGGCTTTCGGGGCGGGCGTTATCCTCCAGCAGGTCCGCGAGCAGAAGTTCACGAAGCGGGAGCTGACGCTCATGATCCTGTTCCTCTGCGCCTGCCACGCCGTCATCGAGGACACGCTCATCTTCATCCCGCTCGGCATAGACGTACTGCCGCTGCTGGCGATTCGTCTCACAGCCGCGGTCTTGCTGACCTTCCTCATCGCCCGTATGTGGAGGTCCAGGGCTTCAGGATAGAGGTTCCGCCTCGCCCTCTCTCTTTCTTGCGCGCTCTATGTAAGCCTCGGCGGCTTCGGGGTTGTTGTAGCCAAGGATGCCGCCTGTCAGGGGGTTTTTGATCTCGTAGTGTCCGCCGGCCTCGCGGTCCATAATCACCGGATAGTAGCGGTCGCCGACCTGCTTGATCGCATATTCCGTAAGTCCTTTGTCCTTCTCGCTCATCTTTACCAACATACACGAAACGGGAAGCCCGGTGTCAAGCTCCGAGCAGCTTTCAGACCGCAGACCCCGCCCTGGCTTGCCGCGCATGGCGTGAAGTGGCATGCTTTGTTGCTTACGATGCCGGGATCAGTGGGAAAATGAGCGAGAAGAAATGATCGACGCCACTACCCGACAGCGGCTGGTCATGCGCTTCGGCCCCTGGGCAGGCGAGTGGTGCGACGAACTGCCGGCGCTGGTGGATCGCATCGCGCGGAACTGGAAGGTTCGCATCCATCGTCCCGCCTCTCGCGGCATGACTTCGTGCGTGCTGTTCTGTGAGCGATCCGGCGGTGAGTTGGCCGTGCTAAAGCTCTCTCCGGATGCGGGGTTGATCTCCGCCGAGGCGGCCGCGCTCGCCGCGTGGCAATCATCCGGGCGCGTGCCGAGGGTCCTCGACCACGATGAAGAATCCGGCGCCCTCTTACTTGAGGCCATACAGCCAGGCACAATGCTCGCCGACACGCAGGCCTCCCTCCGGCTCGATGAAGTCGCCGGGCTCGTTAGGGATCTCCACGCCTCTGCTGACGAGGAAGCCATGACGGGTTTTCCGCCGCTGATCGAGGGCGTGGAGTTCATGTTCGCCTTCTACCGTAAGCGGCTGCGCGAGCATGGGAGATCGTCGCTGGTTTCAGAAGACCTCGTGGCGAGGTCACTCGCCATCGCGCGAGGGCTCGCTACTGGACCCGGACCCCGCGTCCTGCTGCACGGCGACCTGCACGCGAGAAACGTGCTGGAGGCGGGAGGTGGCCGGGGACTCGTGGCGATAGACCCACGGGCCAGTGTCGGCGACCCGGCTTTCGACCTGATCGACTGGGTACTGGTCGATGTGCGAGACAAACGAACGCTGATGCGGCGCGCGGAGCGTCTGTCCAGCCAGGTGGGCGTCGACCCATCGAACCTGTGGCGATGGTGCGGTTGCACGGCCGTCCTGATCGCAATAAGTCAGCTTGTCCGATTCAATGCTCCGACCAACGCCACCCGTCCGCTTCTAGCGCTCGCCGCCGAGGCTGTTTACGGAGACGATGTCCCGCGTGACTCGGTTTAAATCTCATACGAACCTGATAGGGTCAGTAAGTCACTGAACGCTCCGAAGAGGAGATAGCTTGATCACGGTAACCGAAGGAGCCAGAGAGCTTTTTCTAAACGTCGAGCACCCGGAAGGTACAGTCCTCCGCCTCGACCCCGTAACCGACGAGAATACTGGTGAGACTCAGGTCGGCATCGCCGCCGGTGAGCCCCAGGACGACGATCAGGTCATCGAGCACGATGGCGATAGCCTTCTGCACATAGCCGCGCCCGTGAGCGAGGCGCTGGACGGCAGCGTTATGGATCTCGTCGAGACACCCGAAGGCCCGAGCCTCGGCATTACCCCGCCTGGTTCCGCGCCTGTCACCGACGACTCGTAGAGAGAACCGAAAACGTGTAACGAGAGGCTCCGCCCCGGCGGGGTCTCTCCTCGTCTGGTAGGGTAAATCTCGTCATGGATGCATCAGCCACCCACGTGGTCATCGTCGGCGGGCCGGAGACTACCGACGAGCTTCTCGCCATCGTGCTAGACGATGATGAGGCGATCCCTCTCTTCGACTCCGTGGAGGAGGCCGAGTATTTCCTGGCTTCCACGGGAGAGTTCGGCGAAGACTGGCGGACACGGGAGTTGTCGGCCGAGGAGCTAATAGAGCTTCTAGAGTACCAGGGCGAGGAGGTCGAGTACGTGGCCCTCAGCCCGCCGCCCGAACGCCTGACGGGCGGCATGCAGGTAAACACCATCCCCCTCGAAGCGCTCGTCGAACTTCTGCGCCTCCAGACGACCGCTGAAGAGCCGCCGGAGAGCAGAGGTTTCCTTCGGCGGTTGTTCGGGAGGTAGATTACCGTCCTCGGGCCTCGGCCACTGTCCGGTTGTTCACGAACGGCAGGGAGGCGAGGGCGACTACTATCATCACGGCGGCGGAGAAGTAGAATGGCGCGGGGAGTCCGAAGTGTTTGGCGAGGAAGCCGCCGATCAGGGCTCCCACGGCGCCGCTGCCCACGCCGATGAGGCGGTACACGCTCGTCACCCGTCCGAGCAGGTTCTCGGGGATGAGGGTTTGGCGGAGGGCGAAGGTCAGGACGTTCCAGGCGAAGGCGACGAAGCCGTCCACGGCGATCATCGCCCCCACGACGAGCGGGTTGCCGCTCATGGCGATGACGGCGAGCGCGGGCGCCTGGATGAGCATGACCAGGAAGAGCGCCCGGCCCGTGCCGAGCCACGAACCGATGCGTCCGGCGAGCAGGGAGCCGAAGACCCCTCCGACGCCGCCGGCCGTGAGCAAGACGCCGTAACCGAAGCTGCCGAGGTTCAGGATGTCCTGCGCGAAGAGCACCAGTATGGAGAACGTAGCCGAGAAGACGAGGTTCCCGGCTCCCAGCATGACCGCCAGGGTGAGCAGGAGCCGGTGGCGCGCCAGCCATCCGACACCCTCGGAGATCTCCGCCCGCAAGGTGCTCTTGCGCGGGCCTTCCGGCCTCGGCACCCGGAACCGGCCCCGCAGCGCGAAGATGAGGGCGGCGGACGCGGCGAAAGTACCGGAGTCCAGCAAGAACGGGCCCGCCGCCGCGAGCGCGAAGAGCGCGCCGCCTACTGGCCCACCGGCGAACTGGTTCGTAACCAACTCGGCGGCGAACATGCGCCCGTTCGCCTTCTCCAGTTGGTCCTTCGGCACGATGGAGGGCATTATCGCGAGTGAAGCGTTGGCGAAGAGGGTCTCCGCGGTCCCGATCAGGAAGAAGATAACGTACATCATCGGCAGGCTCGCAAACCCGCCCAGCACGGCCAATCCCAGGAAGCCGATGAGCGCCGCCCTGAATACGTCCACCGACGCCATCAGCACCCGGCGGTCGAGCCGGTCGACAAGCGCGCCGCTTATGAGTGAGAAGAGCAGCCACGGGAGTTGCTGGGCGAACATCAAGCCGGCGACCAGCACCGGGTCTCGCGTGAGCGTCGCGGCGAGCAGCGGGCCGGCGACCAGCGTAATGCCGTCGCCCAGGTTCGAGATCGTGCTGGCCGACCAGAGCTTGCGGTACTCCGGGCCGAGTCCGGCGAAGGGGGATCTCAATCCGTCTCCTCCGCCGGGTCGGTCAAATAACGATCCGCGCGGCCCAGGGCCGTGAAGGAGAAAGAGAGCGCGACGAGGAAGACCAGAGCGCCGATGGTCCCGTAGACCAGGGCGACGTTCTGGGTCTGCTCGATCACCAACCCGCCGAGAAACGAGCCCACGGGGATCGCCGACCAGGCCAGCACGGCGGCGATGCTCTGGACCCGTCCCAACATCCGGTTCGGTACTATCGCCTGCCGGAGACTACCAGTGTTGATGTTGAAGAAGATCCCAAACCCCGAGGACAGCGCCCAGAGCAACACGGCGAGCCAGTAGTTGGCCGTCAGGGCGAAACCTACCAGCAGGAGACCGTCTATCATGAGCGCCCCCAGCGCCGCCGTGCTGAACGAGATGTATCTGCGTACCGGCCCGGCCGCGAGGGAGAGCGCCACTATCCCAAGAGCGCCCGCGGAATACAGGGCACCCACCTGGCTATCTCCCGCTCCGAGCCGCTCCTTGGCGAAGAACACGAGTTGGGCCTGAGTTGTGGCGGCGAGGAAGTTGATGAGAGCCATCATTATAGAGATGTTGCGGAGGACCGGGTGGCCCAGGACGTATTTGAGGCCGGAGATCACATCCTGCCTGATGTTCGTAGTCCTTATATCATCGCCGTCCACGGCGTTGAAGCTGCGCCCGACCAGGCCGAGCATGAACGCCGAGACCAGGAAGGTCAGCGCATCGAAGAACAGCACGGTCTGAACGGGCATCACGGCCAGCAAACCTCCAGCCAGGAGCGGCCCCAGGAAGAAGGCGCCGGAGTAGCTGGCCTGGATGCGCCCGTTGGCCCGCACCAGGTCGTCGGTGCCGACCAGGCTCGGGACCGCCGCGAACTCGCCCGCGTCGAAGCAGATCTTGAGCGTGGAGCTAACGAAACCAACAGCGTATATCCACCAAACCGCCAGGAGGTCGAAGGCGGCCAGTAATGGTATGGAGGAGATGATCGCGGCGCGGGCTATATCGGTGGCGATCATCATCCGCTTGCGGTCTACCCTGTCGGCCCACGCGCCGAGGAGCAGACCGAAAAGCAGATAGGGCAGGAACTCGACGGCCATGATCAGCCCGAGGTTGAGCGCCGACCCCGTGAGCTTGAAGACCAGCAAGGGCAGCGCGAACAGGGTAAACGAGCTACCGAGGTTCGAGACAGTCTGCCCACCCCAGAACTTCCAGAAGTCGGCGCCCAACCTGGCAGGCGTGTCCGCGGCGCCGGACATCACGCGCCTATCTTCTCCGCCCGGAAACTGGGATCAGGAACCATGACCCCGACTTCCTACTCATCCGTCTCCTCTGGAAGCTCCGGCAGGTCCGTCAGATATACCTGCGCCAGAAAACCATAGACCCTCTCGCCCGGCACGCCTTCGAGGTCTCTGAACTCGTCGGCCAGCCTCAAGACCCTGTCCGCGAACTCCTGGGCTCTCTCCGCCGGGATGCGCGCGTGCGCGAGCGTCAGCACGTCTTTGAATCCAGCCTCCGGTCCAGGCTCCTCGTACTCGTCCATCGCCTGCCGGAAGAAGTCTACGAACTCGCTCTTTGGCACGCTGCCTTCCGGCCCGACGAACTCGAAGAGACGCGCCGTCCGTCCATAGTATTTCTCCGTCATCGCGCGCACCTGCCGCGTGCGTACCACCCGAATGAGACCCGCCTTTTCGAGCACCTTCAGGTGATGCCCCACGCTTCCTTTCGGTTGACCCAACGCCCCGGCGAGCTGGCTGGTCGTCGCCGCCCGTTCGGTGAGGAGGCTGATGATCCTGGACCGCGTCGTGTCCCCGACCGCCCGGAACTGATCGGGCTCCCTCACCTCCAGTATCTCGTCCAACTCGTAGTCCGGCTTCGGGGGCGGCAGTGGAGGCCGCGGTTCCGGGGGACGCCGGCCTTCCGGCGCGTCAGGACCCATGAACGTCCTCGAACCACACCATCACGTGCAGCCGCCACAGCCTGAAGGCCGCGAGCCTGGCCCCGCGAGAAGAGCGAGAAGCACGCCCGGCCTCGACTTCGTTGCTAGCCTGAACCCTGAGCGCCTCCTGCCGCTGCAAAACAACCTTCAAGAGATGTTCGGGGTCTGCGCCAGAGTACATTTCTCATCCCTTCTTTGGCACGGCATTCAATAAACGTACGGTATTTACCGTATGGTCGGTTATTGCCGACCAAAAGTCAAGGGGCGACTTCGAGAAGATCTGTCAGAGGTTGGCAAGGGCGTCGTCGTCGGTGCCAGTGAACTACGGCCACCTCGCGAGCGGCGTTGATCAGCCGCCTCACTACACCAGGATCTTCACGACCGCCCTTCACGTATCAAGCTCTCTACTTCTTCCGGCGAGAGCTGCTCCCGGTGTGCCGGAGGGCCGAGCGTTACGCGGCGCACGAAGCCGGCTCCCACGGGCCGGGGCGTGTAAGAAGAGAAGGTGAGCAGGAAGTAGCGATCCGGCCCGCGGCGGCGGGGTTGGTGTTCGATCCACAGCAGCGGACGCGCCAGGTCCGGGAGGCCGTCGGGGAAATGCTCGTTGACGACCTCGGCGGCCAGGTACTCGGCTATCTCGGCTACCGTGGACCGTCCGACCTCCGGCATCTCCTCACACACGACTACAGGGGCGTCGCCATCCTCGCCCCTGTAGACCCGGATCCAACACAGCCCCGCCCCGAACCTGTATCCGCTCCGATGATGGATGTACTCGTGCGTGAGGTTCATCCCGGACTGCTTGCTCCTAACCCTCCGCCATCTCGCCCGGACGGGTAACGACCCGATCTATGACACCGTATTCCACGGCGTCCCCGGCACTAAGCATATAGTCCCGGTCGGTGTCGTGCTCGATCTTTTCGACCGATTGACCCGTCATCTCAGAGTACAACTCGTTCATCCGGCGCTTGGTGTTGACCAGCTCCCTCGCGTGTATCTCCACGTCCGAGACCTGACCGCCGATCCCTCCGCCGATGCTCGGCTGATGCAAGAGTATCCGAGTGTTGGGCAGCGCGCTCCGCTTGCCCTTCGCCCCCGCCGCGAGCAGGAACGAACCCATCGAGGCGGCCATCCCGAGCGCCGTCGTCGCAACGTCCGCGTTGATGAAGTTCATCGTGTCGTATATCGCCAACCCCGCGTACACGCTCCCGCCCGGCGAGTTGATGTACAGGTTGATGTCCTGCTCCGGGTCCTCGGAATCGAGATGTAGTAGCTGCGCCATTATGACGTTCGCTACCTGATCGTCCACCGGCGTCCCCAGGAAGATGATCCTATCCGACAACAACCGCGAGTAAATGTCCATCGTCCGCTCCCCCCGCGGACTCTGCTCCGTAACGTAAGGAATCACTAATTCCGGCCTGCGATCCATCTCTGCTCCTTCCGGTGAGCTATACTTCCAGTAGAGTAGCATTGTTGTAGCGATTATGCAAGTTTTATGTAGTGTTTGGAGGCACGAGCATGGATCTTCCGCATCTACGGAACTTTCGTCACCGGGCGGTGATGAGCCAGGAGCAGTTGGCGGAGAAGTGCGGGGTGGCGCGGGACACCATCTCCAAGCTGGAGAGCGGGAAGCGACGCGCGTACCCGACTACCATCCGCAAGCTCGCCACCGGCCTTCAGGTAGAGCCGCAGCTACTAATGGGCGGCGTCGAGTATTTCGACACCGAGCCGGTAGAGGAGGCCCCCGACACGCCAGAGGGGGAGGGCAAGGGCGGGAAGATCGGGTTCTAGCTACTCCTTGCGATATGGCTTGCCGATGGCGGCGGGGGCTATGGCGCGGCCTCCGAAGCCGGCAAGGACTACGATGGTCAGGATGTAGGGGAGCATGTGGACGAACTCGTTTGGGATCACGTCCTGCGGCACGCGGAAGGTGACCGCCTGCGCGAAGCCGAACAGCAGCGCCGCGCCCGCCGCGCCTAGCGGGTTCCAGCGACCGAAGACGAGGGCCGCGAGCGCGATAAAGCCCCGTCCGTTGGTCATGCCCTCGGTGAAGGCGGAGAGCAGGCTCATCGAGAGGTACACGCCGCCGAAGGACGCCAGGATGCC
>JBBPZZ010000039.1:0-3337 GCA_038198445.1 Rubrobacterales bacterium
CAGCCCTTCCCGGGGCCGGGGCTGGCCATCCGCGTGGTGGGGGGCGAGGCGACGAAGGAGCGACTCGGGGCCCTGCGCGAGGCGGACGCGATCCTCCAGGACGAGATCCGGAAGGCCGGGCTCTACCGCGAGCTCTGGCAGTCCTTCTGCGTCCTGCCCGACGTGCGCACGGTCGGCGTGCAGGGGGACGAGCGCACGTACGGCTGGGTGGTGGCGATCCGCGCCGTGACGTCCGACGACGCCATGACCGCGGACTGGGCGCGGCTGCCCTATGACCTGCTCGAGCAGATCGCGTCGCGGATGATCAACGAGATCCGGGAGGTCAACCGGGTGGTGCTCGACATCACGTCGAAGCCTCCGGGGACGATCGAGTGGGAGTGAGGGCTCGGCGGCGGGCGTGGCTGGCGGCAGCCGGCCCGGTCGGGTCACCCCCGGGAGACCTAAGCGGACTCGGGCTGGGGCTCGGGTTGCCGCGTCTTGGTGGGAGTCTCCCGGGTGCGCCCCGCCCGGCCCGCCTCCCGATCGACGTTGTCTGCGTTTGTAGCGAGGGGCGATCGATGCCGCTGCTCGTCGCCATCGAGACCGTCGTCCGACGGTTCGGCTCCTTCGTCTCGCCGCTCGCGTGTCGGCGCTGCGCGAAGCGCCGCGACCAGCATCACGCCCGCGTCACAGACGACCTTCTCGTCGTCGAACAACCACCGCGACGCCGTCCAGTCCGACCGGCTTGTCATCCCTGCACCACGAAGGGTGACCTCCTGCCGCGGGCCCCGACTGCGGCGCACAGCCGTGAAAAGACCCTGCACAGGAGGTCATCTTCATTCAGGGCCGGACGAAACCCACCTACCCCACCGGTGGATCCAGGCTTAGCTTAGTCGCTGAGAAACGCTTTGGCGACCACGACACCGAAGGAGAAGCAGGCACCAACGATTCCGAGCAGCTCGAGGTCGTACGAGCGAACGAGGAATCCGAGCAGGGCTAGGAGGATCGACAGGAAGCCAACTACGAGCTCGAGCCGGGTAAGAGAACTAAATCCTTGCAAGGTGCACGCGCCTTTGATCCTTGCGCCCCATGCTACCACGGGCTGCAAGGTGCATCAACCTTGCGTTCTTGTGCCGGGGGCTTGTAGGATGGCCTCCACGATGTCCCACACGTACTTCGCTCTTGGGCTCGGGGCCTACGACATGGACGACGCGGTGAAGTCCCTCCCCGCGCAGCTTGAAACCTTGCGCACATTCCGGGACCTTCGAAGGTCGGATGTCGCCCTCGTGTATCGCCTCGAGACCGTCGCGGAACCTGAGGGGGAGCTCGCCGCTCGGTTCATAATCTTGTGTGTTGGCCGGCGCGAGGGCGTACTGAGCGACGATGAGTCAGCCTCGTTGCACGATCAATTTCGAGTCGCCCTGCTTCCCGCGTGGGGCGTGACGGGAATCTCTAACGCGCCCCCTCTCCCGGTCGCGAAGTGGCGCGCAGTCCTAGAGCCGAGCGTTCCGGACCCTGCGCTCCCGATCAAGCCGGACTGGTCGCCGCTAGTCGACCTGCTGAGGCGCCGCAGTGAGCCGATGGCCGTGGATGTCGTCTGCACGGTGGCGGAAACGGCATCAGCGTCCCCGCGTCCCCCGCTAGTTTCTCCAGCCCAGTTCTTGCAGTCCGACAGCCAACTCGATGCGACTCGCTTCTTTGCTGCGGCGAGTGCGACCGGAGTTGAGGCGGGTCTCGCCCCGCTAGAACTTCGCCTTCTGGTTCACGCTATCCGTCCGATCGACAGCGCCCTTGCGAGCGCCGTGGGCCGGCACGTGCTGGGGATGCCCGTGGCTGCACGCGCGATTAGCCGTAACGTTCTCTTCCAGCGAGCCCAGCCTTCTCGGCGCGTGATCGGCACTCCAGATGAAGCCATCAGGGCGCTGCATCCTCCTCTTGGGGCAATCCAAGGGAGGGGTCTAGTCGGCGCGCGAGACCTGCACCTCCCGATCCGCTTCCGGGCCACGGAGACCGTTGGTGCCGCACTTGGGACCGCCATCCGCCAGCGTGCCCGGTGGGACGCGCCGACCCCTGTCTCCATGTCTCCCGTGGATCGGCTCAAGCACATTTACGTACTCGGGAAGACCGGCTCGGGCAAAACCAATTTTCTCAAAACGCTCGTGAGGCAGGACATAGAGCAGGGTCGCGGGGTTGCCGTAATCGACCCCCACGGTGATCTTGTGGACTACGCCCTCCGCCACGTGTCGGGCCGCATGAAGGAAGTCGTCCTCTTGGACTTCTCGGACTCCTCCCATCTGCCGTTGTTCAATCCGCTGACAGTTGACGTCACCTGCCGCGCTGAGTATGACCTAGCCGTGGCCGAACTACTTGACGTCATCATCAGGCGTTCATTTAACCAGTACACAGGGCCAGTATTTGAGGATGCGGCGCGCATGATTCTCTCAACCGTCGCTACTGAGCCACTTTTGACGCGGCTCTCTGGCCCGTCCGTTGCTGCAGCTGTAGACCTTCTACGCCATAGCGACGCGCGGAAGTGGGTTCCGCGGGTCCTTGGACCAACCGACCCACTTATTGCCCAAGAGTGGATCACGTTCAACAGCATGGCGGGCAACGACGTCGCCGAACATGTCCGGTGGGTGCTCTCAAAGTTCACCGACTTTGGGCCCGACAGCCTGCTCTATGGGATTACTGGTGGCACGCATACCCGCCTGTCCATAACCGACATCCTCAACCAGAAAGGAATTCTCTTGGTCCAGCTGCCAGAAGCAATTCTCGGTCGCCGTGTTGCAAGCCTGCTCGGTGGCCTCATCTTCGCCCGCGTGTACCGTGCCGCGCTCGCTCGTTCGGCCCACAACCGCGTTCCCTTCTATCTACATGTAGATGAGTTTCAAAAGTTTGTGGGCGCTGACGTCGAAGGTCTCGTCGCGGAGGCACGCAAGTTCGCCCTGGGACTGACCCTGGCCCACCAAAACCTCAGACAGCTCGACGCCTTTTCTCCTTACGAGGGTTCCACCTCGCCTCGTCTCCGCGAAGCAATTTTCTCGAACGTCGGCACAATCGTCACGCTCAAAACTTCCGGGTCGGACGTTCATACTATTGCCGAGGAACTCGGCGTACCTGACGCTCATATGCGCCGCGTTGGCCAATATGACGCACTCGTGCGCGGAGTCATCGGCGGAAGTGAGCGCGAGCCGTTCAGCCTAACCATTCCCCATGCGACAGACGACGATGGCAGCAGTACGGGAGGGGCGAGGGTGCGAGCGCGCATGATCAGGGCGGGCCTATGGCGTACTCGTGAGAAGCTGATGACAGTGGAGCAAGACTCGATTGAGGGCGTTCGCGCTGCCTGGCGGCCGAG
>JBBPZZ010000040.1:0-11623 GCA_038198445.1 Rubrobacterales bacterium
GTCCTTGCACAAAAAGCGCTGCTTTGAGTTGGAGGTCATCCCGTTTCGGACGATATTTTCGCTTTTGCAATGCCGGCATGTAATCTGAAGCGTAACCATGATAGTGAGTGTAGCGCGTCTCTCTCCATTGAACCATTACCCCCTACGCAAGGCTTATCCGGGAGCTGATCCGGAGGATGTCTGTAAAAAATGTATCAAAGTGTGCAGCAGAAGACCCGAGTATATAACGAGGGTCTATGGAGCCAAGTGTACAATGCCTTGTGTGGTAAGTAGGTAGCTATCCGTGGACGATTTTACGCGCGCAGGTTCGTATGGGTTTCTCCACAACTTGGGAGCTGACGAACCATGCGCATACTAATCACCGTAAAACCGCGGATGTACCGCGAATCGCTCGGACTGGCAATCTACCAGCGCCGCCCGCGCGCCGAGATCTTGCTCGCCCCACCTGAGTCCCTCGACGGGCAGGCGAAACGCTTCGCGCCACAGGTGATCCTGGGCAACGGCGCTAATATGGAGTTGCCGAAAGGCCTCGATGGCGTGGTGTGCCGTATCCAGGTGCTCTTCAGCAACGGTATGGACGCTGAGATCAGCCTGGGCGGCCGGGTCTGGAAGATAGAAGATATGTGCATAAACGACCTGATCGCGATCCTGGATGAGGTCGAAGGATTGATCCAGGTCGAGATGACACAGTAATGTGGCCTCGCCGTAAGGCTACGCTTCTTGCTCCTCCTGCTCCTCTTCGGTGATCTCGCTGACGGTAATCCAGTCATGGTGAAGGGCCTTCCTCACGGCCTCGCCCCTAGAGCCTACCCCCATCTTCTTGTAGGTATTAGCCAGGTGTCGCTTTATCGTGCCTTCTGCGAGGTAAACCCTGGTGGCTATCTGGCGGTTCGAGAGACCACGGGCGGCAAGTAGCAGGATCTCCAGCTCCCGAATGGAGAGAACTCCTTCGGAACCCCCTTCGGACTCCTCTAGAAGTTGTCGGGGCATCCCCACGACCACGTTCCCGTA
Organism: Rubrobacterales bacterium; assembly: GCA_038198445.1. Classification (GTDB taxonomy): domain Bacteria; phylum Actinomycetota; class Rubrobacteria; order Rubrobacterales; family Rubrobacteraceae; genus JACDDK01. The sequence goes on from JBBPZZ010000040.1 coordinate 1,012, forward strand.
CTGGGGGCCAAGGGCGGCGGCGCGCACGGCAGCGATCAGGTGCCTCGACGAAGAGCTTTTGAGCACGTAGCCGCTGACCCCAAGCCTCAGGAGATCCCGCATCGTGGTGGGGTCCTCGAACATGGTTACTATGACGATCTTCGGGGGAGGCTCGACATCACACATCCTATCGAGTGCTTCCTTGGCTCTCTCGAAGGGCATCTGCACCTGCATGATGACCACGTCAGGCTTTTTCTCCTGGGCTAGGGTCACGGCGCCTTCGTCGTTGGTCGTCTCCCCGACTATCTCCAGGCCGCCGTAGGTCGTCAAGAGTTCCGCAAGCCCTTCGCGGAACATGGTGTGATCGTCCGCCAAAAGCACCCGAGTTGGACGAGCTTCCATCCTCTACCCTGGGTGGGGGGAAAGCATCAACTTTCTTCCAGAAGCCACGCACCCCCCTCTCGCTATCAGGACCGACAAGCCTACATCTTACTATGCAGGCTACACTCAGGCACTAGTGCGCTACATACTTCTACACATTTACCTCGTGCGGTTGCCGCTTGGGCTTCCAGGGGGCGCGGCAATGGATTAATATGGCTTCCGCCCCGTTATCGCGGGACTATCGGGGAAGTCGCGGCCCTCCCGAAGCGGACGGTTCAGAAAAGAGGTTTGCAAAGATGTCGGAGAACATGGCGATGGATCCACGGAACTCCACTAGTGTTTACCGCCTAATTGTTAGGCAAGGGTCCGGCGATCCGGAGTTGCTGACCATCGACCTCGACGGCATGCAGACGTTGCCCATCTTCAGTTGGGAAGAAGAAGCTAGAATGTACCTGAGACTCGGCTGGTTTGAGGAGACCGGCTGGCGGATCGCCATGTACACCTCCGAGAAACTCGTCTCGATGCTCGCGAAAAATGGTTTGACGGGGGTCCGGTTCGTGGCCCTGGACCCGCTGCCGGAGTTGATCTCACAAGGGATGATCGGTCTGGTGAGCATGAATAAAGAACAGTTCGTAGGCCATCTCGTTGAGAGAGCAGAGTTCGAGGAAGTAGAATCGCTTGTTCCGTAAGCCAGATCTGGATCGCCATGTGCGCGACTACCGCCATGTGACGTCGTCTAGAAGTACGACCCGTGCCGGGGATTCTTTCGAGTAACGTAGTCTCACTTCCAACGGAAACTATAAGGGCTGCCAGATATTTTGTCTAAATGTTACTCACGCCCGGTTGCGAATCTGATACCTCTTTTCCCGCCACTATTCCCTGTCCTTCAGCCCTAGACACTATGTATTGTATCTACAAATCTCTAGTGTAAGAGTGTTCTCGCATGCGCTCAGTATTCGGTCGCTTTATCAACTCGAACCGCAGCGGTTGACGGCCGCTGCTCTCCCATAGTTGCTGGAATCGGGACTTCACTTCGGGCTCGAAGCCGATCACGTACCGTTCCTCGTGCGTCTTCCTCCACCTGCGGTCTCTCTCTGCCAGGTCGAGCATCTCGTCGAGGTAACCGTCCTGGTCGGTAATAACGCTGATCCAGCCTTCCGGCGTCAGCGCGCGGTGCATCTCACTCAGAAAGCGCTCCGAAAAGATCCGGCGCTTCCGATGCCCCGGCTTCATCCCCGGATCGGGGAAGTGTAGATAGACTGCCCTCAGCGAGTTTGGAATCAGAATCGGATACACGAGCTGAAAGTCGGCACTCACGAACAGGATGTTGTCCAACGCCCGCGATGCCGCCGTCTGGATAGCCTTGTACAGCGACTTCATGTGCAGGTCGAACCCGACGAAGTTGACCCCTAGCTCCTTTTGGGCCAGCGAGCAGAGGAACTCACCGCTCCCACAGCCCACTTCCAGTTCTAGGGGCAGGTCGTTGCCAAATAGAGACATCGAACTGATACTGGGATGCGAATAGGGGTCGTAGGCCAGCTCGCGCCCCGACATCCAGAGCAGATACTTCTCCGCTGTTTGCTCGTCTGGCGGATCGGCCCTCAGCCTACCGAGCTTTCTTCGCGTCAAACGTATCCTTTCGAGCCCGCCACCGGACTACTGCGCGACCATCTTCTCTTTCGCCTCCTCGGCGCTCTCGGATAACAACGAGCGGGCGATGATCTGGCGGTTGATCTCACTGGTACCCTCCCCTATCTCGTTGATCTTGACCTGCCGCCAGTAGCGCGCCACCGCGCTCGCTTCCATGAAGCCCTCTCCGCCGTGGATCTGGACCGCCTGATCCGCTGCCCTCTTTGCCGCCTCCGACGCGAACACTTTCGCCATGCTCGCCTCCCGCCCAAACTTGCGCCCCTGGTCCCTGAGCCACGCGGCCTTTAGCACCATGTTGCGCGCCAGCTCTATCTCCATCGCCATGTCCGCCAGCTTGAACTGTATGGCCTGGAACTCGGAGATCGCACGCCCAAACTGCCGCCGCTCTTTAGCCCACGCCAGAGCCTCGTCAAGACAAGCCTGCGCCAATCCCACCGAGAGCGCCGCCACGGCGACCCGCCCGCCGTCCAGCGTCTCCAGGAACTGCCGGAAGCCCTTGCCCCGCTCGCCGAGCACGTTTCCCTCCGGCACGCGGCAGTCCTCGAAGTAGAGCGGGTGCTGGTCCGCGGCTCGCCAGCCGAGTTTCTCGTAGGCGGGACCTCGCGTGAAGCCGCGGGTATCTTGCGGGACGATGATGGCGGTTAGCTCCGGTTTGCCGTCCTCTCGCGTGCCGGTTCGGGCGATGGCGGTGATACCGGCCGTAATATCCGTGCCGGAGTTGGTGATCCACTTCTTCGACCCGTTGATTGCCCACTCTCCTCCATTCAACTCGGCCACTGTCTCGGTGCCTCCGGCGTCGGTCCCGGCGTTCTCCTCGGTCAACCCGAAGGCCCATAGCCGTTCTCCACTGGCGCACGGGCGCAGGAACTCTTCCTTCTGATCCGGCGTGCCGTAAGCGGCTATGGGAGAGCAGCCCAGCGATACGTGCGCCTCCATCGTGATGCCAACCGAGGTGTCGGCGCGCGAGACCTCCTCAAGCGCCAGGTTGTAGGCGACGAAGTCTCCACCGGAGCCGCCATACTCCTCCGGCAGCGTCAGTCCCATCAGCCCGAGACTCGACATCTCGGCGATTATGTCGTAGGGGAACTTCTGTTCGCGGTCGAGTTGGGCAGCGCGGTGCCGTATCTCCGCCTGCGCGTAGTCGCGGGCCATTTCCCGCCAACGCTTCTGCTCTTCAGTAAGGTCGAAGTCCATAGCTTTCCTCCTCGTTCCACCTCTCTAGTAGCGGTCATGATATACCGTTCCCGGCGGACGATTTCCTGCCCTGCAGTACGTATTCGAGTCCTACCTCCCGATATTCGCCCTCGTCAGCTTCGTAGGCATTCTCCTGCTCTCGTAGAATTACCGGATGGATCTCGCCACAAGCTCGCCCGGGTAGCCCGAGCGCCGCCAAGAGAAAAACATCCCGACAGCCAGGAGTGTGTTCGAGAGCACCACTTCAGAGTCCTCTCGTGATTAATGTTCCGAAACAAATGTTTCCTTTGGACGTATTAGGGAATACACACAAGCGTTGGCAAACAATCTTGAAGGAGGCACAGAGAAATGAGCATAGGTGCAATCTTAGTCTGGATCATTATCGGGCTGGTAGCCGGTGCGCTGGCGAAACTCATTATGCCAGGCGACGACCCGGGCGGGATCATCGTCACGATCATCATTGGTATAGCGGGGGCCATCGTCGGCGGTTTCCTTGCGGGCCTCGTCGGAATCGGCGGCGGTGGGATCATCTGGACCATCATAATCGCCACCATAGGCGCGATCATTCTGCTGGCTATCTACCGGGCAGTAGTGGGCGGCAGAACCGCTCAGCGCTAGCCCTACAGGGATCTTGGAGGGTCGGGTTTCTCACCGGCCCTCTTTTTTATGCCGTATCCACGGTTGCGGCTGATTCGAGACCGTATCGCTCGACGGCGTCGTCGCGCAGCTTGTACTTCTGGATCTTGCCGCTCGCCGTCATCGGGTAGTCCTCCACGAAGTCTACGTACTCCGGCACTTTGAAGTAGGCGATGTTCTCCCGGCAGTAGTCCCGCACGTCCTCGGCGATCAGGCTCGCGCCGGGTTTTAGCTTCACGGCGGCGGCGACCTGTTCGCCGTATTTATCGTCCGGAACGCCGTAGACCTGCACGTCGGAGATGTCGGGATGGGTGTAGAGGAACTCTTCGATCTCCCGCGGATAGACGTTCTCGCCGCCCCGGATGATCATGTCCTTCGCCCGCCCGGTTATCTTGACGTATCCATCCTCGTCCATAACAGCTAGGTCTCCCGTATGCAGCCAGCCCTCCTGGTCTATCACCTCGCGGGTCTTGTCTTCCATCTTGTAGTAACCCTTCATCACCAAGTAGCCGCGCGTCCACAACTCGCCCTGCTCACCCGGCTCGCAGTCCCGGCCGGTCTCGACGCTCACGATGCGGACCTCCACGTCAGGGTGGACCCGTCCGACGGTCGAGACTCTTAGCTCTAGCGGGTCGTCGGTGCGGGTCTGGGTTATGACGGGGCTGGATTCGGTCTGTCCGTAGGCTATGGTGATCTCATCCGCCCCCATCACGTCCACGACCTTCTTCATCACCTCCATCGGACAGGGAGAGCCGGCCATGATCCCGGTCCGAAGGCTGCTCGTGTCGTACTCCTCGAAGCCCGGGTGCTCCAGTTCCGCTATGAACATCGTCGGCACCCCGAGGACCGCCGTGCAACGCTCCTTATGTACTGCCTGCAACACCTTCTCCGGTTCGAAGCTCTCGACCGGCACCATCGTACCCTCGTGCGTTACGGTGTTGAGCGTCCCGAGCACGCACCCGAAGCAGTGGAAGAACGGGACCGGTATGCACACGCGGTCCTCCGGCCCGAGTTCCATGCACTCGCCGATAAGGTAGGCGTTCTTGACGATGTTGGTGTGGGTGAGCTGCACGCCTTTCGGGAAGCCCGTCGTGCCGGAGGTGTACTGCATGTTTATTACGTCCTCCGCGTCGAGTGAGGCCTGCCGCTTGTCCAGCTCCTCGCCAGAGACATCCCGGCCGCGTTCGAGGAACTGTTCGAAGCTCATCACCGGAAGTGTCTCGGGAGGCTTTCCGCCCATTAGGACTACATTCCTTAAATACGGCAGAGCTTCAGCGGAGATCTCGCCGTCTGTAGAGTCTGCGAGTTCGGGGACGGCGCCCTGCAAGATGTCGAGAAAGTCCGCGCCCCGGGCGCCTTCCGTCAGGAAAAGGGCCGCGGAGTCGGATTGTTCGAGGACGTACTTCAACTCGGCGGCGCGGTAGGCCGGATTTATGGTAACCAATACGGCGCCCGCCTTGCCGGTGGCGAACTGAAGGATGACCCACTCCGGGACATTCTGGCCCCAGACGGCGACGTGGTCTCCTTTCTTTATCCCCAGCGCCATGAGCGCGCGGGCACACTCTTCCACAACCTGTTTGAACTCGCTGTAGGTGTAGCGCAGGTCCCGATCCGCGTATACCAGGGCTTCATCATCCGGGCGGCGTTCGGTTACGAGATCTAGAAGTCCTCCAACGGTCAGGCCGTCAATATCTTCCGGGCGCATCTATTCCTCCTGATTTCCGTTCCCCACGGTAGCCAGGAGTGTAACAGTAGGTTCAACTGGCGCAAGCGGTTTGGCCGTCATCTTGTTGGGCGTGTGATCGGTTGCGTTGTACACTTCGTATTCTGGTGTGAGGTCCGAAGGATTGACCGGGCGCGGCTTCGCGCGGATTGGCGGTAAGAATTCTTCACATGAAGAGTAAAAGGCGCGGTTTCTCGCGCAAGAAATCCCGGCGGCAGAGAGTAAGGGCTTTCTTACTGCTGACGATCCTGTTTGTGGCCTTGCTAGCGGCGTACTTCAGCGTCCGGTCCCTGGACCAGACGGCCGCTCCGTCCGAGGGGCTCTCTCCAAACGAGAGGTACCATCGGCTCGGCGGTGATCCTTTGGCATCCTCGCTTGGCGCGCCAGACCCGCCGAACCTGACGCTGGCGGGTTACGCTTATGAAAGCATCGCTTCGGAGTTGCCGGACACGGGACCGGAAGACATAAAGTTTCCGCGCCAGAGTGTCATCGACCACTCGTGGGCCTCGGTCCACGTGCCGGCGCCCGGCCGCAAAGCGGCAGATTACTACGCGGTGTTCCTCCACAAAAAAGGCGACGAGTGGCACGCTGAGAGGTCCGTCCTGATCGAAGGCCAGGACCATCCGAAAGATGTCGAGACTCTCCTAAGAGGCATACCGGAAGACCTGGTCAACCCCCTGTTTCCGCCAAACGATGCCCCCAAGCCGCCGAACAAGCCGGATGAATTCGCCATTCAGGTCATAAAACAGGCAACAGGCAAGGATGATTGGAAGGCCGTGGAGACGAAGAATAAAGAGTCTTTCCACAGGGTGACGGTCCAGAGCAAGGACGACAAAAAGCGCCGAACCAACGTATATTTGAGAGGCGCCGGCGACAAACTGGAAGTGGCCGGTATCGCAGAGGAACTGACCGGCGCGGAGCTTCGGGGGTTTCCGAGGGATCTCGTGAAATATGCGGCAATGGCGGCCCCGGACCGGCTACGCACCCAGCCGCCCGACCCCGTTCTCGACGGCAAGATGGATCGAAACCGCGTGGAGCCCGGTCTCGAACAAGCCACCCAGGCGGTGCGAAATTATAGCGGCGTCGCCGGGTTCTACGCCATGGACACCAAAACCGGCTCCGGATTCGGCGTCCGGCCGGACGAACCGTTCTTCTCCGCCTCGACCATCAAAGTCCTGGTCATGGTCGCCGTCTACCGCAAGATAGACGAAGGCAAGCTCTCCTACAGCGATAGTTACGAGACCACCAGCGAAGACTGGGCGGCGGGAGCCGGCTGGCTGCGTTGGGACACACCCGGAGCAAAGACCACGGTAGAGGATGCGCTGTGGCTAATGATCACGCAGTCCGACAACGTCGCCACAAATTCTCTCGTCCGCAAGGTCGGGGGGCCGGGCTATGTCAGCGAGGTCGCCCGTTCCCTGGGCGCCGAAAACACCGCACTCTACGAGAAGCTAAGCAGCGAGCGCGCCGCCGTTCCCAGCCTGGACGACCGCACGACCCCGCGAGATATGGCTACCATCCTACAGAAGATAGCGTCTCACAAGGCCGCGGGCGACTTCGCCTGTAAGGAGATGATCGGCCTTCTCGAACAGAACAATCTCGAATACTGGATGGAAGCCGGCGTCCCACAGGGAACGCCAGTCGCCAACAAGGGAGGCTGGCTCGATGCTACCTACAACGACGTTGGTATCGTCGAGTATGGTGACCACCCCTACGTTCTGGCCGTCTACACCAAGTACGGACCCGAAAACATGATCAAGGGCCAAACAGCGATACAGGACATCTCCAAAGCTACCTGGCTCGCCGAATCCGGTAAGACCGTCGACCAATACGAGAAAGAGCAGAAACAGAAGAACAAGCAAAAGGAACAGAAAGCCAAGGAACAGGCAAAGCCTCAACATCGGGAACAACAGAAGAAGCAATAACGTCCGCGGAAGACTACTCGGGAGCTTCGTCGACGAGCGCCGCGGCTTCAAGGTCCAGCAGCAAGGTAGTATTGCGGTGCCAACTCAACATCGAAGCCGGCACGTCGGGAGATACGCGTCCGTATAGCGCCTCCGCCACGGCGTCGGCTTTGTTCGAGCCAGAGGCCAGCAGTAGTATCTCTCGCGACTCGAAGATGGTTTTCATCCCCACCGTAATGGCCCGGCTGGGGGCGCGGTCGCCCTTGAAGTCCGCGGCGTTTACAAGGCGGGTGGTCTCGGCGAGGCGCACGACTCGGGTACGCGAGTCGAAGGAGGCGCCGGGCTCGTTAAACCCGATGTGGCCGTTCCTCCCGATGCCCAGCACGCAGAGATCCACGCCTCCGGCATCCCGGATCGCCATCTCGTAACGCTCGCATTCCGCCTCCGGGTTTCGCGCATCGCCCGACGGTACGTGGATTAGATCCGGATTGACGTCCACGAGGGCGTAGAAGTGGTCCCTCATATACACGCGATAGCTCGCCGGATGATCCGGCGTAAGCCCCAGATACTCGTCCAGGTTGAAGAAGGTCGCCCCCGCGAAAGACAGTCCTTCCGTAGCGTGAAGCTCGACCAGATATTGGTACATGCCGAGAGGCGTCGCGCCCGTAGGCAGAAGAAAGACCGCGTCCGGCTTCCGTCGAAGCGCGGCCGCGACGTTCTCCGCCGCGGCCACGCTCATGGCTTCGTAGTCCGGAGAAATACGGACTCGCACCGCTTACACTTTCGTTGCGCGGCGGCAGACGCCGCCAGAGACATACTTCACGTCTCGACCTCGAATAGAGTCTCTCCGGCGCGCACTTCCCCGCCTTTCAGACCGCCGACCGGATATTCGTCGGCGTTGGTAATGACCACGGGGGTCACGGGATCGTAGCCGGCAGCCCGTATCTCCTCCAGGTCGAACCGGACGATTGGTTGTCCGGCCTCGACCCGCTCACCCTCGGTCGCAAGCCTCTCGAATCCCGTGCCTCGCATCTCTATCGTGTCCAGACCGAGGTGGACGATCAACTCCACCCCTTCGTCGGTAGCGATACCGAAAGCGTGTCCACCCTCGAACAGCTTGACCAGCGTCCCGGAGACGGGAGCCACCGCCTCACCGCTAGCACCCGGGACGATGGCCCCGCCCTCTCCGGCCATGCCTTCGGCGAAGACCTCGTCCGGGACCTCGGCGAGCGGCACCGCCTCACCCGTGATCGGGGCGAGCACCTCCACTAGCTACCGCCCTTCAAGAGCCGGTTGATCCGCTCGGCGATGCGGTCCGACTGGGTACCCAGGACGACCTGGGCCACCCTGCCCCGCTTCACCACCCCGGAGGCCCCAAGCTCTTTGAGCCGGGCATCGTCTATGTGCGCAGGGTCATCCACGAACAGCCGCAGGCGCGTGATACATCCCTCGACGCTCTCGACATTGCTCCGGCCTCCCAGGGCTTCTAGCACGTTCTCCGCGAGCACGTCGTCCCGGTCGCGCTCGGCGGTGGCGGTCCCGGCGCCTGCCCCGGCGGGTGTGCCTTCGCGTTCGGCTTGGCGTTCCGCCTCGCGCGCGGCCTCACGCTCTTCTCGACCTTCCGGCTCTCCCGGCCGCGGGCCGCGCTGGCTCTCGGGGAGGATCCAATCCGAAGACAGCCCCGTCGATGCCTCTCCCCGTCCCGGCGTCGCGAGATCGAACCGCGTGATGAAGAAGCTGAAGACGAAGTAGTAGATGACACCGTAGACCAATCCCACGCCGAGCAACAACACCGGATGGGTCGTGTTGGATTTACTGAAGTTCAGCACGTAGTCGATGAGGCCCGCCGAGAAACCGAACCCTATCTTGATACCCAACAAGGTACACACCGCGAGCGCCGTGCCGGTGAGGATGGCGTGTACGAGGAACAGGAGCGGCGCGACGAACAGGAAAGCGAACTCGATGGGTTCCGTGATGCCTGTGAGGAACGAGGCAAGCGCCGCGGAGATCAGGATGCCCGCCGCCACCTTCGGAACCTGGGCGTGACGGATCATGGCGAGACACGCCGCCGGGAGCCCGAACATCATGATCGGGAAGAACCCGGAGAGGAAGTATCCGGCGCTCGGGTCCCCGGCCAGGTAGCGGGAGATCTCCCCCTGCACCGGTCCATCCGGCCCCTTGTAAGTCCCTAGCTGGAACCATATGTAAGTGTTGAGGATATGATGCAAACCGAGTGGGATCAGCAGGCGGTTGAAGAACCCATAGAGCCCGGTCCCCAGAGCGCCGAGGCCTACTAGAGCCTGCCCCACGGCGTTGACCCCATCCTGTACCGGCGGCCATATGAGGCCGAAGATAGCCCCCAGAATCAGGGTGGAGAACGCCGTGATTATCGGGACGAACCTCCTGCCGCCGAAGAACGCCAGATAATCCGGCAGCCGGATGTCCGAGAAACGCCTGTACAACCCCGCCGCGACGAGCCCCACGATGATGCCCGCCAGCACGCCCATCGTGATATCCGGGTCCGGCGCGCCATCCACCTGCGGTATCAGCGCCTTGAACACCCCGTCGAACACCAGATACCCGACGAGCCCCGCAAGCGCAGCGGCCCCGTCGCCCCCTGCCAGCCCAAAGGCTATGCCTACGGCGAAGATCATGGGCAAGTTCGCAAAAATAGCGTCCCCGGCCGCCGCCATCCAAGAGATGTTCAGCAGGTCCGGTTGTCCCAGCCGCAATAGCAGCGCCGCCGCCGGAAGCACGGCTATCGGCAACATCAGTGAACGTCCGACACTCTGAACAGATCCGAGCACCCGGTCCCACCCGCCACCGGCCCTCGTCGTCGAATTAGCACTCATCAAATCTCCTCTCCCCTGCGCCCCAAACTTCCTATATCACGGACTCTACTCCTACCGAAGTCCACAGACAAGCTACCGTCGTTGTACATTTTTACTTTTGTTCTTGACACTGAACATAGTTCATACCTAAAATATTGTGAGGTGCATAGGGGTGGGCTTAATAGGGGTCCGCGGAGGGATTTGGCGAAGACGAGGTGAGGAGGGTTATAGATGGGTTTCTTTTCGTGGGTGATCCTGATCGCGGGTCTGCTGTGGCTGTTACAGATTTTGGGGACCTGGTACCAGATGCGTCA
>JBBPZZ010000041.1:0-2027 GCA_038198445.1 Rubrobacterales bacterium
CGAAGGGCAGGGCGGGTACGTCGTTCCACTCCTTGCAGGCCACCTCGCACGCCTTGCAGCCGATGCACACGGTGGTGTCGGTAAAGAAGCCCATGCGCGGCTGGCCGTTCCCGTAGCCTTTCTGGCCGAGAGGGATCACGGGCCGCGTCTCGGGCGTCGGTCGTCCCTCGATGTCGAAGGCATCCGTCGTACCGGAGCCGGGGATGATGTCACGGGTCTCGCTCACTCTCTCGAACCTCCGTTCTCCGAATAATCGTTCGATGGGACCTTCGCGCGTGCGCGATAGTCGTCGACCAGCCTGCTGAGGGCTAGTAGGCCGCGGGGTCTCCGGCCGGGCCGGATGTCGCAGGTCGCCACCTTGTACTCGCCGATGTGTACGTTCGGGTCGAGGGCGAGGCCGAGCAGGTCGTTGGCCGAGTCGCCGGTAACGAGGCCCTTGCTCCCCCAGTGATACGGCATCCCGACCTGGTACACCACACGATCCTGGACCTTTAGCGGCGCCAGACGGTCCGTGACGAGCACGCGGGCCTCGATCGCGGAGCGCGTCGTGACGATGGTCGCCCAACCTCCATTCTCCAGGCCGCGCTCCTCGGCGAGCTCCGGGCTGACTTCACAGAACATCTCCGGCTGAAGCTCGGAGAGATGCGCCACCGTGCGACTCATGCCGCCCGCCGTGTGGTGCTCGGTGAGGCGGTAGGTCGAGAGCACGTAGGGAAAGGTCCGCGCGCCGGGACTCCCCTCGGAAGGGTTGTAGGGGTTGTCGTCCCGATCAAACTGCTGGCGCGCCGGGTTGGACTGCTGACCGTAGAGCGCGTTCTCGAACGGGGACTCGTGCGGCTCGTAGTGGGCCGGGAGCGGACCATCGGTGAGGCCGGCGGGGACGTAGAGCCACCCGCGGCCGTCGGCCTGCATGATGAACGGCTTGTCGCCCCGGATGGCGTCCTCGGCGGTCGCGTCGTCGGGGGGTTCGTAGTCCGGTTGCTTGGTCGGGCTGATGTCTGGGACGTCTTCGCCGGTCCACTGCTCCTGATCCTCGTCCCACCAGACGTATCTCTTGCGCTCGCTCCACGGCTTCCCTTCCGGGTCGGCGGAGGCGCGGTTGTAGATGAGGCGGCGGTTCATCGGCCACGCCCAGGCCCACTCGGGGGCGACCCAACTCTGCTCGGAGCCGGGTTTGCGACGGGCGGTCTGGTTCGTCTCGTCGGCGAAGCAGCCGCAGTAGATCCAACACCCGCACGAAGTGGAACCGTCGTCCTTGAGTCCCAGATAACTGCCCAGCGCGTCGTTGTTCTCGTCCCAGCCGTTGACCTCGCGCAAAACCTGATGCGCGTCCGGCTCCTCGTGCGGACCCTGCGTCGGGTAGTCCCAATTCAGGTCGAGGACGGGCCGATTCTTCGGGTCCGTCGAACCAGCGAGCTTCTCCCGCACTTTACGTCCGAGATGGTACATAAACCACAGCTCGGAGCGGCAGTCGCCCTGGGGCTCGACGGCCTTGTGATGCCACTGCAGGAGACGCTGGGTGTTGGTGAAAGAGCCTTCTTTCTCCGTGTGCGCGGCGGCGGGCATAAAGAAGACTTCGGTGCCGATCTCCTCGGTCTTCAACTCGCCGGTCTCTATCTCGGGTGCATCGTACCAGAAGGCGGCGGTCTCTATCTCCGATAGGTCCCGGACGACGAGCCAGTCGAGGTTGGCGAGGGCGAGACGTTGGAGCTTGCCGTTCGCCGCGCCGACGGCCGGGTTCTCGCCCATAACAAAGAACCCCTTGCACCAGCCATCGACCATGCCCATGATCGCCGGGTAGATCGAATGGTCCCCCGTAAGCCGCGGCAGGTGATCGAAGCAGTAGTCGTTCTCCTCCGTGGCCGCGTCCCCGTACCACGCCTTCATGAGGCTTACCATGTAGGCCCTCATGTTGCCCCAGTAGCCGGTCTTCGCGGCGTTGCGCTCGACGAACTCGTCGAGGTTCTGGTGCGCGTGGGCGTGCGGCATCGGGATGTAGCCGGGGAGGATGTTGTAGAGGGTCGGGA
>JBBPZZ010000042.1:0-17295 GCA_038198445.1 Rubrobacterales bacterium
ACGATCCACCCGTGGATGGGTCGATCTCGGATGCGATCTTTACCGCCTCCTCTGGAGTCGCCCCCATGCTCATCGCCCCCAACGCCGCAGGCGCACCGGAGCCTATCGCCCAGAACGCCCCCTCGATCTTTATGGGTACTAGATAGAACTTGTATTCATAAAGACCAGACTCGTTGAGGACGAGTCCGATGAACTCCTCACTCAGGTTACCCGGTTTCCCTCTCGATCCCATCCCCCTCTGACACCATTCCAGGAATAGAATTCCGGAGTCCATGCATCCCGCATACCCCACTATCATGTCCCTCACCACATGAACCTTACGATGAGAATTGACGAGTATCTCATCATGGACGATCCTCGTATCCCCGGCCATCGCTTCAAGGCTTGCCGCGATCACTGTCAATACCGAACCTCCTCCTGATAGTGTTCCGAGTGTCTACTCGGTAGAAAGTCCAACCCTTCCTACTCTTTAATTTTACCACGTATTTACTGTTTACATATATTTTATTTATCTTTTATGGTACACTAAAGATAAAGGTGTGATGATGGGGGCGTGGTCAAGATAGGGACGCGACTGAAAAGGGCTAGGGAGCAAGCGCTGCTGACGCAGCAGGAGCTTGCCGAACGCGCAGGACTCGGTTTCCCGACCATCAGCCGCATAGAGAACGATCACGTGGAGCCTCACTTCCGCACCATCCGTAAGTTGGCAAAAGCCCTGGGCGTGGACCCGGCGGAGTTGGTGAAGGAGGAGTAGAGATGCCCGCTAAAGGCGACGGGATCACGAAGCGCAAGGACGGGCGGTACGTGGGCCGCTACACGGTTCACACCACGGACGGTCCCAAACGCAAGGTGATCTACGGCAGGAAGTACAAGGATGTGGAGAGGAAGCTCATCGAAGCGCGGGGCGACGCGGCACGTGGGATCGTCTACGACGACGAGAACCTGACCGTCAGCGAGTTCCTGGACCGCTGGCTATCGGACGCTGTGCGTGGCACGGTGAGAGAGTCAACATTCACCCGAGACAAGTACCTCGTGACCAACCACATCAAGCCATCCATCGGGCGGATCAAGCTCAAGAACGTGAACGCCCTCCACCTCCAGGGCCTCTACCGCGAGCGCATGGACTCTGGCCTCTCCGGCTCCACGGTCCAGAAGATGCACCACGTCTTGCACAAGGCCCTCGCCCAGGCCGTCAAGTGGACCCTCATACCCCGCAACCCCGCCGATTTGGTCAAGGCCCCTACACCCACACCGAAGGAGATGCACCCGCTATCGGCACATGAAGCTCGTAGGTTACTCGTGGCAGCACAAGGCGACAGGCTTGAAGCCCTCTACGTCCTCGCCATCCACACAGGCATGAGACGCGGGGAGTTGCTCGGTCTCAAGTGGGATGACGTTGATCTCGACGGCTCCACGGTCAGGGTACGACGGACGCTCACGCGCAAGGGTACGGGCTACACTCTCGGAGAGCCGAAAACCAAGAAAAGCCGCCGCACCATCAGGCTCACTAAGCGGGCCGTGGAAGCCCTCAGAAGCCACCGCAGGCGCCAGTTAGAGGAGAAGCTCGCGTCCGGCCACTACGAGGACTCAGGACTCGTATTCGCGGGGATCGGCGGCGGCCTCATCAACCCCTCCAACCTCCGTAACCGTTCCTTTGCGCCCCTCCTACAGCGCGCTGATCTGCCGCGAATAACCTTTCACGATCTCAGGCACACCTGCGCATCGCTCCTGTTTCAGAAGAACGTCCATCCCAAGTTCGTCCAGGAGCTTCTAGGACATACCTCCGTCGCGATCACGCTCGACACCTACTCTCACATGCTCCCCGGCATGGGCGGTGAGGCCGCCGACGCGATAGGCGAAGCTCTCGGTTAATCGTCAGTGGTATCAGAGTGGTATCAGAGACCCCCGGATTATCACCGGGGATTTTCACTATTCCGAATATTCCGCTTATCTATGCGGTTTCTAAAGTGGGCGATGCTGGGTTCGAACCAGCGACCCCCTCCTTGTAAGGGAGGTGCTCTACCGCTGAGCTAATCGCCCGCAGTTCGGACATCTCTGTCCGAAGCTGTGCCCCCAACGGGATTCGAACCCGTGCCGCCGCCTTGAAAGGGCGGTGTCCTGGGCCTCTAGACGATGGGGGCCTAAAGCCTTTCGGCTCGTGAGCCAGGAAGGGATCGAACCTTCGACACGAGGATTAAAAGTCCCCTGCTCTGCCACTGAGCTACTGGCCCTTTTCGACGGAGAGTTTACCAAATCCCGGCTGGCCTGGAACCTACCTCTCGAATTTTTCTAATGCAGGAAGTGGCGACGGCCCGTGAAGATCATCGCCACGCCATGCTTGTCGGCGGCCGCTATGACTTCTTCGTCGCGCTTCGAACCTCCGGGTTGCATGACCGCCTTGACGCCAGCCTTCGCGAGGGCTTCGATCCCATCCGCGAAGGGAAAGAAGGCGTCGCTCGCCGCCGCCGCGCCGCGCGACCGCTCGCCAGCCTTCTTGACCGCAAGCTCCGCCGCGTCTACCCGGCTCGTCAACCCGCCCCCGATACCGACCGTGGCCCCGTCACGGGCCAGCACGATGGCGTTGCTCCTTACGCGGCGGGCGACCCTCCACGCGAAGAGCGCGTCTTCCGTTTGCTCCGGCGCGGGCTGTATCGCGGTGACCACGCTGTACCCGGAGTTATCCTCGGTAAAGTCCGTCTCTTGCAATAGCAAGCCGCCGGTTACGTCCTTGGCGGAGAGTTTCGGCGGCGTCAGAGAGCCCGCTTCCAGGAGCCTCATGTCCTGTTTCGCGGAGAAGATCTCTCTCGCTTCCGGGATGAAATCGGGAGAGATCAGAACCTCCGTAAAGACCTTCACTATCTCTCCGGCAAGCGCTTCGTCTACGGGTCCATTGAGCGCCACGATCCCCCCGAACGCGGAGAGAGGGTCAGAGGCGAGGGCTGTCGAGTAGGCTTCCTCCAGGGTCTCCGCAACCGCGACGCCGCACGGGTTCGCGTGCTTGATAATGACCGCCGCCGGACGGTCCCCAAACTCCGCGAGCAGCGCCCGGGCCGCCTCCACGTCGTAGAGGTTGTTGAACGAGAGTTCCTTGCCCTGAAGCTGCCGCACGCCATGCAGGAGATGCGTCTCACCCACGCGGGAGTAGTAGGCTGCCTTCTGATGCGGGTTCTCCCCGTAGCGCAGGGGGAGCGTCTTCTCGTAGCGCATCGTCAGACGATCCGGGAAAGCGCCATCCTCGTCCATCCAGCCGGATATTGCCGCGTCGTATTCCCCGGTGCGGCGGAAAGCGGCGAGAGCCAGCCGCCGCCGGGTCTCTCTGGAAACCTGGCCGCCACCCTCGATCTCCGCGAGCACCTCGTCGTAGAAAGCGGGGGACGGGACGACGATCACGGAGTTGAAGTTCTTCGCGGCGGCGCGGAGCATGGCCGGCCCGCCGATGTCTATCTGCACTATGGCTTCTTCCTCGGAAGCTCCGCCCGCCACCGTCTCCTCGAACGGATAGAGGTTTATACAGACGAGGTCTATCGGAGCGATGTCGTGTTCGACCAGTTGGGTGACGTGATCCGGGTCTTCCAGGTTCGCCAGGATGCCGCCATGGACCTTCGGGTGCAGAGTCTTTACCCGCCCGCCGAGAATCTCCGGCTCTCCGGTTACTTCGGACACTGGCACGACCGGGATGTTCGCTTGCTGGAGCGCCTTCGCCGTGCCGCCGGTCGAGATGATCTCGAACCCCATCTCGTGCAGCCGCCCCGCGAACTCCACGACGCCTTTTTTATCCGAAACCGAGATGAGCGCCCGCCGTTTCATACCTTTATCCTCCCCCAGAAGTAGTCCGCGACCGCCTCGACGAGCAGTTGGTGCTCGACCGGATGCAGCCGCTCCAGCAAAGATTCTTCCGTGTCGCCCGGCAGTATCGAAACCTCTCTCTGCGCGACCATAGGACCCGCGTCCACCTCCTCGACCATGAAATGCACCGTAACCCCCGTCTTCTTCGCGCCCGACTCCAGCGTCCGCCTCACCGCGTGCAGACCACGAAACTTCGGCAGCAACGAGGGATGCAGGTTTAGTACCGCGGGAAACCGCTCCAGGAAAGCAGGTGAAAGTACGCGCATATACCCAGCTCCCACCACGAGGCCAACGTCATGATCGGCGACTCTTCGGGCAAGCTCCACGTCGTACTCCTCCCGGCTCGCGAAATCCGCGGGACTCACGTGCTCTACCGCAACCCCAGCCCGCCTCGCCCGGTTGAAAGCGAAGGCGTTTTTCTTGTCCCCGGCCACGACTACGAGATTCTCCGGGTAAGCGTCCAGGAGCGCCTGCAGGTTCGTCCCCGAGCCCGAGGCGAGCACCGCGAAGCGTGAGCCTTCCGGTAATCGCTCAGGCAAACTCGACACCCTCACTCTCCGTGACCTCCCCCATGCGCCAAGCCTCGCACCCGACGACGCGCAACACGTCCATCCCGCGCTCCGCATCCTCCGGCGCAACGACCACGCAGAACCCGACGCCCAGGTTGAAGACCCGCCGCATCTCGTCCTCCGTAACGCCGCCCAGCGAGCGTATGAGCCCGAAAACCGCCGGTTCTTCCCAGGAGCCCGCATCAAGCCTCGCTCCCAGCCCGCCGAGAGCGCGCGGCAGGTTCCCGACGAGACCTCCGCCCGTTATATGGGCCATTCCCCGTACCTGGACTGTTTCTACAAGCGCCGCGACCTCCCGGACGTAGGCCCGGTGCGGCTCCAGATAAACCTCTCCGACAGGCTGGTCCAGTCCTTCCGGGGTGTCCGCGTACGGGATCCCGGCGTCCTCGAGCACCTTGCGGGCGAGGGTGTAGCCGTTCGTGTGGGGGCCGCTGGAAGGCAGGCCGAGTATGGCGTCTCCCGGTCGGACCTTCTCCCCTGTAACGACCTCGCCCCTCTCCCCCGCCCCGACACAGACACCCACGACCTCGAAGTCTCCCTCACCGTACAGGCCCGGCATCTCCGCCGTCTCGCCGCCGATTAGGGCGATGCCGAGAGTCTGGCACGCTTCGGCCGCTCCGCGAACGATATTCGCGACCGCATCCGGGTCGAGTCGTCCACTCGCCACGTAGTCCAGGAAGATCAGGGGCCGCGCGCCCGTCGCCAGCACGTCGTTCGCGCAGTGGTTGACGATGTCCGCGCCCAAAGAACCGTAACGTCCCATCTCCTTCGCCACGAGGACCTTGGTGCCGATACCGTCTATGGTCGAGGCGAGAACGGGCTCCTTGTATCCGGCAAGTCCGTAGAGGCCGGCGAAGCCGCCAGGATTGGAGACGACTTCGAGACCATGAGTGGCTTCGACGGCGGAGCGCATCAAGTCCACAGTCCGCTCGCCGCGATCTATAGAGACACCAGCTGACTCGTAGCTGCCCTTGTTTTCAGACAACGTCATTCCGCTCGTAAAAGACACACTCGACCGGACCTACCCTGCCTAGTCTCGTCTCCCGGTAGCCGTTCGCCTCGTACAGGTTCCGTGCGGCCTCATGATTTGCGCCCGTATCCAGATGCAACGTCGCGTAGCCCAGTTCGGCCGCGCGGCGGTGGAGTACGTCCAGGATCTCCTGCCCGAATCCCCGTCGCCGGAAGACCGGAGCAACACGCATGCGCTTGACTTCGGCACGTCCCGGCGATGTCTTCATCAGCCCGCCCATCACCACGACCTGTCCATCGCAAACGCCCACGAGGAATTCTCCATCACCTTCGATGTATAGGCCCTCGATGTCGAGCAGGTCCGAATAGAATTCCGGGTCCTCGATAAGGGTACCCATCTCGCGCAATCCCGCTTCGTGCAGCTCCAGAACGGCGGCATGATCTCCCCGCTCGTAGCTGCGGATGAGTAGCTCTGACTCGCGGGGAGGGATCACTTGCTCCGCACGACGGCATGGTGAGTCTTGTTCTCCAGGGCGAACTTCTCGGCGGTCCCGGAGATGGGGTAGTCGCCATCGAAGCAGGCGCGGCAGAGGCGGTCCTTGGGTTGTTCGGTGGCGGCGACCATCGCGTCCACGGATAGATAGGCCAGGGTAGTCGCGCCGATCTGTGCCCGGATCTCCTCTACCGTGTAGTTTGCCCCGACAAGCTGATCCGGGCTGTCCATGTCGATGCCGTAGTAACACGGACCCTGTATCGGCGGCGAAGAGACCCGGAAGTGGACCTCCTTCGCCCCCGCCTCGTAGAGCAACTCCACCAGCTTGCGGCTCGTGTTGCCCCGCACGATTGAGTCGTCCACGACGACCACGCGCTGACCCTCGATGACCGAGGGCAACGGGTTGAGCTTTAGCCGGATGCCGAGCTGGCGCATACCGTCCGTCGGCTGGATGAACGTCCGGCCGACATAGCGGTTCTTTATGAGCCCCTCGGCGTAGGGTATGCCGCTCCTCTGCGAATACCCGACCGCCGCCATGATCCCCGAGTCCGGCACCGGAATTACCACGTCGGCCTCGACGGGCGCCTCCTCGGCGAGCAACTCTCCCATCCGGTGGCGCGACCCCGCGACCTCCCGGCCGTCGAAGCGGGAGTCAGGCCTGGCAAAGTACACGTACTCGAAGACGCACAGCGCCCGGCGCGGACTCTCCGAACGGTAGCTCGTGATCCCATCGTCGTCTATAACGACGACCTCTCCGGGCTCCACGTCCCGCAGGAACTTCGCCCCGATGATGTCCAGGCCGCAAGTCTCGCTAGAGACGGCGTATCCCCCTTCGATCTCACCGATGCACAGCGGACGGAAGCCATGCGGATCGCGGAAAGCAACGAGCTTGTCCCGGAAGATCATGGCTATCGAGTAAGCCCCGGAGAGCCGCCGCATGGCCGCGCGGACCGCCTCTCCTACCGAACGCTCCCTCTCCAACTCCCTCACGGCCGCCGCCGCGATGTAGGTCGTGTCAGAGGTGGAGTTGAACTCGAATCCCTCGTCCGCCAACTCCTTCCGCAACTCCTCCGCGTTTACCAGGTTGCCGTTGTGGGCCACGGCAACGTTCACGTCTCCGCGGCCGTGGAACTCGGGTTGAGCATTCTCCCAGGAGGCCGAGCCGGTCGTCGAGTACCGGACGTGTCCGAGGGCTATGTGTCCGGCTTCCAGAGATGCGAGTCGCGGCCCGTCGAAAACTTGCGAGACGAGGCCCATATCCCGCATTGCGGTCGTCCGCTCGCCGTCGGAGATGGCGATGCCCGCCGACTCCTGGCCCCGGTGCTGAAGGGCGTAGAGTCCGAAGTACGTGCGCTGGGCAAGCTCGCCGGAGAGTGCGCGCGAGTAGAGCCCGAAGACGCCGCACGCCTCCTTCGGCTTGCCATCCGTGTCGCGGAAATCTACGTCCAAAGCACTCACCTTCCGGGTCCTAGATCCTCTCCAACTCCGCCGTCAACTCGCCGCCCGCGCTGCCCGTATTCACCGTCGAAGCGGGCTCGAACAATAAGACGTGCGCCTCCTCCTCGGCGACCGGCCGGTGCTCGATGCCACGCGGAACGACGACGAACTCGCCCTCTTCGATCCAAACGTCCCGGTCCCGGAACTCCATACGGAACCGTCCCTTTACGACCATGAACAACTCGTCCTCATCGTCGTGATGATGCCAGACGAACTCACCGAAGAGCTTCACCAGCTTGACGTGCTGGCCGTTTAGCTCGCCAACGACCTTCGGCGTCCAGTGCTCATCGAACAGCGCCAGCTTCTCCGCAACGTTGACCTTCTCCACGCTACCCAACGTGTCCCCCTTCCGGCGCGTAGCTCTCGAACAGGTCGCGTTCGTAGGCTCTTTTGAGGTCCGACAGCTTCACGTCTATGGCATCTCCGACCTTTATACTGTCACCCCCGACCGTACCGATCCAGTCGTATCCTGCGGCCTCACTCAACGCATCTTGCAACTCGTCCCACCGCTCCTCGGGGACCGCAACGATGAACGCGCCGGACTCCTCTCCGAACAGGGCAACGTCAGCCCTTCCTCCGCCCTGACCGGCGGTCATGCGTTCGAGTTGGCCCTGCGGGTACTCGATGCCAAGACCACCCGCGAGCGCCATCTCCGCAACCGCGACGATCTCCCCTCCGCCCGAGATGTCATGCGCCGTGTCCACGAGCCCGTACTGGACCATCTCGCGTACCAGATCGGCGGTCTTCTTTTCGGCGCGAAGGTCCGGCTTCGACGGACTACCGGCCACGCGGTCATGCACTATCTCCAGATAGTCCGAGCCAGCGAGTGAGACGCGAGAGCCGCTCCCGATCACCACCACCATATCCCCCTCGCGCTTGAAACCCGGCGTCGCGTGACGGGTCACGTCCTCGAATACACCTACCATACCGACGGTAGGCGTCGGGTAGATCGCGCCACGGTCCGTCTCGTTGTACAGGCTGACGTTACCGCTCACTACCGGCGTCCCGAACACCTCGCACGCCTCGGACATCCCCTCAATGCACTCGGCGAGCTGGTAGTAGGGGCCGCGTTTCTCGGGACTGCCAAAGTTGAGGCAGTCGGTGACGGCCACCGGCTCCGCCCCGACACACGAGAGGTTACGGTACGCCTCGGCGACCGTCGCCGCCCCACCGCCCCTCGGATCGAGGTAGCAGTGGCGGCCCTTCCCGTCCGTGGTGATGGCGAAGCCAAGCTTCGTCCCCTTTATCCTCACGACAGCCGCGTCGGCGCCGGGGAGGACGACGGTATCCGTGCCGACCTGGTGGTCGTACTGGGTGTAGATTGAGCGCCGCGAACAGAGGTTCGGATGAGAGAGCATCTTCAGGAGCGTGGTGTTGTAGTCCTCCGGTGGAGAGAGGTTCGTCAGGTCGAGCGGTTCTATTTCGTCCAGATATGCCGGTCTTACGACTTCTCTCTCGTAGACCGGGGCGTCGGCGAGGTGTTCGGCGGGAACCGTGCCGACTACTTCGCCGTCGTGTATGACGCGCAGGTCGCCATGGTCGGCCACCCGCCCGACGATTGCTCCAACGAGACCGTAACGCTCGGCGGCTTCGAGGACTTTATCCACCTTTTTGGGTTCGACTATGGCGAGCATCCGTTCCTGGGACTCAGAGATCATGACCTCCCACGGCTCCATCCCGGTCTCGCGCAGCGGCACTTTGTCGGTCTCTATCTCGATACCGACGCCGCCGCTCGCCGCCATCTCGGAGGCGGAGGACGTGATCCCCGCCGCACCCAGGTCCTGCAACGCGACCAGCAGATCGTCGGCCAGCAGCTTCAGGCAGCACTCTATGACCATCTTCTCGCAGAATGGGTCTCCGACCTGCACGTTGGAGCGCCTGGACTCAGATTCTTCCGTCAGCTCGTCTGAGGCAAAGGTGGCGCCGTGGATGCCGTCGCGTCCGGTCTTCGAGCCGATCAGGACGACCAGGTTCCCCTCCCCCGTCGCCCGCGCGCTCATCAAATCCTCGACCCGTATCAGCCCCACGCACATCGCGTTGACCAGCGGGTTACCCGAATAGGCCCGCGCGAACTCGACCTCCCCGCCAACGGTCGGCACCCCGACCGCGTTCCCGTATCCCCCGATACCGCGCACGACCTCCCGGAAGAGGTAGCGGTTCCGCTCCTCGTCCAGCGGCCCGAACCGCAGCGAGTTCATCGACGCGACCGGCCGCGCACCCATCGCCAGGATGTCTCGGATGATGCCACCCACACCCGTCGCCGCCCCCTCGTAGGGCTCGACCGCCGAGGGGTGATTGTGGCTCTCCATCTTGAACGCTAAGGCCCATCCAGCCCCCACCTCGATCACGCCCGCGTTCTCACCCGGCCCCTGCAGCACTCGCTCCCCCCTGTTCGGGAAGCGTCTGAGCAGCGGACGGGAGTTCTTGTAGCCGCAGTGCTCGCTCCACATCACCGAGAACAGCGATAGCTCCAGATAGTTCGGCGCCCGACCCATCAACTCCAGGATGCGGTCGTATTCGAAATCCGAGAGTCCCAGAGAGCTGTATGTCTCCTGGATGTTCAGACCCCCGCTCCCGCGAACACCGAGCGCAGGATACGCAGCCCTTCATCGGAGCCCAGCACGCTATCCGATACACGCTCCGGGTGCGGCATGATCCCAACGACGTTCCGGTCCTCGCTGCACACGCCCGCTATGTCGTTCACCGAGCCGTTCGGGTTCTCCAGATAGCGGAGCACCACGCGTCCCTCGTCCTCCAGCCGCGCGATGGTGGCGGTATCCGCGAAGTAGTTCCCTTCGTTGTGCGCCACCGGAAGCGTCAACTCCTCGCCAACCTCGCACCCGGCCGTCCAGAGCGTGCCGGCCGTCTCGACCCGCACCCGCACCTGGTCGCAGACGAAGCGCATATGCGTGTTGCGGAGGAGCGCTCCGGGCAACAGGTGAGCTTCCGTTAGGACCTGGAACCCATTGCACACGCCGAGGACGGGGCCGCCTTCGCTGGCAAACTCCTCTAGTGGTCCCATCACGTTCGCGAAGCGGGCGATGGCTCCGGGGCGGAGGTAGTCGCCGTAGGAGAATCCGCCGGGTACTATGACAGCGTCCACGCCTTTCAGGTCCGCCTCGGCGTGCCAGAGTTCGACCGGCTCCGCACCCATCAGTTCGATGGCGTGGAGGGCGTCCCGGTCGCAGTTCGCGCCGGGGAAGACGGTCACCCCGATCCTCACCTCAGGACCTCCCACTCGTACTCCTCAATGGTCGGGTTGGAGAGCAGACGGCGGCACATGGCGTCTACCTCGTCGGCGCTCTCGACCTCCATCTCTATGAGCCGCCCGATGTGAACGGTCTTCACGCCGCCGAAGCCGAGGGCCGGGAGCGCGCTCCTCACGGCCTCGCCCTGCGGGTCGAGGATGCCGGTCTTGGGACGTACCAGGACGCGCACCTTCAATCCATCGTCCCCTTATCCGGGCCGGGGTCGGTTACACGGCGCAGCATCTCCTCGTAAGCTTCTTCGACGCCACCCATGTCGCGCCGGAAGCGGTCCTTGTCCAGCTTCTCGCCGGTCTCCTTATCCCAGAAGCGGCAGGTGTCCGGCGAGATCTCATCGGCCAGCATCAGGTTGCCTTCCGCGTCCCGGCCAACCTCTATCTTGAAGTCCACGAGCGTGACGCCCTTCTCGTCGAAGAAGGGGGCCAGTATCTCGTCAACCTTCAACCCAAGCTCCTCGCAGAACTCCAGGTCTTCGTCGGAGACGCCTAGCTCCCGGAAGTGGTACCAGTTGCACAGCGGGTCGCCGAGAGCGTCGTCCTTGTAGCACAGCTCGACTATCGGGGCCTTCAGCTTCCGGCCCTCCTCGAAGCCGAGCATCCGCGAGATGGAGCCCGCGGCGACGTTTCGTACGATGATCTCGACCGGCAGCATGTCCAGCTTCTTCGTCTTTATGCTCGTATCGTCCACCTGCTCGACGAAGTGCGTCGGCACGCCCCTGGACTCCAGGTACTTGAAGAGCGCCGCACTCATGGTCGCGTTCGTGCGTCCTTTTCCTTCCCACGAGCCGCGCTTCTGGGCGTTGAACGCCGTCGCGTCGTCCTTATAGCGGTGCAGCAGCACACCCTCATCGTCAGTTATAAAGACCTTCTTCGCCTTGCCCTCGTACATCAGTTCCTCGGCCATTCTAGATCCTTCCTTTCAGCTCTTCGACGCGATCAAATACGACTCCCAGGTTCCTCAGCGCGTAGGCGGGATCGAAGAGCCCATCCAGGCCCTCGCCGAGCCGCTCGCGTACTTCCCCGTCCTGCTCCAGCAACTCCCGGAAACCGCCCTCGCCCTCCCACGCCCGCATCGCCGCGCCCTGGACGACCCGATAGGCGTCGTCGCGGCTCATACCGGACTCGACCAGCGCTAGGAGCACGCGCCCCGAGTAGACGATGCCGCCGCCGAGGTTGAGGTTCTCAAGCATCCGGTCCTTGTGGACCTGGAGGCCGCGCAAGACACGCCCCGTGGTGCGGAGCATGTAAAGGGCAAGGATGGTAGCGTCCGGCAACACGACGCGCTCGGCGGAGGAGTGGGAGATGTCGCGCTCCTGCCAGAGGGCGTTATCCTCGAAGCCGACCGCCGCGTAGCCGCGCATCAGGCGGGCCATTCCGCACAGGCGTTCGGTGAGGATCGGGTTCTTCTTGTGCGGCATCGCGGACGAGCCCTTCTGACCGCGTCCGAACGGTTCGGCTAACTCGCGTACCTCGGTGCGCTGGGCGCCACGTATCTCCAGCGCGATCTTCTCCAGCGTGGAAGCCATTATCGCGAGCGCCGCCAGAACCTCTGCGTGACGGTCGCGCTGCACGATTTGAGTAGAAGCTGGCGAGGAGGACAGACCAAGCTCTTCGCACGTCAGGGCCTCGACCTTCGGGTCCACGTTTGCGTAAGTGCCGACGGCGCCGGAGATCTTACCGACGGCGGCGATTTCTCTGGCATGGGTCAGCCGGTACAGGTTCCGCTCCATCTCGAAGGCCCACACGGCGATCTTGTGTCCGAGAGTCGTTGGCTCCGCGTGGACGCCGTGCGTCCGCCCGACCATCACCGTCTCGCGATGCTCCAGGGACAGGTCAGCGAGAAGACGGGTCAGGCCGCGAGCTTCGTCGAGGATAAGATCCAACGCGTCACGCAACTGTAGCGCCCCCGCCGTGTCCAACACGTCCGAACTTGTAAGCCCGAAGTGGAAGTGGCGGGATACGTCTCCCGCATACTCGGCGACCGTTGAGACGAAAGCTATTACGTCGTGGTTGGTCTCCGCCTCTATCTCCTGGATGCGTTCGACCGTGAAGTCCGCCTTCTTCGCAAGCTCCTCTACTTCCTCCGACGGAATCTCACCGAGCCTCGCGCGGGCGCGGCAGACGGCGATCTCCACCTTCAGCCAGGCCCGGTACTTGGCCTCTTCGGTCCAGATCGCACCGATCTCGGGCAGCGTGTAGCGTTCGATCAAGAACCGCCGCCCTCCAACCTATCCGCCAACTCCGGGTCCGAGAGCGCGAGTATTTGTGCGGCGAGCACGGCGGCGTTTGCCGCGCCGTTTACAGCCACCGTGGCTACCGGCACGCCGGAGGGCATCTGGACGGTGGCGAGCAGGGCGTCGAATCCTCCGAGGGTTCCGGCGGCGACGGGGATGCCGATGACCGGCAGGCTGGTGCGGGCGGCGACGGCTCCGGCCAGGTGCGCCGCCATGCCAGCGGCGCAGATTATGACCTTGAGGCCGCGCTCGCGGGCGGTCCCGGCGTACTCGGAGACGCCCTCGGGGTTGCGGTGGGCGGATCGGACCTCCATCTCGTACTCTATGCCGTACTCTTCGAGGCGGGCGGTGCATTTTTCCAGGATGGGCAGGTCGGACTTACTGCCGACGAGGATTCCTACTGCTGGGCTCAAATGTCCTCCAACTCTATCGCTTCGAGTGCTATGTCGGTGCGGTACTGCATTCCGTGGAAGTGGATCTGCTCGACCGCCGCGTAGGCGCGCGCCCGCGCTTCTATGATCGTCGGTCCCGTGCCTACTACGTTCAGGACCCGTCCCCCATCCGTATAGAAGCTGCCATCACGCTCGTCCGTTGCGGCGTGGTAGATGTAGACGCCGGGGGGGATGCTGTCGAGGCCCATTATCTCATCTCCCGAAGAAGATGATTCGGGGTATCCCTCCGAAGCCAGCACGACGCAAACCGCTTTCTCGGCGGACCAGATGATCTCGCGTCCGGCGAGGGTCTCGTCATTGCAGGCGAGCATGAGTTCGAGGAGGTCGGTTTCGAGCCTCGGCAGTATCACCTGCGTCTCGGGGTCTCCGAAGCGGCAGTTGAACTCCAGGGCCTTCGGCCCGTCTTCCGTGACCATGACCCCGGCGTAGAGCAGACCCGTGTACGGCGCCCCGATAAGGGACATCTGCTGCAGGGTTGGACGTATGATCTCTTCCAGGATCTCCGCGTATGTCGCGGGCTCCATCCACATGAGGGGCGAGTATGCGCCCATGCCTCCGGTGTTCGGTCCCTCGCCACCGTCGCCGATGCGTTTGTAGTCCTGGGCCGGCAGGAAGGGCAAAATGTTTACCCCATCCGTCATGACGAAGACCGACGCTTCCCTACCCTCCAAGCATTCCTCGATAACGGCCCGTTCGCCCGCCGCGCCGAACTTCCCGGAGAAGACTTCACGCACCGCCTCATCCGCTTCCTCCCGCGAGCGCGCCACGGTCACCCCCTTGCCCGCCGCCAGCCCATCGGCCTTTATGACGACCGGGTAGTCGCGGCGCGCGCGCAAGTAGGCCAGGGCGGAACCCTCCCGGTCGAACGCCTCGAAGTCGGCGGTCGGGACTCCGGCGTGGCGCATCAACTCCTTGGAGAAGACCTTCGAGCCCTCTATGCGGGCGGCGGCGCGGGAAGGGCCGAAGATCCGCAAGTCTTCCTCCCAGAAACATTCGGCGATTCCTCCTATAAGAGGGACCTCCGGCCCGACTACCGTCAGGTCTATCCTGTTCTCTTTCGCGAAGTCCCGCAGGGCTATGAGGTCGTCGGCGGGGATGTCCACGGTTTGAGCGATGCGGGCGATGCCGGGGTTGCCGGGGGCCGCGTACATCTCCGGCTCTATGTGGCTGGCCGCCAGAGCCTCGACGAGCGCGTGCTCGCGCCCACCGCTGCCCACTACCATGACCCGCAAGGTCCTAGACCCCTATCCTTTCGATTATCGCCTGATCACGCTCCGGTCCGACGCTGATCATGCACAGGGGAGCCCCGATCTCCGCCTCCACGAAGTTTACGAAGTCTTGCGCCGCCTCCGGCAGGTCCCCCCGCATCCGGCACCCCGTGATGTCCACGCCCCACCCCGGAAGCGTCTTGTACACGGGCTTCGCGTGGTGCAGGTCCGTCTGGCTCATCGGGAAGCCCTCCACGCGCTCCCCGTCAATCTCGTATCCGACGCAGATGTTGATCTCGTCCACCGCCGAAAGCACATCCAGCAGCGTGATCGCCAGGTGCGTGATTCCGTTGAGCGAGGCCGCCCATTTGACCGCCACGAGGTCCAGCCACCCGCAACGCCGCGGCCTCCCCGTTGTGCTTCCGTACTCGTGTCCGGCCTCGCGTATCCTGTCCCCGGTCTCGTCGTGCAACTCAGTCGGGAACGGGCCGTCGCCGACCCGCGTCGTGTACGCCTTCGTTACCCCTATGACCTGCTCCAGCGCCCTCGGCGGGAGACCCGCCCCGACACAAGCCCCCCCAACCGTCGGGTTCGACGACGTAACGAACGGATACGTCCCGTGATCGTTGTCCAAAAGCGCCGCCTGCGCGCCTTCCAGCAGCACCGACTCCCTGCGCTCTAGCGCCTCGCGCAACATCGTCCCGGTGTCGGCCATCATCGGAGAGAACAGGTCACGGTAGGAGAAAAGGTACTCGGCGAGCTCGTCCGGGTCGTAGGGTTCCTCGCCGTAGACGCCCTCGAAGATAGCGTTCTTCTCGCGCAGGGCGGCCTTTAGCTTGGTGCGTAAAATCCCCTCGTCGAAGACGTCCTGCACCCGGATGCCCACCCGCGCCACTTTATCTTCGTAGGCCGGCCCGATGCCGCGGTTGGTTGTTCCGATCTTGGCCTTACCAAGCGCCTTCTCCCGATGGGAGTCAAGCCGGATGTGGTACGGCATGATGAGATGCGCCCGGCCGTCTATCTTCAGCCGGTCCCGGACGCTGAAGCCTCGTTTTTCAAGCGCCGTCACCTCCTCTTCCAGCACCTCCGGGTTGATGACGACGCCGTTGCCGACGGTGCATATTACCCCTTCGCGCACGATGCCCGACGGTATCAAATGAACCACGAACTCTTCCTCGCCGACCCGAACCGTGTGTCCGGCGTTGTTCCCGCCGGAGTAGCGGGCGACGTAGTGGGCATCCCTCGCCAGGACGTCGCACACCCGTCCTTTGCCCTCGTCTCCCCAGGCCAGGCCGAGGACGACCGTGGCCGTCAAAACGTCACCTTCGCAGCGATAATGGAACCTTTCATGAATTGGACGGGATTCTTCAGATAATCGAGTAGGCCGAGCTGGTATCCGGCAGCATCTATTCGCCGTGCGGAGCCACTTCTCTCTGTCACGGTTGCAGCGTAGCACAAAGGATTATGGTTTTGAATCTCCTCGAACATCCAGCGTTCCCGGCTACTCGAAAAGCACTACGGGCTCGCCGTAATAGCGAATGCGATTTTGCTCCTGGCGGGCTTCGACGAACTTTCTGAGATCCACGTTCCGAGCGTCCAGGTCTCCATCTCTCATCTTTTCGAGCGGGAAACGGACGCCGAGGACGCGCTCGCGGATACGGAAGCGCGTGATCCCCGCCGGAAGCACCGTCCCGGAACGCACGATGTCCGCCAATTCCATCACCGTAAAGGGACGATAACGGATGAGCGTCTCTCCATCTCCGATGCGGATGGATTGGTCGGCCTCCACCCGGCGCACAACGCCATCGGCCGGGTAGATCTCCCCCAACTTCCACAACGCCCGCACCTCCGCGAGAATTCCGGAGCCGCGGGCACGGACATAGAAACGTTCACCAGTGCCCTGCTCTAGCTCCGCGAGCCAGTGCGCGCCGGGCGACTGGGAGACTTCTATCTCCCCGATGCGCCGCAGGGCGGATGACTCGATGCCAGCGAGGTGATGGCTCCAGCTCTCCGTCTTGTCCGGAGGCTCGACGCATTGGGTGAGTATGAAGCGCGAATCCATCCCCCTCATGGCATGAACGCGGTGCGCCCCATCCAGGACGAGGTAGTTGTCCTCATGCGGAGCGATGATGACCGGGTTGCGCTGAACGCCTTCGGCCTCGATACGTTCGCGCAGATCGGCGAGACGGCCCTCGTCATGAGCCTCGTGCAGAATCAGGCGTCCAAGCTCGACCAGACGAAGGTCTTTGAGCGAAGAGATCACGAGCCGGGCCGGACGGCGGTTAGAGGTCTCCCCCACGCCTGCCGAAGACAAAGTCCAAAAGGACGAACCCACCGAAGAAGAAAACCGCGATGACGACGAAAAACCCTAGAATGCCGAGTAGAAAATACAGCGTATCCAAAGCTCAGGTAAGCCTTTCCGTAAGGCCGGTCTCTCTCGACCGGCCCCTTCTCAAGGAGTCGGGACGGCCGGATTTGAACCGGCGACCACTCGGCCCCCAGCCGAGTGCGCTACCAGACTGCGCCACGTCCCGACGCAACTGCTGACTCTCGAATAGTATCAGACCCGACGCGTGCTATCATTCAGGCTTCGTGACACTAGCAGCATCTTACATAAGGACCGATTCCGAGAGCGAGCTCCCCACCCGCGAAGAGCAGAGAGCCGCCGTCGAATCCTACGTAATAGAGAATGGTTACGAGATCGTGGCCCACTATGAGGACCTGGACGCGCCGGGCCGCCTCCTCTACCATCGCCCGGGCAT
>JBBPZZ010000043.1:0-4938 GCA_038198445.1 Rubrobacterales bacterium
AATGGCGGAGAACCTGGCGACAAACGGGGTGCCGGACCCTCACCCCCATAACTCAGCGGAGTTGGAGAGCCTCTACGAACGCTTCCCCTGGCTCTATGCCTTCTGCCGCGACCACCTCTTCCGGGACGACACCGAGAAGATTGTGACCGAGCTATGGCCTAAGGGAATCCCGGAAGTCGGGGCCAGAGTGATGGAGTTCGGCTGTGGTCCCGGCTTCTATACTCGCCGGCTTGCCGGACACTCGGAGCGTTTGCGGGTGACCGGCATCGACCGCTCCGCGCGCCAGCTACACCGCGCGCGAACAGCTTCCAGCCAGCTAGAGAACTGCAGCTTCGAGTTGGGAGACGTGCTCGCCCTGGACCATCCAGCGTCCGGGGCGGACGCCGTGATCTCTTCACGGCTCTTTCTTATCGTCTCGGATCGAGAACAGGTTCTGGCGGAGATGCATCGGCTGCTTAGACCTGGCGGACGCTGCTTCATAGCCGAGCCACGCTCCGCCCTGCGCGCCACGGTCCCACTGAGCGCCATGCGGCTGCTCGCCCGGCTCGCGAACCTCTACGGCGGCCATCCCCGACGCTACAAGGAGCCCGGAAAGATATCCGTGCTGGACACCGGCGGTTTCCGGACCCTCGTGGAATCCCAGCCCTGGATAGAAGCCCGGCACTGGCAGGATATGTGGTACCAGTACGCCGTCTGCGAGAAAGGCGCCGGTTAGGTCCTGGATGGCCTCCACCGTAAGGAAGCCGCGCTTCCGATTTCCAACGAACACCGAACGCCGCGCGGACCTACTGGCCGGACTCGTAATCCTAGTTCTCACCCTGGTCTCCGAGTGGGGCCTCCTGACCGGCGGCACTACCGTGGGGACGGACGCCGTCACCCAGTTCTATACCTGGTACTCGTATCTTGGCGAGAGCCTGCGCTCCGGCAACGTACCGGTATGGAACCCGAGTCAGTTCTCCGGCGCGCCCTTCACCGGAGATCCTCTTTCAGGCTGGACCTACCTGCCCGCGATGATCCTCTTCACCCTTTTGCCGCTCGTCGCCGCTGTCAAGACATACCTGTTCGCGCACGTACTGCTGGCCGGTCTCTTCACCTACGCGCTCGCGCGGACACTCAAGATGGGACCGGCGGGCGCCCTACTGGCGGCGGCGATCTACGAGTTCAACGGTCATATGTTTATACACAATATCTGTTGCTTCGCTTGGCCCAGCGTCCTTACGTGGCTTCCGCTGGCGATCCTGGGCGTGGAGCTTGCCATCCGGAGTACCCGCTGGCTGCAACGCGGTCTCTGGTGGGGCGTGTCGGGCCTCGCGGTAAGCCAGATCCTGGCCTCATGGCTCGGGCAGGGCACTTATTACGCCCTGCTCGCCCTGGGCGGATACGTCCTCTACCGCACCCTCATTTCCCCGCCGGATACTATCCTTAGCATCTGGGGGCGAGTCTCGGGGTTGTTCCTGCACGGCACCCTGATCCTCGTGTTCGGGTTCGGGCTGGCGGCCGCCGGTCTGCTGCCCCGGCTTGAGTATAAAAATCTCTCCAGCCTGGCGAACGGCTACTCTAAAGCCGGGTTGGAGGGTGATAACTCGCAGGCCGTCGCGAGCCTCATCGGCGGCTGGTCCGCCAGCGACCTGCAGCAGCTCTTCGTATCTCCGGGGTTCAACTACGTAGGTGCGGCGGTCCTGACGCTGGGCCTCACTGCCCCGCTGATCGCCCGCGGCCGGTACGCGGTCCCCTATTTCGCCGCCCTCATGGTCTTCGCGCTCACCCTCGCCGGCAGCGGGCTCACGCCGCTACACTCCCTACTGTACAAGTTGCCCGACTTCGAGCAGATACATCCGCATTTCCCCAACCGCGTGATGCTGGTCTTCTACCTGGGCGCGGCGTTGCTCGCGGGCGCCACGCTTACCGATCTCGGCAAATACGGAAGAAAGACGCCTTCGCTGATCGCCTTGCCCATCCTGGCCGCGCTCTTCCTGCTGACCAGGAGCGCCCCGGCGCCTGATGGCGATACGCTGAAGAGCATCACTGGAAAAGGACTCTGGGAGGGGTCGCTGCCTTTCCTGGTCCATTACAACGTTCCGGTCCTGGCGGGTCCTTTTTTCACGGTAATCCTTGCCCTGGTGTTCGCGGCGGCATACGCTCTGCTTCCGTCCCGGTTTGCGATCCTCCGCGGTCTAGTTGTCTTACTGCTGGTGCTGACCGTGTTCTTCGACCTGTTCTCGGCCGACCTGGTCACGATAGACGCACATGCGGACTTCGAGGGGGGAGATAAGATCGTGAAGGTGGACCTGGGTAGATACTACGATCCCACGGGAGCCGTCAAATTCTTGAAATCAAAGGGTAAAGACCCATCCCGGTACCTCAGCTACAACCCGGAGGGACGCTACGTAGGAGGATTCACGAGCCCCAACTTTCGGGCGCTCCAGGCGGAGAACCGGGCCACCGCGATGGGCCTGCAAAGCGTCCAGGGCTACAACCCGGTGCATCTAGCCCGCTACGATGACTACATCGAAGCTCTGAACGGTCGTTCCCAGAAGAACTATCACGGCACCAACGTATACGCATCGGGGCTGGGCACTCCGCTCTTGAACCTCCTGAACGTCCGCTACATCGCCGTGCCCGCCACCTTCGCCACGCTCTCGGACAAAGGAAAGGCTATCCTGAAGGATCTGGAGCAAGAGCATCCCACGGTGTACAAAGATAGCCAGGTACGGGTGCTCGAAAACCGTGACGCGATGCCGCGAGCCTGGATAGTCCACTCCGCCCGACGGACGAAACCCAAGGACGCACTGGAGATGCTGCAGTCCGGCAAGATAGACCCAAAGAAGACGGCGCTAATAAAGAACGCGCCGCCCGCATTGTCCAATCCCGATGACACCTCGGCCGACCAGGCCTCCGTGACGGGCTACAAAGCGGACCGGATCGAGCTGAACGTCTCAACCAAGGCGCCGGGTATGCTAATGTTGAGCGAGGTGTACTACCCGGCGTGGAAGGCGTACGTCGATGGCAAGCCCGTCTCCACCTACCGTGCCGATTACCTGCTCCGGGCGGTATCCGTCCCGGCCGGGAAACACACCGTGGAGTTTCGCTACGAGTCCAAGCGTTTGCGAATAGGAATAGTCGTCTCACTGATTACCTGCGCGGCTTTGATCTCGCTGGCCGTCGCCGCCACGATACAACGCCGGCGTCAAAAGCAAGAACCCGAAGGCCAAGACGCAGAGGCAACCTCGTCGTGATAGACGTAGGCATCATTACCGGGTCGGGCATCTACCAGCTCCCCGGAGGACCGGAGCCGCGCGTCGTCGAAACCCGCTTTGGCAAGGTGGAGATGGCGGTGGCCGAGGTTGGCTCCTGGACCGTGGGGAGCATCTCCCGGCACCACCAGGGGCACCACCATCTGCCCCATACGATCCCCCATCAGGCCCACCTCGCGGCTCTCAAGCAACTCGGGGCGCGGGCGGTTATCGCGACGACCGCGACAGGCGCGGTCGATCCCGGCCTGCCTCTTGGGAAACCGATCGTCTTCGACGACCTGTTCTTCCCGGACAACCTCCTCTCCAGCGGCGCGACGTCTACGATGTTCACCGAGCCCGGCGACCCTTTGAGGGGACATTCGATCCAGAGCGAGCCCTTCTCACCGCACATGCGGCGGAAGATAGCGCTCGCGGGAGAGGACCTGGGATTGGAGACCGTTGCGGGAGGCGTGTATGGTCACACGAACGGCCCGCGGTTCGAGACTCGCGCGGAGATCCGGTGGCTCGGCACGGTCGGGGTGTCGGCGGTGAGCCAGACCTGCGGCCCCGAGGTCGTCCTGGCCGGGGAGCTTGAGCTTCCATACGCGCTGGTGGGCTTCCCGGTGAACTATGCGACCGGGGTTGCGGAACTGGAGTCGGAGCAGGAGTTGAGCGACCTGTTGGTGCTCTCTTCCAAAGTTCTTCCCCGGCTCGTCTTGCGGACGGTGGAGATGCTGGAAGTACGGGACCTGGCCTACGACTACGGTTACGTTTACCGGGTCGAGGGCGGCATCAGAGGGGCGGAGACCGGCTCCGCATCCGATACCGCGACTGGCGATGTGTAAGGGTGCTGACGCCGTCAGCAAACCGTCTCTCGTCTGGACGTACGCGGCGCATCGTGGCATCTTTGCGGAGAGATACTGGAGTTATGGCATGAAACCTACGCGGCGTTTATTAGCGTGGACTCGCTAAAGCGAAACTTCACGGTGGCGCTGGCCCTGGGGGTCGGAGTCTATCTGACGCTGGCGCTCGTATCGGGGGTAGGAGACCTGCGGCAGGTGCTGGCGCGGTTCGATTGGATATTGGTCCCCGAAGCGCTGGGCCTGGTAGGGATATCGTATGTCCTGCGGTACGGAAGATGGTCCTACTTCCTGCGGCATCTGGGAATAAATCTGGAGCGCCGGGCCGACGTAACGATCTTCGTCGCCGGTCTCTCGATGACGGTATCTCCGGGAAAGTTCGGAGAGGTCTTGAAGAGCGTGCTAATCCTCAAGGTGTCCGGGGACCCCATCTCCAAAACAGCCCCCGCGGTCATAGCCGAGCGCGTAACGGATGGTGTAGGGATGGCGGCCTGGGGTTTGCTGGGTGCGCTGGCTTTCGGCTTCGGACCGGGCGTTCCAATAGTCTTTCTGGGGATTACCGTTTTCGGAGTCCTGGTGCTCAGGTCCGGGCGGTTGTCCAGGTCTTTTGCCAATCTTCTGGAACGCATACCAAAGGTGAGGCTGCTGGCTCCTCGCGTGGCGGATTTTCATGGGGCTTCCAACCAGTTGCTTTCGGCGGCGCCGATGGCGGCGGGCAGCGCGCTCGCGTTTGTGATCTGGAGCCTGGAAATATCTGCCGTGTACCTGATCGTGCAGGGCGTCGGGGGTACCGTGCCGTTCATGAAAGTCGCCTTTATCTTCGCCGTAAGCTCCATCGTCGGGCT
>JBBPZZ010000044.1:0-11481 GCA_038198445.1 Rubrobacterales bacterium
AACACTTTAAGGCAGCGGCTTTCTCGCTTCGTCAGGAAGAGTCTCTCATTTTCCAAATCGGATCGGATGCACGAGATTTGCTTGCGGCTCTTTCTGCACCGCTACAACCTCTCTCATCTACCATGATTGAGCCACTACCTACTGGCGAAGTCCTAGCCTGCGCTCCTGCGGGAAGCCGCCAGAGAGGCGACGCGCGGCGCTATAAGGTCGGCTAACTCTTCGAGCAACGCCTCGTCCTCGCTCGTGAACGCCCCAATCGTGTCGCTGTCAATGTCGAACTGGCCGACGATTTCGCCCTCGTGCCGGATCAGGACGACCAGCTCCGAGCGGGTGTGTAGGGAGCAGGCCAGGTAGTTGTCCAGCTCGCGCACGTCCTCGACGATCTGGTTTTGGTTTTCGGCGACCGCCGTGCCGCAGACACCGTCGCCGATTTCGATGCGCGAGTGATCCGGCGCTTCATCAGACCCGGCGAACGGCCCGACGACGAGCGCGCCATCCACCATCAGGTAGATGCCGCTCCAGTCCCACAGTGGATGCGCTGCGTGTACGAGCTTTACGATTTCGTTCAGCACTTCGTCGTCCGGCGCTACGGAGTTCGCCAGAGCCTCGACTTCGGCCTTGAGTTCGGTTGTAGTTTCTTGTTCCCTCACTGGACACCTCTTTCGCTTACGCGAGCACCTGCTCTGGATAGTAGAGCATCGAGAACGGCCTCCTGTAAAGCCACGGTTCGAGCTGCTTTTCAGACTCCTCGGCACGAAAGTCTATGCACGTTGCACAAAGACTGTGGACAGAACGTTATCTAACATAAGGTTTCGCGTATCTAAAACGTCGGAGGGGAGTTGGGCGCGGGTTTGATCCGGTCGAAGTACATTGTCTTTACGGTTATATTCTTGACGCTGTCTGCTCTTGTATCGTGCGAGGCCGCCAGCGGAAGCTCTGGTCAGGGTGGCGGTGGTAAGTCCGGTGAAAACGGAGGAGGGAATGAGGGTACCGTAACCGTGTTGGCAGCCTCCTCGCTCACGGACGCTTTTGGAGAACTGGCGAAGAACTTCGAGAAGCAGAATCCCGGCGTCAAGGTAAAGACAAGTTTCGGGGCCAGCTCGGATCTCCTGGCACAGCTTCAGCAAGGAGCTCCCGCCGACGTCTACGCCTCGGCGGACACCGAGAAGATGGATAGCGCCGAAAAAGATAACCTCGTGGCCGGGGAGCCGCGGATATTCGTCAAGAACCGCGAGGTAGTAATGGTTCCCAAAGACAACCCGGCGAACATAAAGAGCTTCCAGGGCCTCGACAAGCCTGGTATAAAGCTCGTGCTGGCGGCGGATGAGGTCCCGGCCGCCGAGTACGCCAAGCAGATCCTGGACAAGGCGAACTCCGAGTACGGGAGCGACTTCAAGAAGAGTGTTCTCTCCAACGTGGTCTCCAGGGAGTCGGATGTGCGGGCGTCCGTCAACCGGGTGGCGGTCGGAGACGCCGACGCAACCTTCGGCTACGCCAGCGACTACACGCCGGACGTAAGGGACAAGGCAAAAGTCGTCCCGATCCCGGAAAAACTGAACATCATAGCCACCTATCCGATAGCCGCTCTCAAAGATGCGAAAAACCCGGACCTTGCGAAGAAGTGGGTGGACCTAGTGGTAAGTAACAAGGGCCAGAGCGTACTCGAGAAGTGGGGGTTCGAGCCGGCGGCTTGATGAAGAAGCGTAAAGGCGGCCTCTTATCGAGGCGTATCAGGAGCGGCGACACGCTGGCGTCCGGACTGGCCGTCGCCGCCCTGGCGCTGCTCGCGGGCTTCATAAGCCTGCCCCTGATCAGCCTCGTACTGTGGACGCTGAACGAGAGTGCCTGGCGGTCGATGACTTCTCCGGTCGCCAGGGACGCCCTGCTCCTGAGCCTCAAGACCACTTCGATCTCCATGACGATCCTTCTGCTCCTGGGGACTCCGGCCGCATACTTGCTGGCGCGGACGGATTTTCCCGGTAACCGGGCGGTCAACACCCTCATGGACTTGCCGGTGGTGCTCCCCCCGAGCGCGGCGGGGATTGCGCTACTCTTGGCGTTCGGACGGTTCGGCTTAATAGGTCAGTACCTCAACGTATTCGGGATAACCCTTACCTTTACGACGGTCGCGGTGGTGATGGCGGAGGTCTTCGTCGCCGCGCCCTTCTACCTACGGCAGGCTGTCACGAGTTTCGCCGGGATAGATCGCAACATCGAGGAGGCGGCGATGGTCGATGGGGCTGACCGGTCAGCCGTATTCTTCAGGATCACCATACCGCTGGCGTTCCCGGCGCTCGTGGCTGGAGCGCTGACCGCCTGGGCCAGGGCGCTCGGGGAGTTCGGGGCCACGATCATCTTCGCCGGCAGCTTCCAGGGCGTCACCCAGACCATACCGCTCGCCATCTTCTCCGCCTTCCAGAGCGACCTCGACGCCGCCGTGGCCCTCTCCGTGCTGGTACTCGGCTTCGCCTTCACCGTCATCCTCGCCGTGAGATACCTGACCAGGAGAGCGACCGAGTACGACGGCTAGGATGCGCTTCAACGCCCGCGAAAGATCTTGACCGCCGAGAAGATAAGGATCGCACCAAGTATGAGCTTGAGCGCGGCGGCCGGGATCAGGCCCACCATCAATCCTCCGATGACGGCTCCGATCACCGATCCCACACCCATCGGGGCAACGGTTCCGGTGAGGTCTCGACGTTCGGAGAAAGCTCCGAGACGAGCGTGCCGGAAAATGCCCACGGCCACGGTTGGGAGGCTTATGAGCAAGCTGGCCGTCCCCGCCGCTTTTATGCCGGCGCCGAAGGCGAAGACGAGGGTCGGGATTATAAGCTCGCCTCCCGCGACGCCGAGCAGACTGCTCACCAGCCCGATAAATAGACCAAACACGAGCCCGGCGGCGACGCGCCAAAACACCGCTTCGGGGAGCAAGCCCGGAACGCCCCGCGGCAGGAAAGCTTCGACCATCAGGGCGCTGCCTATCACCACGAGAAGCAAGACGATAATTCGCTCAAGCAACTGTTCGGAGACGCGGTGTACGAGGGCCGTGCCGAAGTACGCGGAAGAGACCGCGCCGCAGATCATGGCGACAATGACCGGAAGGAGGTTCAGCACCGGCCCCAGAGAAAGCGTGCCGCCCCGGATCAGGAGCGCGCTGACGAGTGTTATCAGGCTGATGGAAAGGTTCAGGGCGACGGCGCGGCGAGCCCGGTAACCGAACACTCCGGCCAGCACCGGCAACCGGAACTCCGCGCCGCCGAGACCGATCAGGCCGCCCAGCAACCCGATGGGAGCGCCCCACAGGAAGGCGAGCCCTGGCGCGCGTCGGATGTCCGTACTGTCCTGGTTTTTAGTGATGCGGGTTGGCGCTGGGCTCTAGGCCAGGCCCTCATCGGTCAGGAGCATTACGTCGGTCGCCTTCACGAGGGCCGTGACCTCCTTGCCCACTTCGAGTCCCAACTCTTCGACGCTCTCGCGGGTTATGAGGGCGACCATATGGTTGTCGCCGACCTGTAGCGAGACCCTCGCGGCTGCCTCGCCCTTTACTATCTCGGTAACCGTGCCTGGTAGCCGGTTGCGGGCGCTAAGTTTCATCTTTGTTGCTCCTTTCAGTTGTGGTCGCCAGCAGGCCGAGCTGAAGCGCGAGCCTCGCCCGGTGGTCCTTTAAGTCTAGCCCGGTTAGCTCCTGTATGCGTGTCAGGCGATATGGTAGGCTATTGCGATGCAGGTAGAGTCGGTCAGCGGCCTCGCTTGCGTTGGCGTTGGCGGCGAAGAAAACGCGCAGAGTGCGGATGAGGTCGCTTCTGTGCTTGCGGTCGTAGATTTCGATGGGTTCGATCAGGTCGCGGAAAGGTTGCAGGTCTGAAGAACGCGCCAACTCTTCGAACATGGATTCCAGATCCAAAACCACCAACAACTCCAATATGCTCAACCGCTCGAAGATTCTATAATCCACCGGAGACGCCGGTATGCGTAAGTTACCACTATTAACAACTCAGTAGCTCACTGGCAACTTTCCACTGTCTCATATCCTACGCACTATTCCACCGGCGACATGCACGAAGAAATCCACCTGTGTTAGACTGCCCAAACTCCGGTTTGATAGGGAATAAACAGGTTGCGAGACCACCGGATAGAGGGGAAAGAGTAACGCTTGTAATACTGCTAACAGCGGTTCGGGAACCGGGTAGGAGAAACTGAACCGAGGGCGGAATGCGCGGCGTTCGATTTCCGCTTGGGGACATCTAAGGGAAAGGAGAATAGGTTGCGAAGAATCCAGATGACGGTGGACGGGAAGCCGCACGTCGCGGAGGTGGAGCCGAGGCTGTTGTTGATCCATCACCTGCGGGAGAACCTTGGTATCGGGGGGACACAGGTAGGATGCGACACCTCCAACTGCGGGGCTTGCACGATATTGATGGACGGGGAGTCGATCAAGTCGTGTACGGTGCTCGCGGTGCAGGCTGACGGACGCGAGATCACCACGGTCCAGGGCATCGCCGAGAACGGCGACTGGCATCCGATGCAGACGGCGTTCCACGAGCAGCATGGACTTCAATGCGGTTACTGCACGCCGGGCATGATCATGGCCTCCATCAGCCTCTTGAAGGAGAACCCGAATCCCTCGGAAGATGAGATTCGGGAAGGCCTCGAAGGCAACGTGTGCCGCTGCACCGGCTACGAGAACATCATCAAGGCCGTACAGCAGGCGGCCGGCCAGATGCAGGGCTCCAGCAGCCCGGTCGCGTCCTAGAAAGGGGTTTGGAGTGACTCAAGCACCAGAGAAATACGTCGGGGGCAGCGTACCCCGCAAGGAAGACCCGGCCCTGATCACGGGCAAGGCCAACTGGACGGACAACATCAAGTTGCCGGGGATGCTGCACTTCGCGCTCCTTCGCAGTCCCGTGGCCCATGCCAAAATCACGAACATAGACGTGTCGGCGGCGAAAGAGCAGGCGGGCGTTGTCGCCGTCTTCACTGGCCAGGACCTGATGGACGAGTGGGGATCGCCGCTGATCTGCGGCTGGCAGATGACACCGGATCAGAAGGCTCCGGATCACTACCCGCTGGTCACGGACGAGGTCAACTACCTGGGCGATCCAATAGCCGTCGTGGCCGCCACGGACCGCTACACGGCGAAGGACGCTTTGGAGTTCATCGATATGGACTTCGAGGAGCTTCCGGTAGTGACGGACCTCGAAGCCGCCGCGTCGGGCGGGCCGTTCGTCCACGAGGACTACGGCACCAACGAGAGCTATACCTGGAACCTGGATATCGGTGAGGTGGACCAGGCGTTTTCGAACGCCGACGTGGTCATCAAGGAGCGCTATCTACAGCCGCGCGTGCTCCCGACGCCTATAGAGCCGCGGGCTGTCGTGGCGAACCCGGACCCTTTCAACGGCGGGTTCACGGTCTACACCTCGACCCAGATCCCTCACATCGCCAAGTACGTGCTCTCCATACTCACCAAAGTTCCCGAGCAGAAGATGCGGATCGTGGCGCCGGACGTCGGCGGCGCGTTCGGCTGCAAGCTGAACGTCTACGCGGAAGAGGCGATAGCCCTCGCGCTGGCGAGGAAGCTCGGGACGCCGGTCAAGTGGGTCGAGGAACGTTCGGAGAACTATCTTGCGACCACCCACGGGCGCGGCCAGATCCAGGACATTGAGATAGCGGCGAGCAACGACGGCAAGATCCAGGGTATGCGGGTCGAGCTGATCGCCGACATGGGAGCCTACTTGCAACTTGGCACCTCGCTAATCCCGGTACTTGGCGCTTTCATGTACCCGGGCATCTACGACTTCGACGCCTACTCTTTCAAGTGCCTGAGCGTCTTTACGAACAAGACCCCGACCGATGCCTACCGTGGAGCGGGCCGTCCCGAGGCCGCCTACGCCGTCGAGCGCGTCATGGACGCGCTGGCGCGGCGACTGGACATGGATCCGGCGGAGGTGCGGCGCAAGAACTTCCACCCGAAGTTCGACGAGCCGCGCAACCAGCCAGCCGGTATCCAGTACGATTCCGGCGATTACGAGTTGACGCTCGACAAGGTGCTGGAGTTGGCTGACTATCAGGGCTTGCGTGAGGAGCAGCGCCAACGTCGCGAGACGAACGATCCGGTGCAGCTCGGCATTGGATTCTCGACCTACACCGAGATCTGCGGCATCGCCCCCTCGAAGGTGGTGGCGGCCCTGGGTGGCGGTGGCGCCGGTTGGGAGATGGCCTCCGTCAGGCTGCTAGCCTCCGGCAAGGCCGAAGTCGTTACCGGCACGTCACCGCACGGCCAGGGCCACGTGACGTCTTGGTCCCAGATCGCCG
The DNA here is from genome assembly GCA_038198445.1 of Rubrobacterales bacterium. Taxonomy (GTDB): domain Bacteria; phylum Actinomycetota; class Rubrobacteria; order Rubrobacterales; family Rubrobacteraceae; genus JACDDK01. Next base: position 6,316 of record JBBPZZ010000044.1, read on the forward strand.
CCGACGCTCTCGGAGTTCCCGTCGAGGACGTAGAGGTCATCCACGGCGATACCGCCTCCTCCCCGTGGGGCCGCGACACCTACGGCTCGCGCAGCCTCCCTGTCGGCGGCGTCGCGGTACACTTGGCTGCCGAGAAGGTGATCGACAAGGCCAAGAAGGTCGCCGCGCACATGCTAGAGGCATCCGAGGACGACTTGGAGTTCGTGGGTGGCAAGTTCAGCGTCGCGGGCTCCCCGGACCGGGGCGTCACCATCCAGGACATCGCCGGAGCTGCTTACCTGGCCGCCGACTTGCCGGAGGGAATGGAGCCGGGGCTCTCGGAGGAGCACTTCTTCGATCCGCCGAACTTCACTTTCCCGTTCGGGGCGCACATCTGCGTTACGGAGGTGGACACCGAGACCGGCAAGGTAAAGGTACGGGACTACTTCGCTGTAGACGACTGCGGGCCGGTGATCAACCCGATCATCGTTGATGGTCAACTTCATGGCGGCATCGCTCAGGGCCTCGCCCAGGCTCTCTACGAGGAGGCCGTCTACGACGAGAACGGTAACCTCACGACTGGCTCGATGGTGGATTACCTCATCCCCGGAGCGCCGGAGCTTCCGAACTTCACCCTGGACCGGACCGTGACGCCATCGCCCTCCAACCCTCTTGGAGTGAAGGGAGTGGGGGAAGCCGGGACCATCGGGGCGCCGCCGGCGGCCATCAACTCCGTGATCGACGCGCTCTCGCACCTGGGAGTGACGCACATAGACATGCCGGCCCTGCCGTTCAACGTGTGGAGCACGATCCAGGAGGCCAAAGGCCGCGATTCAGGTACGCGCGACGCGGACCCCTCCGTGCCGGCGCAGTCAACAGACCACACTACCTCGGGAGGTGAATCCCTGTGATCCCCGTAGCTTTTGACTACGAGGTCGCCGAGTCGGTAGATCATGCCCTGGAGCTTCTAGGCCAGCATGGCGACGAGGCCAAGCTCCTCGCGGGCGGCCACTCGCTACTGCCGATAATGAAGCTCCGGCTTGCAGCTCCGGCGGTCCTCATAGACCTCGGTCGCATACCCGATCTGAATTATGTGCGAGACGATGGCGACCATCTCGCCATCGGCGCGATGACCCGCCATACCGATGTGGAACGCAACCCTATCGTGCAGGAGCATTGCGGCCTGCTCTCCTACACCGCATCCCTCGTTGGTGACCCGCAGGTCCGCCATCGCGGCACCATCGGCGGCTCACTCGCCCACGCCGACGCGGCCTCGGACCTGCCGAGCGCGCTGATGGCGCTCGAAGCTAGCTTTGTCGTGAAGGGACCAAACGGCGAGCGGAGCGTGGCGGTCGCGGACTTCTTCAAGGACTACTTGATGAGCGACCTGGAGGAGAACGAGGTCCTCACGGAGGTCCGAGTTCCCAAGCTCTCCGCTGGCACCGGCTGGTCGTACCAGAAGTTCACCCGCCGCATGATGGACTGGGCCGTGGTCGGGGTCGCCGCCGTGGTCGAGAAGTCTAACGGCTCCATCGGCACGGCCCGCATCGGGTTGACGAATATGGGCTCGACGCCGCTACGCGCGACTGCCGCCGAGAGCGCCCTCTCCGGCGCGGACCCAGGCTCCGTCGCCGAGGCGAGCAACTCCGCCGATGAGGGTACCAGCCCGTCCTCGGACATCGCCGCCTCCGACGAGTACCGTCGCCATCTGGCGCGGGTGCTCACGAAACGCGCCGTGGAGGAGGCTCTCTCCCGTTGAGCAAGGCCGTTGACCGCCGGGGGGCCTTGCCCCCCGGCGTTTCTCATTCTCAGGAGCTGCAGCGGGAGCTTCGGGGGTCGGACTACCTGGCCGACGAGGGTCTATCTACCGCGATCTTTTTGGCCCTAAAGCTCGGACGTCCGCTCTTCCTCGAAGGCGAGGCCGGTGTCGGCAAGACTGAGGTCGCCAAGGTCCTCTCCCGCATTCTTGAGACTCCGCTCATCCGCCTTCAGTGCTACGAGGGTATAGACATCTACCAGGCTGTCTACGAGTGGGACTACGCTCGTCAGCTACTCCACATTCGCGCTACCGAAGCTCTCGGAGCCGACGAAGATCGAGAGCACGTCGAGCGCGACCTTTACAACCGCGAGTTCCTGGTGAGCCGACCGCTGTTGCAGGCGTTGGAGCATCGAGGCCCGATGCCGCCGGTCTTGCTCATCGACGAGGTGGACCGTTCGGACGATGAGTTCGAGGCTTTCCTGTTAGAGATCCTGTCGGACTTCGCCGTGACCATCCCGGAGCTCGGGACCATCGTCGCACAGAGGCCGCCGGTCGTGATCCTGACCTCCAACCGTACCCGCGAGGTACACGACGCGCTCAAGCGCCGCTGCCTCTATCATTATATCGAGCACCCGAGCTTCGAGCGGGAAGTCGAGATCCTGCGCCTGAGAGTCCCGGAGGCCGAAGAGACCCTGGCCCGGCAGGTCGCCGCCGCCACGGAGAAGATGCGCGCCATGGACCTCTACAAACCACCCGGCGTCGCCGAGACCCTGGACTGGACGGAGGCCCTGGTCGCTCTCGGCGCGAAGGAACTGGACGAAAGTCTCGTCGCCGCCACTTTGGGCTCTGTACTCAAGTACCGTGAGGACCAGCATAGGGCGAGCGCGGCGGGCCTCATAAAGCTCATAGGCGGCCTCAACGCAGCCGGTGGATAGAGACGGTGGCTGAGGACGGCGTACCGGCTACTGCTCCGCCGATGCTCGACGCGGCGGTCGCGTTCGGGCGGGTGCTGCGGGGTGCGGGCCTGCGCGTCGGGACCGACAGGATCGTGGAGTTCTCCCGCGCTCTCGAAGAACTGGACGCCGGACGCCGCGACGACGTGTACTGGTCCGGGCGAGTAACGCTTCTCTCCCGTCCCGAGGACATAGAAGTCTACGACCGGGCATTCGGTCTATTCTGGGACAGTGGCGGTAACGCGAAGGACCGCCCGCGTTCCAAGCCGAGCCTCTCTGTCCGGATCCCCGAGGACTCCGTCGCGCCGCCGAAGGAGACGGTCGAGAAGAACGAGAGCGGTGAGGAGGCGGTGATGCTCCGCTACAGTCCGGTCGAGGTCCTGCGTTCCAAGGACTTCGCCCTCTACTCTTCCGAGGAGTTCGCCGAGCTTCAACGACTGCTCGCCGATCTGCGGATCTCCGGCGCCCTGCGCCGCAGCCGTCGCCTGGAGTCCGCGTCTCGTGGACGCCACGACCCGCGCCGCACCCTACGAGACGCCATGCGTACCGGCGGTGAAGCAGTAAGGCATCGCTTCCGCAAGGCGCGGGTCCAGCCGAGGCGGGTGGTGCTCCTGTGCGACGTATCCGGCTCAATGGGGTCATACAGCCGGGCGCTGCTGCGTTTTCTGCACGCGGGTGTGATCTCCGGCGCACGGCTGGAGGCGTTCTCGATGGGCACGCGGCTGACGCGGATAACCAAAGAGTTGGGGACGCAGGATCCGGACCAGGCCCTGCGGCAGACTGCCGGAGCCGTGCGGGACCTCTCCGGCGGCACCCGCCTCGGGGACGTGATGAAGGAGTTCGTGGATCGCTGGGGCCAGCGCGGGATGGCGCGAGGTGCGGTCATCGTGGTCCTATCCGATGGCTGGGACCGGGGCGACGTGAACGTCCTCGCCGAGCAGATGCAGCGCATCGGCCGCCTCGCCTACAAGGTCATCTGGGTCAATCCTCTCAAGGCAGCGCCCGGATACCAGCCGCTCGCGGGAGGGATGGCCGCCGCGCTCCCGCACGTGGACGTATTCCTCTCCGGCCACAACTTCGATAGCCTCGAAGCGCTCGCCCATGCCATCGCCGACGCCGCCGAGCGGGAAAGATAGAATCTGGAAAAATTTCGGGAGGTACGATGTGAACCCTGTAGTGGACAAGGTTGCGAAGTGGAGCGAGGAGGGCAAGAAGTCCGCTCTCGCCACGGTGGTCAAGGTCGAACGTTCGGGACCGCTGGGTCCAGGGACCTCGATGGCTGTCTCGGAGGATGGGCAGGTCGTTGGCTCGGTGAGCGGTGGGTGTGTGGAGCCTGCCGTGTATGAGGAGGCGATGATGGCGATAGAGAGCGGGGAGCCGAGGCTGCTCTCTTACGGCATCTCGGATGACGAGGCGTTCGGGGTGGGGCTGACGTGTGGAGGGATCATCCACATCTTCGTTGAGCGGGTGGATTACTGATGGGAGACTTGCTCTCCCGCTGGCACACTGCGCTCGCCGAGCAGTCGCCGGTTGCGGTGGCGACGGTGATCCAGGGACCAGGTACCGGCGGTAAGGTTCTGGTGACGCCGGACGGCCACACTGGCACCGCCGGCAATGGCGAGCTGGATAAGGCCGTGGTGGAGACGGCGCGCGGGATGCTCGAAGGCGGCAAGACCGGCACGACGCACTACGGTCCGCGCGGACAGCGCCGGATGGAGGATGTTGCCGTCTTCATCCAGTCCTTCGCCCCGCCACCGAAGATGTACGTCTTCGGTGCCATAGACTTCGCCAGCGCCATGGCCCGCATCGGAAAGTTTATGGGCTACCGGGTGATCGTGTGCGACGCGCGTCCCGTATTCGCTACCCGCGAGCGGTTTCCCTCCGCCGACGAAGTCGTCGTCGCCTGGCCGGACGAGTTCCTCAAGACCGCCGAGGTAGACGGACGCAGCGTCATCTGCGTCCTCACCCACGACCCCAAGTTCGACGTGCCGGTGCTGAAAGCGGCTCTCGAAACCGAGGCCGGCTACATCGGGGCGATGGGGAGCCGCCGGACGCACGACAACCGCACGGCGCGTCTGAAAGAGGAAGGCGTAACGGAAGAGCAACTCGCACGCGTCAGCAGTCCCATCGGGCTCGACGTTGGTGCGCGCACGCCGGAGGAGACGGCGGTCGCGATAGCGGCGGAGATCGTCGCTCTGAACACCGGTCATTCGGGCGGGCGTCTCACGGAGCGCTCCGGTCCTATTCATACACCGGTGCCGGACATGTCCGAACCGCAGGATGCCGAGGACACGGCGGGGGTGACGGCCAGAGAGCGATGAACGGCGTATCGGCAATCTTGTTGGCCGCCGGAGCCGGTAGCCGTTTCGGAGGCGGAAAGCTACTCGCGGAGTTCGAGGGGCGGCCTCTGATCGAGGCCGCCCTCGCCACGCTGCGGGAAGCGCCCGTGGATGAGACAGTCGTGGTGGTCGGCCC
>JBBPZZ010000045.1:0-5112 GCA_038198445.1 Rubrobacterales bacterium
CCATCGCACGGCGGAGAGCGGTCTGACGTTCGTCGTCCCGGTCATGGACCGTATGCTCCCTAAGACCGACTTGCGCGAGCAGGTCGTTTCATTTCAGCCGCAGGCGGTAATTACCAACGACAACGTGGGGATGCAGATCTCCACCGTCGTCTACTACGCAGTCGTGGATGCGCGGGCCTCGGAGTATGAGGTGGCTAACTTCCATCTGGCGCTGGAGCAGATCACGCAGACTACGCTGCGGAACGTGATTGGCAACCTGATCCTCGACAAGACGCTGACCTCCAGAGACGATATCAACGCGAAGCTCCGCACTATCCTGGACGAGGTGACGGAGAAGTGGGGCATCCGGGTAACGCGGGTGGAACTCAAGGAGATCACACCCCCCAGAGACATCCAGCAGGCGATGGAGAAGCAGATGCAGGCCGAGCGGACCCGCCGCGCCGCGATCCTGACCGCCGAGGGCGACAAGCGTGCCGCCATCCTGCAGGCCGAGGGCGCGAAGGAGTCGGCGATCCTGAAGGCCGAAGGCGAGCAGAAGTCCGCCGTCTTGCGCGCCTCCGGCGAGGCGGAAGCCTACCGCAACGTCCAGGCCGCCCAGATCGAGATGACCGGCAAGCTCTTCGAGCGCCTGGAGAACTCGGACCTCTCTCCCGAATCGCTTCGCTACCTCTACCTCAAGGCCCTCCCCGAGATGGCCAAGGGACCGGCGAGCAAGCTCTTCGTCGTCCCCTCCGAGATACAGGACCTCGCTGGGACCATCAGCGCCCTCGCGGGCGGCGCGGGCATGGCCTCCGAGGACGGCCAAACGGAAAAGAAACAGCAACGCAGCCTGAACGCCCCCAATGGAGAATCCGTTCGCCCCAGGCTGGACCGCTAGAAATACCTCCGCGAGCCGGGCCGTCGAGGGGGCCGGCTCGCGTAGGTTTGACTATGTGCATGTTGCATGTATACTGTCCGGGCTACGTAATCGAGAACATACGTCCACGATTATCGAGATGCCGGAGTTTAGAGCGCATCTCTTTTTTGTGCCTTGAGCCTGTCCTCTCCCGTCGAGTGGCCGCCCATGACGTACAGCTCCTTATGATGGCGGCTACTACATACGACTAGAGGAAGGAACCATCCATTTTGATGACGGACACACTTACCGAGGCCCCGCGCCTCTCTTTCGGAGATCTTCGCTTCTCCAAACAGGTCCACCGGGCCGTGGCGGAGCAGGGATGGGACGGTCCGACCCCGATCCAGGCGCTGGCGCTGCCCGAGCTTTTGCGCGGGTTGGACGTCGTGGGTCTCGCCCAGACCGGCAGCGGCAAGACCGCCGCTTTCGCGATACCCTTGATCGAGGCGATAGATCGGAGAGAGCGGGGCGTGCAGGCGCTGGTTCTGGTGCCGACGCGGGAGCTCGCGGCGCAGGCGGCGGCGGAGATCTCCAACCTCTCCCGGTTCTCGCCGGTACGCCCGCTCGTCCTGTGCGGCGGCACGAATATAGGGCCGCAGATCAAAGCTCTCAAAAGCCGCTCCAACCCGGTCGTCGTCGGTACGCCGGGACGCATCCTGGACCACCTGCAGCGGAGGACGCTGAAGCTGGGCAGCGTGCGCTACCTCGTCCTCGATGAGGCCGACCGGATGCTCGACATGGGCTTCGCGCCGGACGTGGGACGCATCCTCTCGCATACGCCCGACGGGCGGCAGACGGCGCTCTTCTCGGCCACGATGCCCGACGCTATACGTGGCATGGTGAAACGCCACATGCGTTCTCCGAAGTGGCTCGCGGTGGAGTCCGAAGCTCCCACGGTGGATACTGTGGAACAGGTCTACTACCGGGTGGACGGCCGCGACAAGACGCGCGCGCTACGAACCCTGATCGACGCGGAGGAAGAGCCTCTGGCGATAGTGTTCCGCCGGACGAAGCACGGCGCGACCAAGCTGCACCGCCAGCTAGAGAGGGGCGGCTACAGCGCGGGCCTGCTGCACGGTGGCAAGACGCAGGCGCAGCGCAACAAGGCGCTCGCTGCCTTCGCAGGGGGCCGGACGCGTATCCTTGTCGCGACCAACGTCGCGGCGCGCGGCCTCGACATCCCGGACGTCTCGCACGTCGTCAACTACGACCTCCCAGAGGACGTGGAGACCTATGTGCATCGCATAGGGCGCACGGCGCGCGCCGGCAAGGACGGTATCGCGGCGACGCTCGTCGGTGAGAACGAAATCAAGGACTTCGACAAGATCAAACGCGGACTGCCCGTGCAGGTGCGCGAGAGCAAACTGCCCCTCTCCGCCTAGAAGCGGAGCAACCGCCACGCGGCCAACAGCAAGGCCGCGTGCTCGCCAATGGTGAACGCGAGCCCGTGTCGGTCTCGCTCCCGGTACGAGAGTGGGCTCTGGAAGCGCCACCTGGATAGGGGCCAGAATATAGGGCGGGCGTCGTTGCCGTGGGTCAACGTATCCACGGCAACGTGTCCGGCCCAGCCGAGTAGAAAGGTGAGCGCTGCGCCTCCCGGATCACGCTTCCCGGCGCCGGCCGCCCCGTAGAGTGTAAGCGCCGCCGCTATAGGGAGCGTGGAATGCAAGGCGGCGTCCGGTCCCGAGAACGCTTTCCTGCCGCACACTTCGGTATCGAACTCCTGCCGCGAGAAACGCTTGAGGTGGCGTACCGTGAGCCAGCTTCCTCCTACGAGAGCAGGTATGTCCGGGAGGGTGGCGCCGAGCGCGGCGGATACCGCGGGCGCGGCGCCGGAGGGTCTTGCGCGCCGGACGGCGGCGTAGGTCAGCAAGATGTGTGAGTAGGTACGCACGTATGAGAGTTTATATTCTCCGCCGGAGTTGGGACGTTACCATGTGGGTAGTAGCGGCGAAGCCTGGAGGTAGGGCGTGAACGTTTTGATCAGTGGGGCGACGGGTTTGATCGGCTCGGCCCTCATACCGGAGCTGGAGAATAGCGGACACCGAATCATGCAACTCACCCGTTCGCAACCGTCCTCGGACAGCATCATTCACTGGGACCCCGACGCCGGTAATATAGACGGCGACCTCGAACAAGTAGACGGCGTAGTACATCTCGCCGGGGAGAGCATCGCCGAGGGACGCTGGACACCCGAGAAAAAGAAACGCATCCTCGATAGCCGCGTTAAAGGCACGTACCTTCTGGCCGAGACGCTTGCCCGGCTCGGCACTCCGCCCAAGGTCATGGTCTGCGCCTCGGCGGTCGGGTACTACGGCGACCGGGGCAACGAGCTTCTGACCGAAGAAAGCGCGCCCGGTTCGGACTTCCTGGCCGACGTGTGCGAAGCTTGGGAGTCGGCGGCGGATCCGGCTAGAGGGGCGGACATCCGGGTCGTCCATACGCGGCTCGGGATCGTGCTGAGTCCCAAAGGCGGCGCGCTCGGGACGACGCTGCCCATCTTCAAGCTCGGAGCGGGGGGGAAGATTGGGTCCGGCCGCCAATACTGGAGCTGGGTGGCCCTCGACGACGTGGTCGGCTCCATCGTCCACTCCCTGACGAACGATGCCGTGAGCGGCCCGGTCAACGTCGGCTCCCCGAACCCGCTAACCAACGCGGAGTACACAAGAGTCCTGGGCCGGGTACTTAACCGTCCGACGCTTTTCCCACTGCCGGCACCCGCGGCCCGGCTGGTCCTCGGAGAGGTCGCGGACGCGCTGCTCCTCTCCAGCCAGCGCATGGAACCAGGGAAGCTGAAAGACACCGGCTATACGTTCCGCTATTCGGAGTTGGAAGAGGCGCTCCGGCACTTGCTCGGCAGGTAATCGCGGACCACGAGCGCTACATGAAGCGGGCGATAGAGATCGCGCACGGCAACCCCGACGCTCCGTTCGGCTTTGTCATTGTAGACCGCGAGTCGGGTGAGATCGTGGCCGAGGGCCTGAATGATGCCGGAAGGCATCCCATCCTGCACGGCGAGACCGTCGCCATTATGAATCTCGTTGATACATACCCTGATGTGGAACGCAGCCGCATCATTCTCTACACTACCGTCGAGCCCTGTCCGATGTGCTTCGGAGCGATCCTGTGGACCGGTATCCGGCAAGTAATCTTCGGGACCTCGATAGCGAATCTGAAACGTCTCGGAGTGCCACGGATAGATCTGCCCTGCGAAGAAGCGTCGAAGTGCGCCTTATTCGGCGGGGTTAAGTCTACCGGTGGTGTGCTGTAAGAGAAGTGTGATGCTCTATTCAAGGAAATATCCTACCGAATGAGGGACTTGTAGAGATTTATAGGAGACCGCCGTATCAGGGAGATTGTGGAGATACTTCATCCACTACATAGTCCAAGCTACGACGAGTTGGTATGCCTTGGCGTGGATAAACGCAATAGATGCCGTCTCCAAGTAATTGCCCTTCTTCGTTTTTCCTAAGATTGCCAGTAGACCCAGAGAGCGTAAACCCAGATTTTGCCCCCGCAGAATCCCAACGATCAGTATAGAGTTCTAGGCCAATAAAGCCTTGACGAGCGCAATGCTCAGATGGAAATATAACCTTCAGTTTCAGCACGGCACCTGCGGGGTGTACTACAGATATGGTTTTCGTTCCATTGGGCTCTATTCTAATGAATCGCCGCCAAAGTGGAGGAAAATAGTGACCTTCTAGAATAAAAAGATTGGCATCTGGCATGAGCGTAAGCTCTTTGTAGTTGAAAACGCACGAATCGCCTCTTGGTCTTTCTGTTCTTTCATAATTTTTCACACCAAGCATCGAAACGGCAAATGCTGGACCTCTAACTGGAGCATCCAAAGGCCACGACATGACCCCGATTCCGCGTATGCTGCCGTCCTGGTTCCTCCCCGACAATATCCCTTCGCCTGAAAATTGGATAAAGCCATCTGGATGGTGTGACAACTTGATTCTTCGTTCGTCATCTTCGGCTGAGGCGAGATCAACTGATTTTTCGTAAGGAGTCTCCATTTCGGACAAAGCATAGTTGACTGTTGTTAGATGCAGCAAAGCCTTTTGAGCAGGATGGTAGGGAGAAGTGACATAGTATGAACCGTCTGCACCAAAGAATACTTTGCAAAGCTTGTAGTACACATCGTCTTTTTCGTAAAGAATAGTGTATTTGCCGTAACTCAAGTGCTTGATCCTTTGAGATTGAGCCAGTTCTTA